>NZ_JAQQLA010000008.1 GCF_028548395.1 Vogesella indigofera | reverse complement strand
CAGGACCGTGAAACGCCTTAGCGCCGATGATAGTGCAGATACCTGTGTGAAAGTAGGACACCGCCAGACGCCCCATAATGAAGCCCAGCTTGAGAAATCAAGCTGGGCTTTGTGCTTTGCGCGCGCAAAACTCTCTTTGCCGTGATTCTTCAACGCACAGCACTACGGATGACAACAAGCCCGGCCTGGCGGCCGGGCTTGGCTTTTGAGGGTGGGCTGAGGTAGGCTCCCGGCTCATACTTGTTGCGGCCAACCCTGTAGCCCCCAGCTTCTATCCAATTGCCATCCCCCGTGATGTCTTTGCCTAACAGCTATGCCCCCTTGTGCTAAGGAGGAACCCGCCTGAGCTGCGATCGCCTGCTAAGGAGGAACCCGCCTGAGCTGCGATCGCCTGCTGTTGACAGGGTGTTGCACCGCAGTCGGCGGCGTGGAGCCAGACCGCGTTTGTGGGTAGTTGCAGCTATGGCTGCTCAGATCAGCGAGTTGTTGCAGCTGCCGCAGCATGGTGACTCGCATTCTGCAACGCCACCAGCTGAACCGTTTGGCCAATCTTGAGCCTGCGGCGCCCACGGTTCGCTATGAATGCCCGCGTCCCGGCGGCCTGTTGCATCTGGATATCAAGAAGCTGGGACGTTTCCGCTGGCCGGGGCATCGGGTCGCCGGAGACCCGCAGCAGGATTCACGCGGCGCTGGGTGGGAGTATGTGCATGTCGCCATCGATGACCACAGCCGCATTGCCTCCAGCACGATTCATCCAGACGAAACTGGGAACAGCGCCTGTGCCGTATGGCTGCAGGCCGTGCGTTACTACCGCCACCTGGGTCTCCACTTTGAGTGCATCTTGACGGACAATAGCGTTTGCTAGCGGCTGGGGCTGAAGCATCTGCGTATCAAGCCGTACACGCCGCGAACGGGTGGCAAGGTGGAGTGCTTCATTCAGACCGCGCTGCGAGAGTGGGCCTATGCGTGCTCGTATGACTCATCCGAGCTGATGAGCGGCGCATTGCCACAGTGGTTACACCAATACAATACAACTGGCGCCGCCCACATGCGAGCCTGGACTACCTGCCACCAGTCAGCCGGCTCCCGACATTCAACAACCCAGTGGACTTACACAACTAGCCGGAATGATTGAGGCAGTTCGTCTCGATGTTCACGTGGTTTTTTCCTGCAGCAATTTTTCTATCCTGCCCTGTAGTGCTTCCGGAGCGGTCAATGGTCCGTAGCGGCCAACAATTACGCCCTCGCGATTGATCAGGAATTTGGTGAAGTTCCACTTGATGGCTTTGCTGCCGAGGAGGCCGGGCTTGTACTCGGTGAGGTAGTGCCAAAGTGGATGGGCATTGTGGCCGTTGACGTCGATTTTCTCACTGAGCAGAAAACTGACGCCATATCGGGTTTGGCAAAACTGCTGGATGTCACCCGACTGTCCCGGCTCCTGTTGTCCAAACTGATTGCAAGGAAAGCCGATCACGCTCAGTCCCGCTCCCTGGTAACGTTGGTGCAGTGTTTCCAAGGCCGCATATTGTTTGGTGAAGCCGCACTCGCTGGCGGTATTGCACAGTAACAGCACGCGGCCGGAAAACTGGGCAAGGGGAATGGTTTGGCCATCGATGGCATTGAAACTGAAATCAGAAATAGCCATGCTTGATTTGCTTGAAAGTAGGGCAAAAAAAGAGCGTTGCGGCAAGGGGGAACCACAACGCTCAGGAAGAAACACGTCAGCAACAGTATTGCCCGCCGTGTTCTTCATCCTAGACCAGATGGCCTGAATTGCGAGAAGGAATTGCGCTGCAAAGGCTTGGGCAGTGGCTCAGGTGCGAGGTAGGGTAACGCCGACCTGTCCCATGTATTTGCCGGCGCGATCCTTGTAGGAAACGTCACAGATTTCGTCGGACTCGAAGAACAGTACCTGTGCCACACCCTCGTTTGCGTAGATTTTTGCTGGCAGCGGCGTGGTGTTGGAGAACTCCAGTGTGACGTAGCCTTCCCATTCCGGCTCAAACGGGGTGACATTGACAATGATGCCGCAACGGGCATAGGTCGATTTTCCCAGGCATACGGTCAGCACCGAGCGCGGAATCTTGAAGTATTCGACGGTGCGGGCCAGGGCAAAGGAGTTGGGCGGAATGATGCAGTAGCCCTTGCCGGAAACCTCGACAAACGATTGGGGATCGAAGTTCTTCGGATCGACGATGGTGCTGTTGATGTTGGTGAAGACCTTGAATTCATCGGCGCAGCGAATATCGTAGCCGTAGCTCGATGTGCCGTAAGAAATGACTTTCTCGCCGTTAATCTGTTTGACCTGCTCGTATACGAATGGCTCGATCATGGCCTGTTCTTCGGCCATGCGACGGATCCACTTGTCGGATTTGATGCTCATCTTATTGTTTTCCAAGGCGCTTGAATTAGCTGCAGATTTTACCGCCCCTGCTGGTAGTGAGGCTACCGGCAAGTATCAAGAAATATTGAATAGCTTGGTAAAGCAGGCAATCTCCAGTACCTGGCGCACAGTCTCCCGGCAGTTGACCAGCGCCAGGCCCTTGCCGGCGCTGCTGGTGCGTTCTTTCAGTAGCAGCAACATGCCCAGTGCCGAGCTGTCCAGATAGGGCACCTGATCGAAATCAACCTCAATTTCGGTGATGTCGTTATTGTCGAGCAACTCTTGGCTTGCCTGGCGGAATGCCTTGTGGGCATTGAAATCAAACTGGCCAACAAGAAAGATGCTGCCAACATGGCCGCGCAGTTTAACGATAGGTTTCATCATGGGGTCATTGCCATTCATGGTTCGCCAGCCTGTGGAAGGACAACCGAGAACACGGTGCTGTCATCTTCGCGATGATAGCTTAGCTCGCCGCCTAGTGCGTCAATTACCCGCTTGGTGATGGCGAGGCCAAGACCGGTGCCGTTCGCCCTGGTCGTGAAAAAGGGTTCAAAGATGCGGGGCACCAGCTCCGGCGCAATACCGGGGCCGTTGTCTCTTATTCTGAATGTAAGACAGTTTTCGCGGTTCAGCACCTCTAGCGTGATCTTTCCGTCGGCCGGCACGTGTTGCAGTGCATTTTCGAGCAGGCCGATCATGGCCGCTGCCAGCTCTTTGGGTCGGCAGTTCAAAGACGCTTGCTCCAATGCAGTGGCGATAATCTGAAAGTGCACACCATGGCCATCGCACTGTGGTGCGAACGATTGCTCCAGTTCGTGTACCAGTTCGGGTAGCGGGTAGCGGGTGACTTGTTCGCTGGAGGTGTTCTGGCGCACAAAACCCAGCATTTCTTGGGTGAGTCCCTCCAGCGCTTGCAGTCGGTCGACAATCTTGCGTGAAAACTTCAGCCGTTCCTCGGGCAAAAGCGCCGGCCGCTCCAGATTCTTGGCGTAGAGCAGGGCGGTGGCAAGCGGAGTGCGTAGCTGGTGAGCCAGTGATGCCGCCATTTGCCCCATGGAAGCGAGCTTGTTTTGCTGCGCCAGTTGCTCGTGCAGGTGACGCAGGGTCCCTACGTCATGCAGGAGGAAGATCGTCGACAGGTCGTCCAGCGGGCAGGTTTGCAGGGTCAGATAGCGTGTCCGTCCGCTATGCGGGTCGGCAAGGTGGATTACGCCATCAGCATCCATCTGGCGCAACAGTGCTGCTTCGCTCCAGTGCGCGTCGCTCTGCAGTTCGGGCAGCATCGTTTTCGCGGCGTTGTTCAGTGAGATGATCTGTTTCTGCGCATCGGTCTCGATGACACCGGCAGGTAATTCATTGACGAGGGTGGCCAGTCGCTGCGCCAGCTGGGCGTTGGCCTGTGACTTTTGCAGTAGCTCATCATTGGCTTGGGTCAACTGAGTGTTCAACTCTTCAACTTTGATCTCAAGCTGTTGGTATGCTTTGATCAACTCATCGGTTACCGCGTTAAAGTGGGCAAATGTTGCGGCCAACGTTTCCGGGGTGGTATTTGTTGATAGATTATTCGACATTAAGCGGGCGCCATTTGTAAAGGCTAGTTAAACCGTATGATAATCCTACCCCTGTGCGCGGGATGTGATGATGCTGGACTCCTTATGGAGCACAGGCGATACTACTCGGAGTGTTGCCATTCTGGAATGTAAAGCTTGACGCAGCCTGGCATGAATGTCTTTGTCGTAAGAAATGAATTTTTCCTCGGAGGTTTCCGTGTCTGAGCTTCTTAAAAAAATCGATGCCCGCACCAAGCTGGCAGGAACGAACAAACTGGAAATTCTCTTGTTCTCTCTTGGAGTTGACCAAAGAACAGGGCGCAAGGAGACCTTCGGTATCAATGTTTTCAAAGTACGTGAAGTGATGCGGACGCCGGAAATCACCTCGGCGCCGGAAATGCCTTCGTCCGTCGAAGGGATGGTCAGTCTGCGTGGCAGCCTGGTGCCGGTGATCGATCTGGCACGCTACGCCGGTATCGTCAGCGAGAAGCGTCCGGAAATCATGATCGTGACCGAGTACAACGGCCATACCCAAGGCTTTCTGGTCGAGGCCGTCGATACCATCCTGAGGCTGGATTGGGCGGCGATGCGGGTGCCGCCGGAGATGATTACCAACCGGATGGGCGGTCTGGTCACTGCGGTCACCGAGCTGGACGGCGGTACGCTGGTCATGATGATGGACGTTGAAAAGGTGCTGGCGGAAACCGCCATGTACGGTGACGAGCACCAGTTCATCGGTATCGACCCGATTAAAGAGCCTCGCATGGTGTACTTTGCCGATGATTCGGCGGTTGCTCGCAAGCAGATCCAGCAAACATTTGAGGTCATGAACATCAAGTACGCTTCGGCCATCAATGGTATGCGGGCATGGGATGACTTGCAGCGCATGGCGACGCAGGCCGAGCTGGCCGGGCGCAAGTTGAGCGATGTCGTGAACCTGGTGCTGACCGACGTCGAGATGCCGGAGATGGACGGTTATATGCTGACCAAACTGATCAAGTCCGACCCGCGCTTCCATGGCATTCCTGTGCTGATGCACTCCTCGCTGTCGGGGCAATCCAACCAGAAGCTGGGTGAGTCGGTTGGCGTCGATGCCTATGTATCCAAGTTCGAGCCACAAAAGCTCTCGATGAAAATCCGCGAGATGCTGAAGATTTGAGCTGATTTGCGCTTTATTTAAGGAGTGGCCATGTCCGCATCTGATGCCTCTTTGCTAGCCAATATCGATGCCCGTACCAAGTTGGCGGGATCGAACAAGATGGAAATTCTGCTGTTTTCGTTGGGTACCCGCGAAACATTCGGGATCAACGTGTTCAAGGTACGCGAAGTGTCGCAGACGCCTTTCGTCACCAAGACCCCCAATATGCCGTTTGGTGTCGAAGGGGTGTTGTCCCTGCGCGGCAACATCATTCCCGTAATTTCGCTGGCCAAGTTCATCGGCTGTGAATTGGCGGAGGGTGGCTACAACACCATGATCGTCACCGAGTTCAACAAGAGCACCCAGGCATTCCTGGTGGATTCGGTGGATCGCATCATTCGTGTCGATTGGGACAAGGTGCGCGCGCCTGAAAACGTGATGAATACCACCCAGCAGACACTGATCACGGCGGTGACCGAGTTGGATGACGGCAAGCTGGTCTCCATCCTGGACGTTGAGCAGATCCTGTCTAGCGTTGTCGGCGAGACCCGTTTGCCGGATATTCCGCAGGCGGCGCTGGAGGATGACCAGTATGTCTTCTTCGTCGACGATTCGGTGGTGGCGCGGAAAGAAATTTCCAACGTGATGGACAAGATGTCCCTCAAGTATCATCAGGCAAACAACGGCAAAGAGGCGTGGGACAAATTGCAGGTGCTGGCGAACAGAACCTGGTCCGACTCCGAAAGCCTGCACGACAATCTGAAACTGATTCTGGTCGATGCGGAAATGCCGGAAATGGATGGTTATGTGCTGACCAAGTTGATCAAGTCGGACGCCCGTTTCTCCGGTATTCCGGTGGTGATGCACTCGTCCCTGTCGTCCAATGCCAACCGGGCCATGGGCGCCAGTGTCGGTGTTGATGCCTATGTCGCCAAGTTCGACCCTGCGGTGCTTGCGGATACAATCATTCCTTTCCTTCAGCGCTAGGAACAAAATAAGCTGGGAATTGATATCAGCTCAGGAAAAAGCCAATGATAGACAAGAATATGAGATTTCTGGTTGTTGATGATTTCTCAACAATGAGAAGGATTGTGCGCAACCTCTTGAAGGAATTGGGTATTACCAATGTCGACGAGGCCGAGGATGGCCAGGTTGCATTGCACAAGCTGAAAACACAGCATTTTGACTTCATCGTCTCCGACTGGAACATGCCGAACATGACCGGCATTGAGCTACTGCGTGCGGTGCGAGCCGATCCGCAACTGAAGACGCTGCCGTTCCTGATGATTACTGCCGAAGCGAAACGCGAAAACATCATCGAGGCGGCAACGGCAGGGGCTAGTGGCTACATCGTGAAGCCGTTTACTGCCGCGACACTGGAAGAAAAGATGGGCAAGATCTTCCAGAGCCTAAACAAATAAAAGCAGCCTGTACTGTTGCCAGGAGAAATTGTCGTGCCGGATCATCTTCTTGAAAGTGGCGATTCGCCAGAGCTGGAAGCTCTATTTGAAAGCATTGCCAAACAGCAGGCCTCTCAGCAGGAGGCGCCCTCGGCAGAGGTTGATGGTGCGAATCCCCAGGCTGCATTGGCAATTTATGCCCAGGTCGGCCAAATGACCCGCAAGCTGCACGATGCGCTGCGTGAGCTTGGTTACGACAAGTCCTTGGAAAAGGTGGCTGATGCCCTTCCTGATGCCAAGGACCGCTTGGGTTACATCGCCACGCTGACGGCCAATGCTGCGGAGCGGGTGCTGAATGCAACCGATATTGCCCGTCCGATCCAGGATGAGCTGCAGTCCCAGTCCGCAAGCTTGTCAGGCCGTTGGGACCAGCTGTTTGCCAATCAGTTGTCGGTTGACGACTTCAAACTGTTGGCCGCAGATACCCACCGCTTCCTGGCCCAGGCGCCACAGCAGACGGCGGCGACCAATGCCCAGCTGCTGGAAATCGTGATGGCGCAGGATTTCCAAGACTTGACCGGACAGGTTATCAAGAAGGTCATGGACATGGTCAAAACGCTGGAAAGCGAGTTGCTGACTGTTTTGATCGAGTACCTGCCGGCCGAGAAGAAGGTAGAGTTGGGCACCGATCTGCTGCAAGGTCCGGTCGTGAATCCTGATGGCCGTTCCGACGTGGTAACCAATCAGCAGCAAGTGGATGATTTGCTGGAAAGCTTGGGTTTCTAAGACGCGCGATCGTCTAGGCCGTCTACTGCGGGCCGATAATGAAAAGGAAGTCAAAATGAGCGACTTTGCAGGTATGGAAGATCTGATGCAGGATTTTCTGCTCGAGTCCACGGAGCTGTTGTCCGATGTCGACAACAAACTGTGCGAGCTTGAGAAGCGGCCTAATGACAAGGCGTTACTGAATGATATCTTCCGGGGCTTCCATACCATCAAAGGCGGAGCCGGCTTTCTGAATGTGTCGGCAATGGTGACCATCTGTCACCGTACCGAGAACCTTTTTGACAAGCTGCGCAACGGCGAGTTGCCGCTGTCGTCAGAACTGATGGATGTGATTCTGGATGCGACGGGCGTGGTGCGCGACATGTTCACTACCTTGTCGCAAGGGCTGTCGCCGGCCGCGCCGGATGCCGGCCTGCTCGCAGCACTGGACAGTGCGCTGGCGGGCAACCTGGTACCTCCTGCGGCACCCGTGGCCGCGCCAGCGGTGGCGCCGGTTGCCGCCGCCAATACACCGGACTGGAATGTGTTGCACGCCGCGGTGACTACCAAGGCAGCCGCTCCCGCAGCGGCGGCACCGGCTGCGGTTGCTGTGGCAGCGGCGCCGGTGGTCGAGGCAGTGCTCGAAACGCCGGCGATGCCGGTCGTGGCGGCCAAGCCGGCACCGGCAAAGATGGTGCCACAGCAAGGCATGGCCAGTGCGCCGCCGGAAAATACCATTCGTATTGATACCGTTCGCCTGGACCAGGTGCTGAACCTGTCCGGTGAAATCGGCCTGACCAAGAACCGCCTGACCACGCTGCGTACCGAAATCCTGCAGGGCAATATGGAGACGAATACCCTGCGCTCCCTCGACGAAGCGATCAGCCAGCTCGACCTGCTGGTCAGCGATTTGCAGAATGCGGTGATGAAGACCCGCATGCAGCCGATCGGGCGTCTGTTCCAGAAGTATCCGCGCTTGGCGCGGGACTTGGCGCGGCAATTGGGCAAGGAAGTCGAGCTGGTCATTACCGGCGAGGAAACCGAACTCGACAAGACCATGATCGAGGACCTGAACGACCCGTTGGTGCACTTGGTGCGTAATGCGGTCGATCACGGCGTCGAGTCTTCCGAGGAGCGCATCAGCGTTGGCAAGAAGCCGCAGTCCCTGGTGCAGCTGTCGGCCGAGCAGGTTGGCGATCATATCGTCATCGAGATCACCGATGACGGTAAGGGGATGAACCCCGAGGCGTTGCGTCGCAAGGCCATCGAAAAAGGCCTGATCGATGCGGAGACGGCCAACGGTCTCGACGAGAAGCAGTGCCTGCAGCTGATTTTCCTGCCGGGCTTCTCTACCAAGGATCAGATCTCGAACGTGTCCGGTCGCGGTGTCGGCATGGACGTGGTACGCACCAATATCCAGAAGTTGAATGGCCGTATCGACATCAACTCCGAGCAGGGGGTCGGCACCAAGATCAGCATTTCGCTGCCGCTGACGCTGGCTATTCTGCCGGTGCTGGTGGTGCGTGCCTGCAACCAGCCATTTGCCGTGCCGCTGGCCATGGTGCGAGAAATCATTCCGATCGATGTCGCCGCAATCCAGGAAGTATCGGGGCGGCCAACCATCGTGGTGCGCGACGAGATTCTGCCGTTGAAGACACTGGCCAACCTGCTGAATTGGGCGCCGACACAGAAGCCGCAATTCGGTGTGCTGATGCAGTCCGCCGAGAAGTCCTTCATCCTCGCCGTCGATTCCTTTGTCGGCCGTGACGATGTGGTGATCAAGCCGCTGCAGAACATCCGTCCGAAGGGCGTTGCCGGTGCCACCTTGTCCGGTGATGGTTCGGTGGTGCTGGTGCTGGACATGGAAGACTTGCTGATGGGGCAGGCGGATGCACCGAGTGGTGGCGCGATGATGCTTCGCAACGCTGACAACTATTCTTACTGAGCCCGCTTGCAATGTCCGTATCGGCTTTTTTGGGAAGACAGCCTGTTTTGAACCGTAACCAGCAGCTCATCGGCTATGAGCTGCTGTTCCGTGAAAGTGAAACCTCGACCGAAATCGGACGGCATGCCGAGCTGGATGCCGATACCGAGGTGCTGGTCAATACCCTGAACCACATGGGCACCAGCTGGCTGATCGGCAATAAGCTGGCTTTCATCAACGTTGGCGAGTCGATGATCGGCAGCGACTTTCTGGAGTTGCTGCCGCCACGGCGGGTGGTGCTGGAAATCTCCGGCAAGCTGACGCCTTCCAACGAGCTGCTGTCCCGTGTCCGTCACCTGCGTTCCCTCGGCTTCGGGGTGGCACTGGACGGCTTTTCGTTTGAGTCGCCGGCGGCGGCTTTCCTCGACCTGGCCAACTACGTCAAGCTGGATGTGCAGTCGATGGATGCACAGGCCTTCCAGACGCTGGCGGTGCGCTTGCGCAGCTATCCGGTGATCCGCATCGCCGAGCGAGTCGAGACTTATGAGCACTACCATCTGGCCCGCGATCTGGGGCTGGACGGCTATCAGGGGTACTACTTTGCCAAGCCGGAAACACTGTCCGCCAAGGTGATCCACCCAAGCTTTGCCAATACTCTCAAGCTGCTGAACCTGCTGCGCCAGGATGCGGCGCTGAAAGAGGTGGAGGCGGTGCTGAAAACCGACGTCGCGCTGTCCTTCAAGTTGCTGCGTTACGTCAACTCGGCCGCTGCCGGGCTGAATACCACCATCAGCTCGTTCTCGCACGCTTTGACTGTACTGGGCTACAAGCGCTTGTATCGCTGGCTGACGCTGCTGTTGGTGACCAGTTCGGAAAACGGCCTGATGCCGGCCGCGCTGCAGAAAACCGCGGTGTCGCGCGCGCGCATGATGGAGTTGATCGCGCTGGAGTCCGGTCTGCCCTCCGATGTTGCCGACAGCTTCTTCATCACCGGCATGTTCTCGCTGCTGGACGTGATTTTCGATATGCCGATCGCGCTGGCGCTGGAGCATCTCAACCTGCCGGAAGAGATTTGCGAGGCACTGATGGTGCATGCCGGCCGTTATGGCCTGTGCCTGGAACTGGTGCTGGCGATGGAAGCCGGCACCGAAAATCTGCCGCAACTGGCGCAGCGCCTGAACATCGAGGCCGAGGCCTTGAACCTGTTGCACACCAGTGCACTCTCTTGGGTGGAAGAGCTTAGTCTATAATCACCCCTCTGTTTCTCTCGGTTAACTCAATCATGAAGTATCTGGCTATCGATACGTCGAACACGCATGTTTCGATTGCGGTCGCTGTGGACGAGCGTTTCTTCTCGGCAACCTTGTCGGTGGTGAATGGCCACTCCGAAGAGACCTTGCCATTGATTCAGCGCCTGCTGGCCGACAGTGGCATCGGCCTTGCCGAACTGGACGGCATCATTTACGGCCAGGGGCCGGGTGCCTTCACCGGTTTGCGCATCGGTTGCGGCATTGCGCAGGGGCTGGCGCTGGCGCATGACTTGCCGTTGATCCCGGTGCCGACGCTGGACGTGATTGCCTTTCAGTCCGGCGCGCCGGCGGTGCAGGTGGTGATGGATGCGCGCATGAACGAGGTCTATACCGCGAGCTATCGCGACGGTGTGGCGCAAACGCCGATCACGCTACAGGCGCGGGCCGCATTGTCCGTTCCCGCCGATATCCCGCTGCTGGCGGGCGACTGCGCGCAGGAGCTAACCTACCCCGGCAAGACCACGTGCGAGCTGCGTCCGGATGCGGCCAGCTACATCCGCCTGGTGCGCCGTGGCGGCTATGCCGCGGTGGCGCCGGAAGCAGCGGGGCTGCTGTATATCCGCGACAAGGTGGCGCTGACCGCCGCCGAACAGCATGCACGCAAGCATGGCTGAGCTGCGCCGGCTGTCAGATCCGGCGCTGGCCGACGCGCTGCACCAGCTGGAGGCGGCGGTGTGCGCGCATCCGTGGGCCACGGCGGTCTACACGCAAACGCTGGCCTCCGCCAGCGAGCGGGTGCAGGTGCTGCAGTCGGCTGACACGTGGCTGGCGGTGCTGGTTTCCGAGCAAATTCTGGATGAACTGCATATCCACAATATTTTCGTGCCGCTGGCCGCACAGCGTCGTGGCCATGCCCGCACCGTGCTGCAGGCGGCCTTGCTTGAAGCGAAAGCCGCCGGTGCCACGCGTTGCCTGCTGGAGGTGCGCGCCGGCAATGCCGCGGCCATCGGCCTGTACCGTGCCCTCGGTTTTGTTGACTGCGGCGTGCGCAAGGGCTACTACCGGCATGAACACGGCCGCGAGGACGCATTGCTGATGGAGTGCCCGTTATCATGAGTCGCCAACATCTGCTCCTACGCGAGCTGGGGCTGGCACCACGCTGGCGCTTGCGCGATGGCGCAGAGCCAGAGCCAGTATTGACACCGGCCTTGGCGCAGGTTGCGGCCAACCTTTTGTTGCCTGTCACCGCACCCGTACCGTCTGAGGTCGTCGCGCCGGTGCCAGTGCAGCTGGTGGAGGTGATGCCGGCACCTGCCGTTGTCGAACCGGCCACGACCGCGTTGCCGGACTGGGCGGACTTGCAGCAGCAGGTAGCAAGCTGTACCGCCTGTGGCCTGTGCCAGACCCGCACCCAGGCGGTGTTCGGCAAGGGCAATCCGCGGGCGCGCCTGATGCTGGTCGGCGAGGCACCCGGTGCGGAAGAGGACAAGCAAGGACTGCCGTTCGTCGGCAAGGCCTGGCAACTGCTGGACAACATGCTGTCCGCCATCGGCCTGAGCCAGGACGATGTATTCATCGCCAATGTGCTGAAGTGCCGCCCGCCGGGCAACCGCAATCCGGCGGCCGACGAAATCGCCGCCTGTGCCGACTACCTGCGCTGGCAGATTGCCCACGTCCAACCGGAGGTGCTGGTGACGCTGGGCCGTTTCGCCGCCCACGCGTTGTTGCAGAGCGATGCCGCCATTGGCGCCCTGCGGCGCGAGACGCACCAGTATCAGGGCATCCCCTTATTCGTCACTTTTCATCCGGCGTATCTGCTGCGCAGCCCTGGCGAAAAAGCCAAGGCGTGGCAGGATCTGCTGGCTATCCGTCGCGCGTTGGCCAACAAGGCCTGATGTGGCGCTGCGACCGTTCCCTTCTTCTGGATAATTCAAGTCAATATCATGTGGTTCCGACAACTTAGTTTTTACCAGCTGCCTGCCCCGGAGCAGATTGTGGCCAGCAAGCTGGCCGATGCCCTGAATGCCCGCCAGTTCCAGCGCTGTTCCGGTCTCGACTGGTTCAGTGAGGGCTGGGTCGCCCCCGCGCCGCATCTCGACGAGCCGCTGTATGTGCAGCGTGAGCGCTTGCTGCTGTCGCTGCGCCGTGAGGACAAGGTGTTGCCGGCCGGCGTGATCCGCGACTTCCTGGACGCCAAGCTGCGCGACATCGAGCAGCAGGAGCTGCGCAAGGTTGGCCGCAAGGAAAAGCTGGCGATGAAGGAGCAGATCACCGACGACCTGCTGCCGCGCGCCTTCACCCGTACCAGCCGCACGGCCGCCTATTTCGATCTGGCACGCGGCTGGCTGGTGGTGGACAGCGGCTCCGCCAGCAAGGCAGAGGCGCTGCTGAGCAATCTGCGCGAGGCAATGCCGCCGCTGCCGGCCACGCTGCCGCGCACGGTGCTGTCGCCGCACACGCTGATGACCGACTGGTTGGCGGCGGGTGAGGCCAGCGGCGATTTCGTGCTGGATTCCGATTGCGAGCTGAAGGACAGCTCGGAAAACGGTGCGGTCGTGCGCTGCACCCGCATGGACCTGACCGCGGACGAGATCCGCCAGCATATCGCCACCGGCAAGCAGGTGACCCGCCTCGGGTTGATCTGGCGCGAGCGCATCCGCTTCACGCTGACCGATACCCTGCAGCTGAAAAAGCTGCAGTTTCTCGACGTGCTGCAGGAAGAGGCCAGCCAGGCGGGGGACGACGCCGCCAGCCTGTTTGAGGCGACCTTCCTGCTGATGAGCGAGGAGCTGGGCGAGCTGATCGACGATCTGGTGCAAGCGCTGGGCGGCTTGCAGGATGCGGCCAACGTTGCGCCAGCGACCGCGGCGCCGGCAGCATCGGCACCGGCTGCCGCTGCCGCTGCCGCCGCGCCAGGTACGGTCGATGTGCCCTGGGATTGATCGGTAGTAGGGCAGGCTGTCGCCGTTAGCGGCGGGCAGCTTGCTGGCGTGAGCATCATAAAAAACGCCTTGCACCGGCCGGTGCAAGGCGTTTTGTCATGCTTTGCCGGATACGGCTTACAGCCCGCCGTCCTCGACGCGCAATACCTGACCCGGCTGGATCTGGTTGGCAACCAGCTGGGTGTTCCAGCGCTGGATGTCGCTGTGATGAATGCCGAACTTGCGGGCGATGCTGAATACGGTATCGCCGGCCTGCACCACGTACTCGGCCGATTTGCGTGCCGGCTGCTGATAGGCAACGGTGCGCAGTGGTGAAGTCACGCTAGCGGTGACGTTACCCAGCGGAGCGCCCAGCACGCGCAGGTTCTGTCCCAGCTTGACCGCGTCGCTGTTCAGCGTGTTCAGGTTTTTCAGTTCCGCCACGCTCATGTTGTAGCGGCGCGAGATGTTGTACAGCGTGTCACCGTTGGCAACGACATGGTTTTCCACGCGGGTGGCCGGGCGCAGCGGTAGTTCGGGGGTGTCGCTGGCGCTGGCTACTGCGGTCACTGCCGGTTTGGCGCGCGGAGTCGGCGCGGCTTGCGGTTTGCTGACCGGCTGGCTCAGCGCGACGGTAATGCTGTTGCCGCTGGTGGTGGCTGGTGCGGCGACGCTGCTTGCCGCGACGGCGACGGGAGCGACGCTAGCGGCAGGGCTGTTGGCGACAGCTGCGACGGCAGGAGTCGCAAGTGCTACGGCGACGGTCGGGGTGCTATTGACAGTCGGAGTGACGGCTGGTGCGGTAATGGCCGTCATCGGGCTGCTTGCCGACGCGCTGGTGGCGGGGCTGGTCGTGACGCTGGCAACGACGGGTGTGATGATGGGCGTCACGGTGGTAGCCGGAGCGGTCGCGGCAACGCTGACGCTCACGACGCCTGCTACCGGCTGTTCACTGTTGCTGGCCAGCAGCACCGGTGCACTGGCCGGGGCGACGTCACTGACCTCCAGTGTTGCCGGGGCATCCTGGGTGCGGGCGGCAACCAGCACCGGACGACCGGCGTTGACGGTACGATTGCCCTGCAGGCTGTTGGCAACCAGCAGCTCGTTCGGGTTCATATCGAATTGCTGTGCCAGTTCGCTGACGCTGAGGTCGCTTTCCGGTACATGTACCTGCCAGGTCAGCAGCGGCTTGTCCCATTTGGCCAGGTTGGTCTCGAAGCGGTGTAGCTTGGTCGCCGGCAGCAGCATCTGGCGGCCGCTCTTGTGGGCGTACACCGGCAGGTTGAATGCGGGGTTGAGTTCCTTGAACTCGGAGACCGGCATTTCCGCCAGCTTCGCCGCGATGTCGATGTTCATGTGTTTGCCGGTATTGACGGCGACAAAGGCCGGCTTGTTGGGCAGTACGTCAATGCGCAGGCCGAAGTTCTCCGGTTGCGCCATGATGTTGCGGATGGCGAGCAGTTTCGGCGCGTAGTTGCGCGTCTCGGCCGGCATCACGATGTTTTCGTAGGTTTCGGTTTCGCCCTTGGCGCGCACGCGGCTGATTGCCTTGCTCAGATTGCCCTGGCCCCAGTTGTAGGCGGCCAGCGCCAGGTTCCAGTCACCGAAGCGGTTGTACAGCACCTGCAGGTAGTCCAGCGCGGCGCGGGTGGATTCCACCACGTCGCGGCGGCCGTCGTACCACCAGGTCTGCTCCAGTTCGTACTCGCGGCCGGTGGCCGGCATGAACTGCCACAGGCCGGCGGCGCCGACCGGCGAGCTGGCGCTCGGCACGAAGGAGCTTTCCACCACCGGCAGGAAGGCCAGTTCGGTCGGCATGCCGCGCTTTTCCACCTCGTTCATGATGTGAAACAGGTATTTGCGGCTGCGATCGAGGGTGCGGCGCAGGTATTCCGGGCGCGCGGTGTAGTACTTCTCGTGGCGGCGTACCAGTTCGGGATTCACCTCCGGCAGCTGGAAGCCTTCGCGCGCGCGTTGCCACACGTTGTCGCCGTTGCGCAGCAGGCTGGTGTTGATCAGCATCATATCCAGACCGGCGGCCAGGCCGTCGTCGACGCCGGGCGTGCTCCAGCCCGGTATCGTCACGCTAGTGGTCGCGTGGGCGGCGGGCAGGGCAAGTAGTACGGCGAGGGCGAGCGGGGTAAATTTTTTCATGGCAACGGCCTGATCGGAGCATATCGGGCGATGCTACCACGCCCGCCTGCGACGTCAATTATGAAGCGCTATGTTGTTCATTTAATTTCTTAATTTTTGTGTCTTTCACGACAAAACTATTTGCCGGACGGGTGAACCACCAATCAGCTGGTGCGGAAGTCATTTTTCCATTGCCGCAGGGTGGCGAACACGCTCAGTGCGTCGTTGCCGCCGCCCGGCTGATGGTGGCGCGCGGCGCGGCGGATAGCGGCCTCGTTGCAACGCAGGAACGGGTTGTGCTGCAGCTCGTCTGCCAGCAGGCAGGGCAGCGTCGGCAAGTCCTGCTCGCGCTGAGCGCTGTCGCGTTGCCAGCGTTGCTGCAGCGCCGGATTGTCCGGCTCCAGTGCCAATGCAAATTGTAGATTAGCCAGCGTGTACTCGTGTGCCGGATAGCACAGCGTCTGTGCCGGCAATGCGGCCAACCTTTGCAGCGAGGCGTGCAGGCTGTCGATGCTACCGTCAAATACGCGACCACAACCGGCGGCAAACAGGGTGTCGCCGCAAAACAGGTGCTGGCCGCAATGAAATGCCAGATGGTTGGCGGTGTGGCCGGGCACTTCGTAGACCTGACAGTCCAGGCCCAGTGCCGGCAGCCGGCTACCTTCCATCACTGGCACGCTGACGCCGCTGACACCGGCCGGGCCATACACCGGACAGTCCGGCCACTGCGCGTGCAGCGCCGGCAAGCCGCCGATATGGTCGTGGTGGTGGTGAGTGATCCAGATCGCGTGCAGCGTCAGTTGCGCCTGTGCCAGAAACTGCTGCACCGGGGCGGCGTCGCCCGGGTCGACCACGATCGCGGCGCGGTCGTCGTGCAAAACCCAGATATAATTATCAGAGAACGCCTTGAGTGGGGTAATGCGTACAATGTCGGCCATGAATGATCCTGCAATGATGGAAGAGTTCGCTGACTGGCTGGCCAGCGCCGAACTGGGACAATACCTGCTGGCGCAGGAACAGGCTTTCTTCGACAGCGCGGTGGCCGACGTGTTCGGTTTTCGCACGCTGCAGATCGGCCTGTGCCAGCACGATTTCCTCGCCATGAACCGCATCCCGTGGAAGGGGCTGGCGGCGGCCTGCGGCGAGCCGGGCGTGGTCTGCGATCCGGCATTCCTGCCGTTCGACAGCAAGAGCTTGGATCTGGTCATTTTGCCGCACGGGCTGGATTTTACCAGCCTGCCGCATCAGGTGCTGCGCGAAGCGGCGCGGGTGCTGGTGCCGGAAGGGCGGCTGATCATCACCGGTTTCAATCCGGCGTCGCTGTGGGGCGTGCGCCGCCTGCTGCAGGGGCGGGAAGACAACCCGTGGCGCGGTAATTTCGTGTCGCTGCCGCGCATCCGCGACTGGCTGAAATTGCTGGAGCTGGAGCACGAGGCCACCTCATTCATGGCATACTCGCCGCCTTTGGCGCGCAAGGACTGGCTGGTTCGCTGGCAGTTCATGGAAAGCACCGGCGCGCGCTGCTGGCCGCTGGCCGCCGGCGTCTATGGCGTCGTCGCCGTCAAGCGCCAGCGCGGCATGCGCCTGATCACACCGCGCTGGGCGCCGGCCAAGCCGGCCCGGGCGATGCTGGTCGCCGGCGGCAACGACCGCAATCCGCTTACCCGTACCTCTGATAACGAGACATTGCATGACTGACGAGATCGTCGAGATTTACCCTGATGGCGCCTGCAAGGGCAACCCCGGCCCCGGTGGCTGGGGCGTGCTGCTGCGCTACAAGGGGCAGGAAAAGGAAATGTTCGGCGGCGAAGCCGGCACCACCAATAACCGCATGGAGCTGCTGGCAGTGATCCGCGGCCTGGAAACGCTGAAGCGCAGCTGCCGCATCGTGGTATACACCGACTCGCAGTACGTACAAAAAGGCATCTCTGAGTGGATCCACGGCTGGAAGACGCGCGGCTGGAAGACCGCCAGCAAGGAGCCGGTGAAGAATGCCGACCTGTGGCAGCAGCTGGATGCGCTGCGCAACAACCACCAGGTGGAGTGGCGCTGGGTCAAGGGCCACGCCGGCCATGAATTCAACGAGCGCGCCGACCAGCTGGCCAATGCCGGCGTCGATAG
Organism: Vogesella indigofera; assembly: GCF_028548395.1. Lineage (NCBI taxonomy): Bacteria > Pseudomonadati > Pseudomonadota > Betaproteobacteria > Neisseriales > Chromobacteriaceae > Vogesella > Vogesella indigofera. The sequence goes on along the minus strand of NZ_JAQQLA010000008.1, from coordinate 18,262 downwards.
CCTGCGCCGCTAGCCACTGTGTCCGCTTGCGGCCAACCTTGAAACCCATCCGATACCATCATGCGTCAAATCATTCTTGATACCGAGACCACCGGCCTGGAGCCGAGCCAGGGCCACCGCATCATCGAGTTTGCCGGTCTGGAAATGGTGGACCGCAAGCTGACCGGTCGCCACCTGCACCTGTACATGCACCCCGAGCGCGAGATCGACCCCGACGCCGAGCGCGTGCACGGCATCTCGCTGGATTTTCTCGCCGACAAGCCGAAGTTCCATGCTGTCGCCGACGAGCTGGTGGACTTCATCAGCGGTGCCGAGCTGATCATCCACAACGCGCCGTTTGACGTCGGCTTCCTCAATGCCGAATTCAACCGCCTCGGCATCGCGCCGGTGGACAAGCTGTGCGCACAGGTCACCGACACCCTGCGCATGGCGCGCGACACCTTTCCTGGCAAGCGCAACAGCCTGGACGCCTTGTGCGACCGCTTCGAGATCGACCGCAGCAACCGTACCCTGCACGGCGCGCTGATCGACTGCGAGCTGCTGGCCGAGGTCTACCTGTGGATGACCCGTGGCCAGGAAAGCCTGATGATGGACGCCGGTCCGGGCGAGGGGGAGGGCATCAATGGCCTCAACCTGGCGTTCGAACGCAAGCCGCTGACGGTGCTGGCGCCGACGGCCGAGGAGCTGGCTGCGCACCAGGAGTACCTCGACCTGCTGGACAAGACGGTAAAGGGCAGCTGCCTGTGGCGCAGCATCGAGAGCCCGGCGCCGGTGCAATCATGAGCGATTGCATCGCGCTGGTGCCGGCCGCCGGCCACGGCAGCCGCTTTGGCACCGCCACCCCGAAACAGTACCTGCCGCTGGCCGACCGGCCGCTGCTGGCGCACACGCTGGACGTGCTGTGCCGCAATGCGACGATCAGCCGCGTGGCGGTGGTGATCTCGCCCGGCGACGAGTGGTTCGACAGCTTCGACTGGCCGCAGGCCAAGCTGGAAGTGCTGCGCGTTGGCGGCCCCAGCCGCGCCGAGAGCGTGGCCGGTGGCTTGGCGGCGCTGGCGGCCGGCGCCGACGACTGGGTGCTGGTGCACGACGCGGCGCGTTGCTGCCTCAGCGACAGCGCGCTGCAGCGACTGATCGACAGCCTGCAGGACGACGCGGTCGGCGGTCTGCTGGCGCAGCCGGTAGCCGATACCGTCAAGCAGGCGAGTCTGCAGGGCCGCGTCGCCGCCACCGTGCCGCGCGACGGCCTGTGGCTGGCGCAGACGCCGCAGATGTTCCGCGCCGGTCTGCTGGCCGAGGCACTGCAGGATGCGGCCAACCCGGCGATTACCGACGAAGCCTCCGCCATCGAGCTGCTCGGCCATGCGCCGCGGCTGGTGGAAGGCGAGGCACAGAACTTCAAAGTGACGTGGCCGCAGGATCTGGCGCTGGCCAGCGCCATCCTGGCGGCGCGCAAAGGATAAGCAGATGACGCCATTCCGTATCGGCCAGGGCTACGACGTGCACCGTCTGGTCGAGGGCCGCCCGCTGATGCTCGGTGGGGTGCACATCCCGCACGACAAGGGCCTGCTCGGCCACTCCGACGCCGACGCCTTGCTGCACGCCATTACCGACGCGGTACTGGGCGCGGCGGCGCTGGGCGATATCGGTCGTCATTTTCCCGATACCGACCTAGCATTCAAGGGTGCCGACAGCGGCCTGCTGCTGCAGGAGGCGATGCGCCGCGTGCGTGCCGCCGGCTGGCAGCTGGTCAACGTCGACAGCACCATCATCGCGCAGGCGCCGAAGCTGGCGCCGCACATCGATGCCATCCGTGGCCGCATTGCCGAACTGCTGGCCATCGACGTGGCCTGCGTCAACGTCAAGGGCAAGACCAATGAAAAGCTCGGCTACCTCGGCCGGGCGGAAGCGATCGAAACGCAGGCGGTGTGCCTGCTGGTGCCGCAATAATTCCCCATTCCGGAGTACTCTCATGGACCAGAATCAACTGAAACAGCTGGTGGCACAACAGGCCATCAAATTCGTGCCGGATGACTGCATCGTCGGCGTCGGTACCGGCAGCACCGTCAATTTCTTCATCGACGAGCTGGCCAAGATCAAGGGTCGCATCAAGGGCGCGGTGTCCAGCTCGGTGGCCAGTACCGAGCGCCTGAAGGCGATCGGCATTCCGGTGTATGACCTGAACACGGTGGGCCCGGACGAGCTGCCGGTGTATATCGACGGCGCCGACGAGGTCAACCATCACCTGCACATGATCAAGGGCGGTGGCGCGGCACTGACGCGCGAGAAGATCATCGCCGCGGTGGCGCAGCAGTTCATCTGCATCGCCGACGAGAGCAAGTACGTGTCGGTGCTGGGGGCCTTCCCGCTGCCGGTGGAGGTGATCCCGATGGCGCGCAGCCACGTGGCACGCGAGATCGTCAAGCTTGGCGGTCATCCGGAGTGGCGCATGGGCGTCACCACCGACAACGGCAACATCATTCTCGACGTGCACGGCATGCAGATCGCCGAGCCGGTGAAGCTGGAGCAGCAGATCAACCAGATCGTCGGCGTGGTCACCAACGGCCTGTTCGCGCAGCGCCGGGCCGACGTGTTGCTGCTGGGTACTGCCGCTGGCGTGAAGGAACTGAGCTAAGTCCGGCCACGCTTGCGGCCAACGTTGGCCGCAAGCGCTGCGTTACCGTGCATCTTGCTGCAACAGAACTGTCATGTTGCGCGTCTATCATGGCGCGCTTGAAGCCGAAAACCAACGAGGTCGCTCATGCCTGATCACATTTCCAAGCAGTTTGATATGGAGCTCGAAAATATCCGCACCCGCGTGCTGCAGATGGGGGGTCTGGTCGAGCAGCAAATCCGCGCCGCGATGGAGGCGTTGCAGGAGGGAGATGTCGATCGTCTCGACCGCGTGATCGCCGACGATGCCAAGGTCAACGCCTTTGAAGTGGCGATCGACGAGGACTGCCAGCACATCATCGCCCGCCGCCAGCCGGCCGCCAGCGACCTGCGCATGGTGATCACCGTGATCAAGACCATCACCGACCTGGAGCGCATCGGCGACGAGGCGCAAAAAGTCGCCCGCGTCGGCCGCTCGCTGTATCAGTCGTCGCGCTATCCAACGCCGCGCTTCCGCGAGGCCGACAAGATGGCCAAGTCGGCGCTGGCGATGCTGCACCGCGCGCTGGACGCGTTTGCCCGCCTTGATACCACTGCCGCGGTGGAGCTGGCCGAAGAAGACATGATGCTGGACGAGGACTACGCGTCCGAGCTGCGTTCGCAGATCACCTACATGATGGAAGATCCGCGCACCATCACGCTGTCGATCGACACCCTGTTCATCTGCAAGGCGATCGAGCGCATCGGCGACCACGCCAAGAACATTTCCGAATACGTGGTGTATCTGGTGAAGGGCAAGGACATCCGTCATACCTCGCTGGAAGACAAGAAGCGCGAAACCCTGCCGCAAGAACCGGTCTGATTTTGCGTGCAGTAGTCCAAAGGCGGCGGTAACATCGGTTACCGCCGTTTTTTCATTTCCCAACCCGTTTCCAAGAAGGGGTGATTCTTGAACAGTACTACGCCCCCCTACGATGTATTGGCCACCGTCGACCTCGGTTCGAACAGTTTCCGACTGCAAGTGTCGCGCGTGGTGGACGACCAGCTGTACCCCCTGGATGTATTGAAGGAAACCGTCCGTCTGGGCGGTGGCCTCACCGAAGACAAGCTGCTGCAACAGGACACCATCGATCGCGCGCTGGCCTGCATGGCGCGCTTTGGCGAGCGGCTGCGCGGCTTCGAGCCCCGCCAGGTGCGCATCGTCGGCACCAACACCCTGCGCGTGGCGAAGAACGCCCCGGCGTTCATCAGCGAGGCCGAACGGCTGCTGGGCTTCCCGATCGAGATCATTGCCGGGCGCGAAGAAGCGCGCCTGATCTACCTTGGCGCCGCGCACAGCCTGCCGGCCACCAAGGAGCGCCGGCTGGTGGTCGACATCGGTGGCGGCTCCACCGAATTCATCATCGGCAGCCAGTACAAGGCGCACGTCACCGAGAGCCTGCCGCTGGGCTGCGTCACCTACAGCCTGCGCTATTTCACTGCCGGCAAGATCAGCAAGGTCGCGTTCCGCGACGCCGAGCTGGCCGCCGCCAGCGAGATCCAGCGCATCACCCACGCCTATCCGCAGAGCGAATGGCAGCTGGCGGTCGGTACCTCCGGCACCGCGCGTTCGCTGCGCGACATCCTGGAAATCAACGACTGGACCAGCGGCGAGATCACCCTGCGCGGCATGCTGCGCCTGCGCGAGGAGCTGCTGCGCTTCGGCTCGTTCAAGACCATCGACCTGAACGGCCTCAAGCCGGACCGGGCGCCGGTGATCTGTGGCGGCCTCGCGGTGATGATCGCGGTGTTCCAGACCCTGCAGATCGAGCGCATGATCGTCACCGATGGCGCACTGCGCGACGGCGTGCTCTATGATCTGCTGGGCCGACAGCGGGAGAAGGACATGCGTGACTCCACCATTGCCCAGTTCAAGCGCCGTTATCACGTCGATACCGCGCAGGCGGAACGGGTGTTGCGCCTGGCCGAGCAGTTTTACGGCATGGTGGCGCCGGGCGGCCCGCTGCTGAAATGCCTGAGCTGGGCGGCCAAGGTGCACGAGATCGGGCTGTCGATCGCGCACACCGCCTACCACAAGCATTCCGCGTACATCCTGCAGTATGCCGACATGCCGGGCTTCTCGCGGCGCGAGCAGAGCGAGCTGGCCACCATCGTGCTTGGCCACCGTGGCGACATGGGCAAGATGATGCGCGAGATCGCGGATCCGGAACTGTGGCACGCGGTACTGGCGCTGCGCCTCGCCGCGCTGTTCTGCCGCAGCCGCAACGATGTCGATGGCCAGGCGGTGCAGAACGTGCAGCAGACCATGAACGGCTACGCCATCACCATCGACAGCGACTGGCTGGAGGCCAATCCGCTGACCACCAGCGCCTTCGGCCAGGAAGTCGGCCAGTGGCGCCGTGTCGGCATGTTGCTGGAGCTGCGTCAGGCCTGATTGCTGGAAGTGGTTGAAAATGCCATGACTTTGCGATAGGTTTTCATTTTGGTCTATGCGGATCGGAATGCCATGGCTAGCAAAACCACCACCAGTCGCCGCCTGATTACCCCGAAAAGCTGGGGTATCCGTCAGCCGGAGCTGATCGATACCCCCGGCCGCGACCGGGTCTGTTCGCGCTGTTCCGGACGCGGCCTGACCGAAGTGCGCACCATCGCCGGCATGATGATGCGCTGTCCGCGCTGCAAGCAGTTGCAGTTCTGAGCGTTGCCGGCAAAAGAAAAGACCACCGCGTGCGGTGGTCTTTTGCTTGCTGCGGGCCGGGGAATCAGGCGCGCTTCTTGAATTCGTTGGTGCGGGTATCGATTTCGATCTTTTCGCCGGTGTTGACGAAAGCCGGAACCTGCACTTCGAAGGTGGTGCCTACCAGGCGTGCCGGCTTCAGTACCTTGCCGGAAGTGTCGCCACGGACGGCTGGCTCGGTGTATTCCACTTCACGAACCACGGTGGTCGGCAGTTCTACGGAGATGGCCTTGCCGTCGTAGAAGGTGACCTGGCATTCGTCTTCCATGCCGTCAACGATGTAGTTCAGGGTGTCGCCCAGGTTGTCGGCTTCGACTTCGTACTGGTTGAACTCGGCGTCCATGAACACGTACATCGGGTCAGCGAAGTAGGAGTACTGGCAGTCCTTGCGATCCAGTACCACCACGTCGAACTTGTCGTCGGCACGGTAAACCGCTTCGGAACCCGCACCCGTCAGCAGGTTTTTCATCTTCATTTTCACGACCGAAGCGTTACGGCCGGATTTGCTGAATTCAGCTTTTTGTACAACCATCGGCTCGCCGCCGACCATGAATACGTTACCTGCGCGGAGTTCCTGAGCGGTTTTCATGCGTTTAAGTCCTAAAGTCTTGAATCGGAATCGGAAAACGATTCCCTTGGAAACCGGTTATTGTAGCTGCTTTTCGGTGAACTGCACCAGTCGTGTGGCGAGGTCGCCGTGACGCAGTTGCATTTGTGGCCAGCTGCGGGCGTAGCGTTGCCATTCCGCCAGTACCGCCGGCAGCGTTTGCCAGACCTGGCCGATGTCCTGTTCGCGGTTCCAGCCTTGCCACAGCGCGTGGATCTGTTGGCGCGCGGCCGGCGACAGCGCGGCGGTGTAGCGTTGTAAAAAAGCCTCCAGCTTGACCAGATGCGCGTCCTCATCTTGGCGGTAGATGTGCCACAGGAACGGCCGCGCCGCCCACTGCGCGCGCACGAAGCTGTCCTCGCCGCGCACGATGTTGATATCGCACGACCACAGCAGCCGGTCGTAGCCGTGCTGATCGGTCAGCGGCAGCACGTGCAGCGTCAGCGCACCGCGCTGCAGCACGTCGCCGGCCTGTGGCAGCTGTGCGAGGCCGAACGCGGCGGCGACATCCGGCAACACCTTGCCCTGCGGCACCAGCAGCCGCAGCGGCTGGCTGCCGGCGGCGCAGCTGGCCAGCCACTGCTGCGCGGCGGCGGATTCGTAACAGAACAGGCTGACGCGCAGCTCGCCGGCGCGGCGCGGCGGCACGCCCAGGCTTTGCCAGTAGGCGTCCTGCCTCGCCGCGTCGGCCTGCCACGCGTCGCGCTGCGCCGGCAGTGCCCGTTCGCACAGCAGGCCGCCGGTATCGTCGCCAAAGCCGGGAAAGAAGAAGTGCTTGGTCAGCGGCAGTTGCGGATGCGGCGAGGCCAGGCCGTGGCAGCCGGCGACCCAGTCTTCCGCCGACAGGTATTCCAGATTGATCCACACCGGCTTGCGCGTCCGGTCGACCATGGCGGCCAGATAGCTGTCCGGCAGCGGGCAGCCGAAGGCCTCGATCACCACGTCGGCGGCGTCGGTGGCGGGAAAGTCCTGCGCCGGCCAGTGGCAGATGCTGACACCGTCCAGCTGCTGCTGCGCCAGCGCCGGCTGCAGGCCGGGGGCGATGCGGGCAAAGCTGGCCAGATCGTCCACCCACAGGCGCACCGCGAAGCCGTACTCGTGCGCCAGCTGCCGCGCCAGGCGCCAGGTGACGCCGATGTCGCCGTAGTTGTCGATCACGGTGCAGAAAATGTCCCAGCGTTGCGCCATGCTGCTCTCCTTACAATGGCTGCGCAGCATAGCGCAGCCGGCGCCGGCGACAAAGCGTTGCGGCCAACCTTGTACACAAGGTTGGCCGCAAGCCGCAACGGCGCTGCCGCTTACACGTGCAGCAGCAGGAAGCGCCGCTCCCACGGACTGATCACGTCGAAGTACTCGCGATACTCGGCTTCCTTGATCGCGCTGTAGGTCTGGATGAAGTGGTCGCCGAACAGCTCCGCCAGCGGCTGGCACTTGAGCAGCATGTCGATGGCGTCGTCCAGGTGGCGCGGCAGCTGGTGTGGCTGCTCGTAGGCGCTGCCGGTCAGCGGCGCGCTCGGCTGGATGCGCTGTTGCATGCCGAGATAGCCGCAGGCGAGGCTGGCGGCGATCGCCAGATACGGGTTGACGTCGACGCCGGCGAGGCGGTTTTCCACCCGCCGCGCCTCCGGCCCGGAGTGCGGCACGCGCAGGCCGCAGGTGCGGTTATCAAAGCCCCAACTCAGGTTGATCGGCGCCGAGGTGAAGCGCGACAGGCGGCGGTAGCTGTTCACGTACGGCGCGAAGAACGGCATCGCCGCCGGCAGGTAGGTCTGCAGCCCGCCGATGAAGTGGAGGAAGGCGTCGGACGGGCTGCCGTCGGCGTTGCTGAAGATGTTGTTGCCGTCGGCATCGACCACGCTCTGGTGGATGTGCATCGCGCTGCCCGGCTGGCCCTGCATCGGCTTGGCCATGAAGGTGGCGTACATATTGTTGCGGATCGCAACCTCGCGCACGGTGCGCTTGAACAGGAACACCTGGTCGGCCAGCTGCAGCGGATCGCCGTGATCAAGGTTGATCTCCATCTGCGCGGTGCCCATCTCGTGGATCAGCGTGTCCAGCGCCAGCCCCTGCGCCTCGCACCAGTCGTAGATCTCGTCGAAGATATTGTCGTATTCGTTGACCGCGTCGATGGAAAAGCTCTGCATCCCGGCCTCGGTGCGCTTGGTGCGGCCAACCGGCGGTTTCAGCGGGATGTCTTCGTCGGGTTCGACCTGCACCAGGTAGAACTCCATTTCCGGGGCGACGATGGCGGACAGGCCGTCCTGCTGGTACAGCTTGAGGATGCGCTTGAGCACGTTGCGCGGCGCGAGGTCGGCGTCGCTACCGTCGAAATTGACGCAGTCGTGGATGATCTGCGCGGTCGGTTCTTTCGCCCACGGGACCGGGCGCACGGTGCTGGCGTCCGGGATCAGGCGCATGTCGGGGTCGGCGACGGAGGTGAAGTCCTGCTCGGGAAAGTCGCCGGTGACGGTCATCGACAGTACGGCTTCCGGCAGGCGCAGGCCCTCGGCGGGGTTGTACTTGTGGCGCGGCACGATCTTGCCGCGCGCCAGCCCGGTCATGTCCGGGATCAGGCATTCAACTTCGGTAATCCGGTTTTCGTCCAGCCATTGCTGGATTTTCTGCGCGTCGTTCATCGGGTAGTCCTATGGCGATCAGGTGTGGGCGCCGGAGCTGGTGCTGCGGCGTTCGTGGTTGAGCAGCGCGTCGCGGCGGCGCGCCAGCGTCAGGAAAGCCTGCGCGGCATCGAGGCGCAGGTCGCAGGGTTGCCGCAGCAGCGGCTGGCGTGCATGGCACGGCCAGGCGAGATCAATCAAAATGCGTTCCTCTTCAGGGTATAGAATGCTTAATGAAAGCCGCAGTCTGGACTGCGGTGTTTAAAATTATGGTCACGCTTCGCCATGCTATGAGCGGCGCGGCGCGACCGCAACCTTTGTCCGCCTTGCTGCTGGCCGGTTGTGGAATAAAGCCCACAGCCGGGGCCGCGCTACCTGTGGACGAAGGCTGCCTATTTTTGCCGGACTGTTTAATGATGAGTGAAGCCGCTGCCAAACCTGTCGCCACGCCCGCCCGCTGGCCCCGTCGTCTGTTGTGGAGCGCGACCGCAGTGGCCGTGCTGCTGGGCGGACTGTGGGCCGGGGTGCCCAAAGCGGTGGACTACGCCGCCGGCAACTGGGCGCAAAAGGTTGGCCGCAAGTTGACGCTGGGCAAAGTGGAGTTCGCGCCGTGGGCGTGGCGGCTGACCGTGCACGACTTGCGCCTGAACGACCGCGACGGCACGCCGCTGTTCAGCGCCGCACGCTTGAATGTCGATGCCGAGGCGCTGCCCTTGCTGCTTGGCCGCTTCGAGTTGGCGGAGCTGACGCTGGACACGCCGCGACTGTGGGCGGCGCGCAATGCGCAGGGCGAATGGAACTGGACGCGCCTGCTGCGCGACGCCGCCGGCCCGGACACGGCGCCGGACGAGGAGGCCAGCGAGCCGCCCAAGCTGCTGCTGACACAGCTGGCGCTGAACAAGGGCCAGCTGTTGCTGCACGACCAGCTGGGCGGCGACGTGCAGCGCCAGGTGCTGCCGCTGGACTTCCAGCTGAAAAACCTGTCCACGCTGCCCAATAACCAAGGCCGCTACCGCCTCGCCGCCGAACTGGACGACGGCACCCGGCTGGACTGGCAGGGCAGCCTGCTGTTGCAGCCCTTGCAGTCGGACGGGGTACTGAAGGTGTCCGGCTTTACCCTTGGCAGCGTGTGGCCGTACGTGCAGCCGTATCTCAGGCTGGCGCCGCCGCAGGGCAAGCTGAGTGTCAGCCTGCCGTACCATTTCGATCTGGCCGGCAAGACGGTGCGGCTGTCGGCCAAGGGCGTTGCGGCCAACCTCGCGGCGCTGGCGGTGACTGCGCCGGGCAGCGGCAGCAGCTTCAAGCTCGGCCAGCTGGCGCTCAGCGGCGGTGAGTTCGACCTCGCCAGCCGGCGGCTGACGCTGGCCAGGCTCAGCCTCGCCGGCGGCGAGCTGGACACCGTGCTCGACCGTCAGGGGCAGCCGGACTGGCTGGCGGCCTTGCCTCCCGCACCGGCTGCGGCGGCCAGCGTGAAAACCGCCACGACGGCCAAGCCAGTTCCAGCCAAGCCGGAACCGGGCTGGACGGTGAGCCTGCCGGCCATCCGCATCGACAACTGGCAGCTGCGCGCCACCCACCAGGGCTTTGTCACGCCGCTGTCCGCCAGCCTGAAGCTGGACAGCCTGCAGGCGGCCGTGGCGATGACGGCGGACGGTGGCGTCAAGGTCGGCAACGCCACGCTGGCGCTGTCGCAGCTGGCGGCCGCCAGTGGCGACCGGCCGCCGTTCGCCACCCTGACCGGCCTGCAGCTGGCCAGCAGCGAGCTGGATCTGGGTAAGCGAAGCATCACGCCGGGCGACGTCACGCTGCAGGGCCTGCAGCTGGCGCTGAACCGCGGCAAGGACGGCAAGCTGGATATCGCCGAGGCGCTGCGCCAGCAGGCGACCGCCACCCCTGCCGCGCCGGTAGCAGCAAGCACCCCGCCGGATTCCCCGGCGTGGCAGATCCGTTACCCGAAGCTGACGCTGGCGCAGTCCGCGCTCAGCTGGCGCGATGCCGGCACCGGCCAGCCGGTGAGCGTGGCGCTGCAGGATGTCGGCGCCAGCGTCAGCGGTGATCCGCAGCAGGGCTTTGCCGTGCAACTGGCGGCGGCGCTGGGTCAGGGCAAGCTGCAGCTGGAGGCCAAGGCTGCGGCCAACCTGCAGGACATCCGCGGCCGCCTGCGCGCCAGCCGGTTGCCGCTGCGCGAGGTGGCGCCGTACGCGCTGGACAACACCGTGCTGCGCTTTGGCGGCGGCGAGCTGTCGGCCGATCTCGGCTTTGCGCTGGCCGGCAGCCGCTGGCAGGCCGACGGCAAGGCGCAACTGGACAGGCTGGCGCTGTACGAGCCGGGGCGGCGCGAGGTGCTGCTGGGCTGGCAGCAACTGGCCGTCAGCGGCATCAAGGCGCAGCCGGACAGGGTGAGCCTTGCCGACGTGCGGCTGGTGTCGCCGCAACTGCGGCTGATCCTCGATGAAAAGCGGGTGCCCAACTTTGCGCACCTGATGAAGCCGCAGCCAGCGGCCAAAACTGCAGCCAAGGCGGCGCCCGCCGCCAAGAGCGATAGCGGCGACAAGCTGCCGCTGGTGGAGGTGCGCGCCATCCGCGTGCGCAATGCGCGCATGGACTTTGCCGACCTCGGCCTCAACCCCAGCTTTGCCACCCGCATCCACTCGCTGTCCGGCACCGTGCTCGGCCTGTCCAGTCGTCCGGGGCGACGCGGCACGGTGACGATGGACGGCCGTGTCGACCAGTTTGGCGACGTGCGCATCCGCGGCGCGCTGTCGCCGCTGGCGGTGACCAACGATCTCGACATGGCGCTGAACTTCCGCAACATCCCGCTGGGCAGCCTCAACCCGTACTCGATGACCTTTGCCGGCTGGAAGATCACCGATGGCAGCCTGACCACCGAGCTGCGCTACCTGCTGAAAAACCGCCAGTTGCAGGGCGAAAACCGCATGGTGATCGACCACATCCAGTTGGGTGAGGAAGTCGCCGATTACGACGGCACCCGCCTGCCGCTGCGGCTGGCGGTGGCGCTGCTGGAGGACAGCGACGGCCGCATCGACCTGTCGCTGCCGGTGGCCGGCAGCCTCGATGCGCCGGACTTCTCCTACGGCCACCTGGTGTGGCAGGCGTTCCGCAACATCGTGGTCAAGATCGTCACCGCGCCGTTCCGCGCGTTGTTTGGCGGCGAGGGCTTCGACGACATCTACGCCGATGCCGGCGACGACCGTATCCCCCCGCCGGAGCGCGAGAAGCTGCTGAAGCTGGCCGAGCTGCTGGCCAAGCGGCCGAAGCTGGCGCTGGCCATCGGCGGCGGTTATGACGTCGAGCAGGACAGCCGCGAGCTGGCGCGCTACCGCGTCGACAGCGATATCCTCAAGCGTGCCGCCTACCAGCTGCAGGCCGACGAGCCGCTGCCGCTGCCGGACATGGGCGATCCGGCGATCCGCAAGGCGGTGGGCGACGGCTACGCGGTGCAGTTCGGCCGTTTTGCCTGGCTCAAGCGCGTGGCGCGCGAAGCCGACACCGCCGAGCGCGCGCAATCGATGCGCGGCGAACTGCTGGCGGCGCAGAAGATCGACGACGGCGCGCTGCGGGCGCTGGCCAGCGCCCGCGGCAACGCGGCACGGCAGCTGCTGCTGGCGGCGAAACCGGAGCTGGCCGAGCGCATCAGCGTGCTGGACGCCGACAAGGTGAAGGCCGACAAGGATGGCGTGCCGCTGCTGCTGAAACTGAAATAAGCGCCTGCTTTTCCGCTTGCGGCCAACCTTGTGACAAGGTTGGCCGCAAGCGTTTGGTACGGCGCAAAACAGCTGTTGCGTGACGGCCGCACTGGCGGCAGACTGAACCGTTGCGGTGAGGCTTTGATGCCCATCAATGTCAAGAACCGCTGTATCTAGTTAGATCTCACATCTTTTGACACCACATCTAGCGGGGGCGGCATGAACCGGGACAATAGCGTAGCGTTTGCGGAGCAGGATATTTCACGCGAGGTATTGCTGGAAAAATACGCCAAGAACGGCGAACAGTCGGTCAGCGAGGTGCGCCAGCGCGTGGCGCAGGCACTGGCCGAACAGGAGCAGGATCCGCAACGTTTCGCCCCGCTGTTTTTCGAGGCGCTGGACAACGGTTTCATCCCTGGCGGTCGCATCAACTCCGCCGCCGGCACCGATCTCAAGGCCACGCTGATCAACTGCTTCGTGCAGCCGGTCGGCGATGCGGTGTCCGCCACCGAGCACGGCAAGGTCGGCATCTACGAGGCATTGCTGCAGTCGGCGGAAACCATGCGCCGTGGCGGCGGCGTCGGCTACAACTTCAGCCGCATCCGCCCCAAGGGCGCGCGGGTGAAGGGTACCAACAGCCGCGCCTCCGGCCCGGTGTCGTATATGCGCGTGTTCGACCGCAGCTGCGAAACGGTGGAATCCGCCGGCGCGCGTCGCGGCGCGCAGATGGGGGTGCTGGACGTCAGCCACCCGGACATCGAGGCCTTCATCCACGCCAAGGACGGCGGTGACCTCGCCAACTTCAACATGTCGGTGGGGGTGTCCGACGCCTTCATGCAGGCGGTGGAGGCCGACGGCGACTGGCAACTGACCCACGCGGTGGCGCCGGCGTCGGATGCCTTCCCCGACAGCTTCCAGCGCGAGGACGGGCTGTGGGTGTACCGCAGCGTGCGCGCCCGCGAGCTGTGGCAGCAGATCATGGCCTCGACCTACGACCACGCCGAGCCGGGCGTGCTGTTCATGTCCAAGATCAACGCCGACAACAATCTGTCCTACTGCGAGGTGATCGAGTCCACCAACCCGTGCGGCGAACAGCCGCTGCCGGACTACGGCTGCTGCGATCTGGGCTCCATCAACCTGTGCAAGTTCGTGCGCCAGCCGTTCGGCGAGGCGCCGAGTTTCGATTTCAAGGCCTTCGAGAAGGTGGTACGCACCTCGATCCGCATGCTGGACAACGTGCTCGACCTCACCGTGTGGCCGCTGGTGGAGCAGCAGCGCGAGGCGCAGAACAAGCGCCGCGTCGGGCTGGGCTTCACCGGCCTGGGCGACGCGCTGATCATGCTCAAGGTGCGCTACGACAGCGAGGAAGGCCGCCGCCTGGCCGCCAGCATTTCCGAACACATGCGCGACGCCGCCTACGACGCGTCGGTGGACCTGGCCATCGAGAAGGGCGCCTTCCCGCTGTTCGACGCCGACAAGTACCTGGCGGCGCCGCATTGCGCCAGTCGCCTGCCGGACAGGCTCAAGGCGCGCATCAAGAAGCACGGCATCCGCAACTCGCACCTGCTGTCCATCGCGCCGACCGGCACCATCTCGCTGGCCTTTGCCGACAACGCCTCCAACGGCATCGAGCCGCCGTTTTCTTGGTACTACACCCGCAAGAAGCGCATGGCCGACGGCACGCAGCAGGAATACCTGGTCGAGGACCACGCCTACCGCGTGTACCGCATGCAGGGCGGCGACACCAATGCGCTGCCGGAGTACTTCGTCAGCGCGCTGCAAATGAGCGCGCTCGACCACATGCGCATGGTGGCGGCGGTGGCGCCGTACATCGACACCGCCATCTCCAAGACCGTCAACGTGCCGGCCGACTATCCGTTCGCCGACTTTGAAACGCTGTACCTGGAAGCGTGGCGCGCAGGGCTGAAGGGCATCACCACCTACCGCCCCAACAGCGTGCTCGGTTCGGTGCTGTCGATCGAGCCGACACCGGCCGCCAGCCAGCAGCTGCCACAGGATCTGGGCAACCAGAACGACCCCGATCGTCGCATCACCCTCAACACCGCGCCAAGCCCGGCGCTGGCCAGCCTGAAGTGGCCGAACCGGCCGCGGCTGAAGCACGGCAACCCGTCGTGGACCTTCATGGTGGAGGGCGAGGAGGGTGATTTCGCGGTGATGGTCGGCCATATCGACGGCCCGCAGCCAGGTGAAGCACCGCTGCCGTTCGAGTGCTGGGTCAACGGCGACGTGCCGCGTGGCCTCGGCGCCATCGCCAAGACGTTGTCGATGGACATGCGCTGTCGCGACCGCGCCTGGCTGGGCGCCAAGCTGGACGCACTGGCCGCCACCCGCGGCGACCGCCACTACCGCGCCGAGCTGGGCGACGCGCCGGTGCAGAGCAGCGCCGCCGCCGCCGCACTGGCACGCGTGGTGCGCCACCGCATCGAACAACTGGGCGCACTGACACTGGCCGCCGGCGCCGCCACCCCGGTGATGGACGCGCTGTTCGCACGCAAGGAGCCGAAATCCGGCACCGACGGCACCATCAGCTGGTCGGTGGACGTGAGCAACCCGCAGACCGGTGACGATTTCGTGCTGTTCGTGAAGGAGCTGGTGTTGCCCACCGGCCAGCGCCGGCCGTACTCGATGTGGCTGGCCGGCCACTATCCGCGCGAGCTGGACGGACTGTGCAAGATGCTGAGCCTCGACATGCGGGTGATCGACCCGGCGTGGATCGGCATGAAGCTGCGCAAGCTGCTGAGCTACGCCGAACCGCAGGCCGATTTCTTCGCCCGTGTGCCGGCCAGCGACAAGTCGCAGAGCTGGCCGTCGACCGAGGCCTATCTGGCGCGGCTGATCATTCATCGCTACGCCATGCTGGGCATCCTCAGCGAGGACGGCGTGCCGGTGGAAGACATGGGCGTGATGGTGCCGGAGCAGGGCGACCTGTTCGAAAGCGCGGTGGTCAGCGTGGCCGCGGCACCGATGGCCGGCAAGGCCTGCCCGGAGTGCGGCAACCGCGCGTTGATCAAGAAGGACGGCTGCGAATTCTGCACCGCCTGCGGTCATGTCGGCGCCTGCGGCTGAGCGTGCCGGCCACGGACGACACGCCGCCCCTCGGGGCAATGACCGCTAGTTAAAACAGTACCGCCCCCGACGATGTCGGGGGCGGTGCTGTTTTGTGGGGCTTGCGGCGCCGTTCAGGGCTGCGCCGCCGGCGCTCGTTGCCGGTGCAATGACGCTGGCGCTGCGGCCAACCTTTAGCAGCGGCCTTTCTTGGCCTGGCCCGGCGGGCAGAAGCCACCGCCGCCATGGTAGTGGTCATCGTAGACCGGCTCGACCACGACCGGCTCCAGCACGATGGGGGAGCGCAGCTTGACGCGCGCGGGCTGCACCACACAGGCCGACAGGCTGCTGGCGGCGATCAGGGCAAACAAGATGGTTTTCATGGTGGTTCTCGCTATGTCGGTGACGGGCCGCCATGTGTGGCGACACCGGGAATCGGTTGCGGACAGGGCCGGCATCTGCCGGCCCTGCTGTCCTGAGGGTTGCGCGCCATGGCCGGCATGGTGCACGGGTTTAGCGGCGGCGGCCGCCACGGCGATCGCCGTCGCGCCAGTCTCCGCCACGCCAGTCGTCGCCGTGTGAGTAGCGGTCGTGGCCGTAGTAGTCATGGTGGCGATAGGGGTACAGCGGCCGTATCACGCAGCCGCTCAGCACGCTGGCCAGCAGTATGAGCATCAGCAATTTCATGATGTCTCCTCCAGTAGTGCTGTCGCGGCACCGTCGCAAAGCGTTAAGGTCACCGCGGCAGTCAATCTGGTTTCAGCATAATCGAAGCCATTGCCGCCAGATAGTCGGCATTTGCTAACAAATATTAATTGTGTACAGCTTGTGTGACGCCACAGGTGGCTGTAGCGGCTGGGCCTGGGATCGCCGTGGTGCGCGGGCCGCGCGGCAATGCTTTGTGGTGGAGGCGCTGCCGTTTTGGCATAAGCTGAAGCAGGCACGCCGCACGGCGTGACAGCAAACGGGGGCGACGATGACGATGCAGACGCAACCCGGCCTGACGGCCGACGATACCGCGTGCCCGCTGCGGGTGTTCGTGATCAGCGATTTCCCGCTGCTGCTGGCAGGGCTGACGGCGCTGCTGGCCACCCAGGCGCCGCGACTGGCGCTGGCCGGCAGTGCCGCACTCACTCCGTCGCCGCTGCCGGCACTGACCGCGGCCGAGGCCGACATCGTGCTGCTGGATCTGGACGGCGACGCCGAGCCGAGCCTGGCGCTGGTCCGGGCATTGGCCACGCGCGGCGACAAGGTGCTGTTGCTGACGCGGCAGCAGGAACGGGCGCGGCAGGACCGCGCCATCATGCTCGGCGCCCGCGGCCTGCTGACGCGAGACACCGACACCGCGCAACTGCTCACCTCCATCGAGAAGGTCCATCACGGCCAGCTGTGGCTGGATCGCGACGCCACCGGGCGTATCTTCGACGCACTGTCGCGCCACGGCACCATGCCGGCGCCGGATGCCGCCAGCGCCGTGCCGCCGCCACTGAGCGAACAGGAGCGGAAGATCGTCGCCATCCTGATGGCCAACAGCGGCGAGCCGGCCAAGCTGATCGCCGGCAAGCTGCACATCAGCGAGAGCACCCTGCGTAACCATCTGACGGTGATTTACAAGAAGTTCGGGGTGAGCAACCGCCACGGCCTGCTCGGCTACGTGTTGCAGCACGGCCTGCTGCTGCCCGCCTGAGCCGGTATCACTACGTTGCGGGAGCTGTCTCTGGGTCATGCCAGAGCTTGCTCCTGCCAACAACGGGATGTTTCTCCCGTAGATTAAAAAGTTCCGCTTACTACACTTCCTATGTCATGACCGGTGTCGGGGCGTCATCGCCATGCCGCCAGCCTGATGCGCCAGACGCATCCCACCCGTACCGGGCAAGGTTGGCCGCAAGCCAGCCGCCGCCGCTCATGCCACCGAATCCGCCGTCCTTGCCCGCACCCGCAAGCGGCGCGCTCGTCATCCGGCCAGCGCAGATCATTCAGGGAGAACATCATGGCCATCAGCAGCGTTTCCTACACCAAGACACCGCAAGCCGGCGACGATTCCTACTGGTACACCGAGGATGAGCTGCTGGCGGCCAGTAATTACAACAGCAGCAGCAACGTGCTGACCCTGAATGTGATGAGCAATGATCTGGGCGGCAACGCCAAGAAGCTGTACTCCATTGATGATGGCAGCGGTGCGCTGAGCGACCTGTTGACAAGTAATGTCACCACCGGCTGGGAAACCACGCTGGGTGGCAACTGGATTCGCATCAACGCCGGCAAGATCGAATTCAAGTTCGCGACCGGACTGGACTCTCTCGCCATCGGCGACACCCGGCACGACTCCTTTGTCTACGCCATCCAGCTGGGCAACGGTACCATCAGCTACGCCACCGTCACCGTCGATGTGATGGGCAGCAATGACGGCCCGCGCGTCAGCGCCGCCGTCACTGCTGGCGGCTACGAAGGGGACGCCGACTTCGAAGTCGACCTGCTGCACGGTGCCAGCGACATCGACCAGGGCGAGACCGCCACCCTGCAGGCCAGCGGACTGAGTTTCAGCGTCAACGGTGGTCCGAGTACAAGCACGCTGCCCGCCGGTTTGACGCTGGCCGGCAACAAGCTGCTGGTTGATGCCGACGGTAACGCTTTTGATCACCTGGCCGCCGGCGCCACCGAAGTCATCACCGTCAGCTATGTCGTGGTGGATGAGTACGGTGCCAGCGTGGCGCAGACCGCGACCATCACCGTCACCGGTACCAACGATGCGCCGCTGGCGGTGGCCAAGCTCGATGCCGCCACCGAGGGCGGGGCAACGATCAACGGCCAGGTGCAGGCCACCGACCTGGACGACGATGCCGTGCTGAGCTACAGCCTGACCGGGGCGCCAGCGGCGGGGCTGACCTTCCATGCCGATGGCAGCTACAGCTTCGAC
>NZ_JAQQLA010000007.1 GCF_028548395.1 Vogesella indigofera | reverse complement strand
CGACTCCAACGAGCAGACGTTGACCATCACCGTCACCGGCACCAACGATGCGCCGCTGGCGGTGGCCAAGCTCGATGCCGCCACCGAGGGCGGGGCGACGATCAACGGCCAGGTGCAGGCCACCGACCTGGACGACGATGCCGTGCTGAGCTACAGCCTGACCGGGGCGCCAGCGGCGGGGCTGACCTTCCATGCCGATGGCAGCTACAGCTTCGACCCGACTGTCGGCGCCTACGACCACCTGAAAGCCGGTGTCACCCAGGACGTGGTGGTGCACTTCATCGCCAATGACGGCACCGCCGACTCCAACGTGCAGACGCTGACCATCACCGTCACCGGTACCAACGATGCGCCGCTGGCGGTGGCCAAGCTCGATGCCGCCACCGAGGGCGGGGCGACGATCAACGGCCAGGTGCAGGCTAGCGACCTGGACGACGATGCCGTGCTGAGCTACAGCCTGACCGCTCCGGCACCGGTAGGACTGACCTTCAATGCCGATGGCAGCTACAGCTTCGACCCGACTGTCGGCGCCTACGACCACCTGAAAGCCGGTGTCACCCAGGACGTGGTGGTGAACTTCACCGCCAACGACGGCACCGCCGACTCCAACGTGCAGACGCTGACCATCACCGTCACCGGTACCAACGATCTGGCGAGCATCAGTGGTACTGCCAGTGGTGCGGTGCAGGAAGCGACTGCCGCGCTTGCCGGCGTGCCGACTACCGGTGGTACGCTGCTGCTGAACGATGTCGATGACGGCGAGGCGGTGTTCCAGCAACCGGACAGCCTGGACGGGGTGTACGGCAGTTTCACGCTGGATACCGGCAGCGGGGTGTGGAGCTATCTGCTGGACAACAACAGGGCGGCCACTCAGGCGCTGAATAGCGGCACCACGGTCTACGATACGCTGCTGGTGAAGTCGTACGATGGCACGGCGCAGCAGACCATCACGGTATCGATCCAGGGCGCGACCGATAATTCGGCGCCGCAATTCCTCAGCAGTGGCGTGCTGGTCAGCATGTTTGAGCATTTGCTGAACTCGGCAACAAACCCGACCGGTTTTGCTTCCGCTCTGCTGGGCAGTGTTCTGGCCAGCGATGCCGATGGCAATGCCTTGAGCTATAGCCTGCTGTCGGATGCGTCCGGCGGTGCGTTCCAGATTTCGGCGGGTGGGGTGGTGTCGGTCAAGGATCTGTCGCTGCTCGATTACGAGTCGGCGGCGCTGATTCCGGGCGGCGGTGATGCCAGGGGCTATGCGCTGGAGGTGGCGGTCAGCGACGGGATTACCGCTCCGGTGACGACTACCCTGTATATCGAGGTTAGGGATGTCAATACCGTCAGTGCCAGCAATAGTTCTGATTATATCGATGGAGGTTCGGGTATTGAGACGGTTTCAGCTGGCGGGCAGGCGGATGTGATCTTCGGCGATGGCGGCAATGACATTCTGCATGGTGACAATACCACCACCGGTGCCGAGAAGGCCGACCAGCTGTTTGGCGGTGCCGGCAACGACCAGCTGTTTGGTAATGGCGACAGCGACATGCTGCGTGGCGGCAGCGGCAACGATGCGCTGACCGGCGGAGCAGGCAGCGACACTTTCGTCTGGTCACTGGCCGACATTTCCGGCGGGCCTTACACCGACACCGTCAAGGATTGGGGCGCCGGCGGTACCGCCGACAAGCTGGACCTGCGCGACCTGTTGCAGGGTGAGCATGCCAATGCGCTGTCGCTGGATGCCTATCTGGATTTCAGCTACGCCAATGGCAATACCACCATCGCGGTTCATTCCGCCGGGGCCGGCACGGCGGTGACGCAGTCCATCGTGCTGGAGAGTATCCAGCTGGCCGGCGCCGACGATCAGGCCATCATCAGCAATCTGCTGACCAGCAACAAGCTGGTGGTCGATGTCTGAGTGAGGGCAGGACGGGGCTGTCGTCTGGCCTGCTGTGGTAGAGGGGACTTTGCCGCCGGGCGCTGCCCGGCACGAGGGGAGAACAAGGTTGGCCGCAGTGTTGCGGCCAACCTTTTCATTTTTTGTCTTGGCAGAATGCCCGGCTGGCGGGCTTGCCGCGGCTGTGGCGGCGGCTTGCGGCACAAGCTTGGCCGCAAGCCGCCTGCGCTGCGCGCGCAACAAAGCGGTTTGGATATGGCCGCGCTGGCGATATGCTATGCGTTTGGCCTGATGCCGGCGGCGCGCTGCCGCGGTGGGTGGGCCGTTTCCTGGATAAACAAGCATGGCTCTTCCCGTGACGCCCTCCGGCGTGGCGCATCCGCGCCTGATCTTGCTGGCCATCTGCCTGGTGGCGTTGATGAGTACCGCCGGGGTGGCGATGCCGTACCCGATTCTGGCGCCGATCTTCGTCGATGCCGCCGCCGACGGTTTCAACCACTTTGCCGGCCTGCCGCCCAAGCTGCTGCTGGGCATGGCGCTGGCCGCCAATCCGCTGGGCATCCTGATCGGCAGCACCTTCATCGGCGCGTTGTCCGATCGTCTCGGCCGGCGCCGCGTGCTGCTCAGCACGCTGTCGCTGACCCTGCTCGGCTATCTGCTGACGGCGTGGGCGCTGGATTTGCGCTGGTATCCGCTGTTCGTGTTCGCGCGGTTCCTCACCGGCCTGACCGAGGGCAATGTCGCGGTGGCGCGCGCCATCGTCGCCGACCTGCACCCGCAGCTGGATCGCACCCGCAGCTTCGCCATCCTCAACGCGGTGCTGTACATGGGCTGGCTGGTGGGGCCGATGATAGGCGGCTTCACCCTGCCGCTGGGCGAGCCGGTGCCGTTCCTGATCGGCGCGCTGACGCTGCTGCCGTGTCTGGCGATCCTGCTGTGGGTGTTGCCGGAAACCGGTAGCGCCGCCGGGCTGCAAGGCGTGTCGCTGTGGCAGACGGTGCGGCAGCAGCAGGCGTTCCGCCTGTTGCAGCAGGATGCGCTGCTGGCCGGGCTGTTCTGGATGCAGCTGCTGTTCGCGCTGGGGGTGAACGCCTTTTACGAGTTCTATCCGCTGTGGCTGGTGGAGTTCGCCGGCCTGGGCAGCAGCGGCATTGCCTGGGTCACCGCCGGGCTGTGCCTGATGATGTCGCTGGCCAGCACCGTGTCCGGCAAGCGCGGCCTGCACCATGATCCGCTGCGCCAGGCGCGCAAGTCGGCGGTGATCTTCGCGCTGGGGTTGTTGCTGCTGTCACTGCTGCCGGATGGCCCCGGCGTGGTGCTGGTGGTGTTGCTGGGGCTGCCGCTGGCGATTTACAACGCGGTGCTGCCCAGCTGGTGCGCGGAGCGCTTCGAGCACCACGGCCAGGGCAGCGTGATGGGGCTGTTGTCGACCATCTTCTGCATCAGCAATGTGCTGATCGCGGTGATCGGCGGCCTGCTGACGCTGCTGGACACGCGGCTGACGCTGGCGCTGGGCGCGGTGATGTGCGTGCTGGCGGTGGTGCGCCTGAACCGGCTGATCCGCCAGGCGGCGCGCATGCCGCAGCTGGCCGGCGCCGGGGGGTGAGAAGCTGTTCAATGTCTGCTGCGACTTGTTCGCAACGGGGCGATACGGCGCTACAAACGCCTGCGGCATGCTGCTTATATCCAGCTAAACGCCGCTTGCTCGGTCGTTTTCGCCTTGTCTCGCGTGAGCGCGCGAGACTTTGAACAGGCTCTGAGCGTGCGGGTGTTTACGGTGCGCGCGCTTTGTCCGGCAGGTCGGCAATGTAGGGGTTGAGCTGCTGTAATAGCCGCCGCGAGCGCGGGCTGTCGGGCAGTGCGATATAGGTCAGGTTGCTGGCGAGGATGCCGGCTTCTTCCAGTTCGCCGTGATTGAGCGCGGCGATGCTTTCACGGATGCCGATCAGATAGTCCAGCCGCCCCAGCCGCAGCTTGTCAACATTCTGCGCGTCGCGCGCCGCCTCGTCGGCCAGCAGCCGCCGCTGGTCGCGGGCGCGGCTGAAGTCCTCGCTGTAGAACCAGCCGGACAGCACGCCGACGCGCTTGCCGTACAGCGAGGCGATGCCGCTGTACGGTGCCATCGCGTGGCCCTTGCGCGCATACACCACCAGTTCCTCGCGGTAGATCGGCCTGGAGAACAGGTATTTGCGTTGCCGCTCCTCGTTGCGGTAGATGCCGGCCACGCCGTGGCTGCCCTGTTCCAGATAGGCCAGCGCCCGCTTCCACGGTATCGCCTCGATGCGCAGGGTCAGTCCGGCTCGCTGGCCCAACTCGCGCAGCGTCTGCGCGTACAGCCCCTGCGCCACACCTTGACTGTCGACGTACATGAACGGCGGGTTGTGGGCGTCGATGGCAAAACGCAGCACCTCGCGCGCCTGGCTCAGGCTGCACAGCAATAGCAATACGGCGGTGGCAAGGCGGGAGGCAGACATCGCGGAATCCTTGGCTGATGGCGACGGGGCGGCCGAAAAAGGGATCGCCGGCATTCTTGATGATAAGAAGATAACGGCGATATCCCAAGCCGGCAATGCGCGCCGCCGGCGCCACAACGGCATTGCGGCCAACCTTGGGTTCAAGGTTGGCCGCAATGTCATGCAGCGGGAGCGAAGCGGGGCGTTACAGCACCAGCTTGGCGCCGATCAGCGCCATCATCAGCGCCAGTGCCGGACGCAGCCAGCGTTCGGCGACGCGGCGGGTCAGGTGGCTGCCGAGCCAGATGCCGGGCAGCGAGCCGATCAGCAGCTGCACCAGCAGGCCGTAGTCCATATTGCCCATGCTGGCGTGGCCCAGGCCGGCGACCAGGGTCAGCGGCACCGCGTGGGCGATCTCGGTGCCGACCAGGCGCGCGGTCGGCAGCAGCGGGTACAGCGCGAAAATCGCCAGCGTGCCCAGCGCGCCGGCACCGATGGAGCTGAGGGTGACGATCACGCCCAGCACCACGCCGGTGAACACGGTGGCCTTGGTCGGGATGTAACCCTCCGGCCGTGCCGGCATGAAGCGGGAAATCTGGTGCAGGATCCACGGCTTGAACAGGATCGCCAGCGCGGTGAGGATCAGCGCAAAGCCGAGCATCACCTTGATCAGGCTGTTGGCGGCCTGGGTGTCCAGCTGCAGGTAGTGCAGCACGATCACGGTCAGCAACGACGCCGGCACGCTGCCGATCGCCAGCAGCTTGGTGATGCGCCAGTCGATGTGCTTGTGCTTGTGGTGCACCCACACGCCGCCCATCTTGGTGATACAGGCGTACAGCAGATCGGTGCCGACCGCGGTGGCCGGATTGATGCCGAACCACAGCAGGATCGGTGTCATCAGCGAGCCGCCGCCGACGCCGGTCAGGCCGACGATGAAGCCTACTGCCAAGCCTGCAATGATGTAACCCGGATCCATGCCGTCTGCTTTCTGCCAAATCGTGATCAGGCAGCCATGCTAACCGAAGGGTTTATAACCGCTTAGATGTTTTAAGAGATTAGTTATTCGGTAAATGAATAAGCTAGCCGCGACTCACGCCACGCTGCTGCGCCACAGCAACAGCGTGGTCAGCAGCAGCATCGCGGCGAAGCACTGCTTCAGCCGCGCCTCCGGCAAGCGGTGTGCCAGCGCCACGCCCCAGGAGATGGTCGACAGGCCGCCCACGGCGAGGGCGATGCCGGTGGCCCACTGCACCTGGCCGGCGCCGGCATAGGTCAGCAGCGCCACCAGCGCGCTGGGTACCACCAGCGCCAGTGCCATACCTTGTGCCACCGCCTGTGGCAGGCCGAAACCGCGCACCAGCAGCGGCGCGGCGATGATGCCGGAGCCGACACTGAACAAGCCGCCACAGGCACCGCCGAGCAGGCCGACCGCCGGCAGGTAGCGTTGCGGCCAAGCTTGCGCCGCCTGCGGCCGGGCGCGGCGGCCCTGGCGCCAGAAGTAGTAGGCTAGCCACAGCAGGAAGGCGGCGAATACCTGCTGCAGCCGCTGCTGGTCCAGCGCCACCGCCAGCCGCGCCGCCGGATAGGTCGCCAGCATGGCGCCGGCGCCCATCGCCAGCGCGGTGCGCAGCGGGAACGGATGACGCTGGCGGTAGCGCCAGAACGCCAGCAGCACATTGGGCACGATCATCACCAGCGCGGTGCCCTGCGCCAGTGCCTGTGGCTGGTGATAGGCCAGCACCAGCAGCGGGATGGCAATGATGCCGCCGCCAATGCCGAACAGGCCGCCGACGGCACCGAGCAGCGCGCCCAGCAGCAGGGTGGCAAACAGCAAAAGCAGGTCCATGGCTGGCTCCATTGAAGTGAGGACGCCAGTTTAGCGTTCGCCATTCGTGTTTATAATTCAGATTGAATTAATCCATTCTTTACCTGAAAGCAATAATGGACGCGATGGCCGATTTGACCCTGGTCGCCAGCATTGCCCGCTGCGGCAGCCTGACCGCGACCGCGCAGGAGCTGGGTGTCACCACCCCGGCGATCAGCCGCCGGCTGGCGGCGCTGGAGCAGCGGCTGGGCGTGGCGCTGTTTGCCCGCACCACGCGCACGCTGGCGCTGACGCCGGAGGGCGAGCGCTACCTGCAGGCGGCGCGGCGCATCCTGGACGACATCGGCGAGCTGGAGCGCTCGCTGCGCGGCAGCCACGCCGAGCCGCAGGGGCTGTTGCGCGTCAACGCCACCTTCGGCTTTGGCCGCCGCCACATCGCGCCGGCGATCGCGCTGTTCGCCGCCCGTCATCCGCAGCTGTCGGTGCAGCTGAGCCTGACCGAGCGCATGCCGGCGCCGGGGGAGGGCAGTTTCGATGTCAGCATCCGCTTCGGTCCGCCGCCGGATGCGCGGCTGTGCGCGCAGCGCATCGTGCACAACCGCCGCATCCTGTGCGCGGCGCCGGCCTATCTGCAGCAGGCCGCGCCGATCCGCCAGCCACAGGACCTCAGCCGGCAGCAGTGCCTGTTCGTGCGCGAGAACGATGCCGTCTACGGCCAGTGGCAGCTGCAGTGCGACGGCCAGCAGCAACTGGTGCGGGTCAGCGGCCGGCTGAGCGCCAACGACGGTGAGAGCGTGGTCGGCTGGGCTCTGGCCGGCCACGGCGTGATGCTGCGCTCGGAGTGGGATGTCGGCGCGGCGTTGGCCGACGGCCGCCTGCAGCGGGTGCTGCCGCAGTGGCAGGGCACGCCGGCGGACATCTACGCGCTGTACCCGCCGGCGCTGACGCTGTCGGCGCGGGTGCGGCTGTTTGTCGATTTCCTGTGCCGGCATTTTGCGGACCAGGCCGCCGGCGTCGCCAGGCGTGACGGCAAATAAATTGGCAGCCGGCTGAACTTTTCAGCAGCGGGCGTGACCAAGCCGTAGCAAGCGTCGTCCTGACGTTTTCTCCTCTGATTGTTTCGCATTGACTTGACCGCGCCGCGCAAGCTGGCGCGGCTTTTTTTTGTTCAGTTTTCAGTGAAACCGAACTTTTGATGTTCGTTTTTGATTGCGGCGCTGTGACAAGCCGAACGCAGGGGGCCTGCCGGGACCACGTCACGACCATGCCATTGGCGTTATTGGTGCGCGTGCGCAAGCGACGGCGACAAACGGCCGGCGAACGGAACAAGTGTTTGATTTTGCTGGGGGAGGAAAACGGGCAAAAAAATTGCGCGGGGTTTTACGCCCGCGCCAAGTCTACAAAGGAGAAATAGAGGAGAAACTATCAAGAAGCAATTGCTGCATCCCAACGAGTACGGATTATCCGGATCGTGTTTGTCGCTGTCAATGTATACAATCTGCAATAACGCAAAAAATATAACATTTTGTCGCGCTTTGAACACATCGCGTGTTGGAAAGTGAAAATCTAGCGCTTGCTTGCTGCGCTTGATGCGGCGCATCACGCCAAGCTGTGCCACAATATCGCCTTTGCCAGATTTGTCCGGTTGCCTGTGATGAGCGATATTTCCCTGCAGTTGCCTGATCCGCGTCAGTACCCCGAATCTTCCCCTTCCAATATGTTGATCCACTACACGCAATCGATCGTGAACGCGCGTAGCGAGGACGACCGTGCCATGTGGCGTGCCTCGCTGCGCGCCGCGCTGATCGAGATGCTGGAACGCGAAGAACTGTTATCGCTGTCCGTTGCGTTGGCGATGGTGACCTCGCAGCAGATCTACCGCGAGCTGTGGGACGCGCTGCGCGACGCCGCCGAGCGTCCGGACAGCGGCCGCCACGCGGTGATCTTCGCCGTGCCGCTGGTGCTGGTGATCGGCAGCAAGGGCAAGGCCACGCTGCCGGAGCGCATCGCCGACGTCGATACCCTCAATGCCTTGTTCCGCCAGCACGGCCTGTTCGCCGACGGCGCCGAGGTATTCCTGTCCGGCAAGCTGCTGCACCCGGACAATGTGGTCGGCATCCATTCCGCCCAGATCTACCGCTACACCCGCCAGTTGGTGGACGCTGCGCGCGGCCTGCCGCTGGAATTGCCGGCGGCGCCGATCGTGGCCAAGGACGAGGGCGTGTTCCTGCGCTACCTGCTCGGTGTCGCCATCCGTGAAGACGGTGCCGAGCCGCCGGTGAAACTGGGCGGCAATGTCGGCGCCTGGGGCGTGCCGGTGATGAAGTTCATCGGCGAGCAACTGAAGACCGAGGGCGTGACGCTGTTCCCGATTCCGCGTCCGCCGATGCCGCTGATGCAGGCGATCGTTGCGGCCAACTTTGCACGGCTGGAAGTGGCGCTGCAGGTGTTTGCCAGCACCCAGATCCGCCAGCTGCGCGACCTGGGCCAGGAGCCGGTGGCGATCATGTCGGCACACGACAACGGCGAGCTGCACATCACCGTGTCGGCCACCGGCAACGAGAAGGACTGGGGCGGCTTCGTGTGGCCGCTGGCGGCACAGGACGACGTGGCGCAGATCGAGACCAACTTCCGCCTGCTGATGGCGGAGTGCCAGGTCGGCGACGTGCGCGTGGTGGACGGGGTGCAGCCGGAAAGCCGCGACGGCATTCCGCTGTTCTTCACCGCCGACGACTGGCCGCCGCAGCCTGTGACACTGCAGTAAGTCATTGAAATGGCAGGTCCGGCATGAACCGCTTTCATGCCGAACCTGCCATTTGTTCATCACGGCGCCGCGCCGGATGAGGTAAAATAGCTGCCTGCAGTGTTGACGTTTGCCCTGCCGCCGCCGCGCGACAGGCTAAACGTCAAGACTGCCTTTTAGTTCAAACCCTCCAGATGGAAGAGTCAACGATGTTTGCTGATCTGAAAATTGCCCAGTTTGACCCGGAACTCGCAGCTGCGATCGGCGCGGAAGTCCAGCGCCAGGAAGACCATATCGAGCTGATCGCCTCCGAGAACTACACCAGCCCGGCAGTGATGGAAGCCCAGGGCTCCCAGCTGACCAACAAGTATGCCGAAGGCTACCCGGGCAAGCGCTTCTACGGCGGTTGCGAACACGTTGACATCGTCGAGCAACTGGCGATCGACCGCGTGAAGCAGCTGTTCGGCGCCGAGTACGCCAACGTGCAGCCGCACTCCGGCTCGCAGGCCAACCAGGCGGTGTACTTCTCCATCCTGAAGCCGGGCGACACCGTGATGGGCATGAACCTGGGCCACGGCGGTCACCTGACCCACGGCAGCCCGGCCAACCTGTCCGGCAAGCTGTTCAACATCGTGGCCTACGGCCTGAACGAGAACGAAGAAATCGACTACGACGACATGGAGCGCGTAGCGATGGAAACCAAGCCGAAACTGATCATCGGCGGCGCTTCCGCCTTCGCGCTGCGTTTCGACTTCGAGCGCATGGGCCAGATCGCCAAGAAATGCGGCGCCTACTTCATGGTCGACATGGCGCACTACGCCGGCCTGATCGCCGCCGGTGTGTACCCGAACCCGGTGCCGCACGCCGACTTCGTGACCTCCACCACCCACAAGACCCTGCGCGGTCCGCGTGGCGGCCTGATCCTGGCCAAGGCCGAGTTCGAGAAGTCGCTGAACAGCAACGTGTTCCCGACGCTGCAGGGCGGCCCGCTGATGCACGTGATCGCCGGCAAGGCGGTAGCGTTCAAGGAAGCGCTGACTCCGGAATTCAAGGCTTATCAGGAACAGGTGCTGAAGAACGCCGACGCGATGGCCAAGACCCTGGCCGAGCGCGGCCTGCGCATCGTGTCCGGTCGTACCGAGAGCCACGTGTTCCTGGTTGACCTGCGTGCCAAGGGCCTGACCGGCAAGGCAGCCGATGCCGCGCTGACCAAGGCGCACATCACCGTCAACAAGAACGCGATCCCGAACGACCCGGAAAGCCCGTTCGTGACTTCCGGCATCCGTATCGGTTCGCCGGCGATCACCACCCGCGGCTTCAAGGAAGAAGAAGCCCGCATCGTCGCCAACCTGGTGGCCGATGTGCTGGACAACCCGACCGACGAAGCGGTACTGGCGCGCGTGGCCAAGGAAGCCACCGAGCTGTGCCACCGTTTCCCGGTGTACGGCAAGAAGTAAGTCACCGTTTCCGACGGTAGACACCAAGCGGCCTGCGGGCCGCTTTTTTCATGCGGCCAACGTTGGCCGCAGCACGGGGCGGCATAGTGGTGTCAGGTTGGGAGTGGCGGGCAGCTGTCGCCGGCTAGCCACTGACGGTGGTGGCAGAGGAGCCGCCGCCGCTTACGCTGCGCTGCGGCACGGGCTGCGCGGCAGTGCCGATTGCTGATAACATCAGGCTATTGAAACAAGCAGGATTGTAAAGCCATGAAATGCCCGTTCTGCGGCTGTGCCGATACCCAGGTGGTTGATTCGCGTGTCAGTGACGACGGCAACAGCATCCGCCGCCGCCGCCGCTGCATGGGCTGTGAAAAGCGCTTTACCACCTTTGAAACTGCCGACGTGCGCATGCCGCAGGTGGTGAAATCCGGCGGCCACCGCGCCGAATTCGACGTCGAGCGGGTGCGTACCAGCTTCCTGCGCGCGCTGCACAAGCGGCCGGTGCCGACGCCGCTGGTCGACGACGCCATCGACCGCCTCTGCCAGCGCCTGCTGCAGCTGGGCGAGCGCGAGGTGTCCAGCCGCCAGATCGGCGAGATGGTGATGAACGAGCTGGCCCGGCTGGACAAGGTCGCCTACGTGCGCTTTGCCTCGGTGTACAAGAGCTTCCAGGATATTGCCGAGTTCAGCGACGCGATCAAGGAAATCCAGAAGCGCGACTGAGTGTCGCCGCCGCAATGGCGGCATTGCCATGGAATTGCAGATGACCGTATTCAGTGCCGCCGATCACCACTATATGCAGCAGGCGCTGCGCCTAGCCGCCGCCGCCACCCGCCGCGCGGCGCCCAATCCCGGCGTCGGCTGCGTGCTGGTGCGCGATGGGCAGGTCATTGGCGAGGGTGCCACGCTGGCGGTGGGATCGGACCACGCCGAGATCCAGGCGATCAAGGATTGCTACCGCCGTGGCCTGACGCCTGCGGGTGCCACCGCCTACGTTACGCTGGAGCCGTGCAGCCACCACGGCCGCACCCCGCCGTGTGCCGGACGGCTGATCGCGGAAAAGGTTGGCCGCGTGGTGGCGGCGATGGTCGATCCCTACCACGAGGTCGCCGGCCGCGGCATCGCGATGCTGAATGCCGTCGGCATTGCCGCCGCCGCCGGCTGCCTGCAGGCCGAGGCCGAGCGCGTGCATCGCGGTTTTCTGTCGCGGGTGACGCGGCAGCGCCCGTTCGTGACGCTGAAGGGCGCGGCGACGCTGGACGGCAAGACCGCGCTGCTCAATGGCGTCAGCCAGTGGATTACCGGCGCCGACGCGCGCCGCGACGTGCATCGCCTGCGCGCCGCGCACTGCGCCATCCTCACCGGCAGCGGCACGGTGCTGGCCGACAATCCGCAGCTGACGGTGCGCGAGGTGGCGTGTGCGCGCCAGCCGCTGCGGGTGGTGGTGGATAGCACGCTGCAGACGCCTGCGAGCGCCGCGATCTACGACACCGCCGTGGCGCCGACCTGGCTGGCGACGGCGGTGAGCGATGCAGCCCGCCATGCGCCGTATCTCGCGCGCGGCGTCAGGCTGCTGCCGTGCGCGACGGACGACGGCCGTGTCGACCTGGTGCGGCTGCTGCAAATGCTGGCCGCCGACGGCGTCAACGAGCTGATGGTGGAGGCGGGTGCCGGCCTTGGCGGCGCGCTGGTCGCCGCCGCGCTGGTGGACGAGGCGGTGCTGTACCTGGCGCCGTATCTGGCCGGCGACGCCGCACGCGGCCTGTTTGCCTGGCCGGCGCTGACCTCGCTCGACGACAAGGTGCCGCTGGCGGTGCGCGACCTGCGCCTGGTCGGGCGCGATATCAGGCTTACCCTCACTTTTCCGCCGCGCTAAGAAGCGGTTCAATGTCTGCGGCAACGGATCGGGGCGATACGGCGTTAACAACGCCTGCGGCAGGCTGGTTTCTATCCGGCCAAACGCCGCTGCCCCGTCGTTTTGCCTGGTCTCGCGTAAGCGCGCGAGACCTTGAACAGGTTCTGAGCGCTATGCTGTTGCAACCCACTTTCTCCCGACAAGGTATGCCATGCTGATTCCGGCCGAGCGTCTTCACCGCCTGGCGCACGCCACCCTGTGCGCACTGGGCTCCACCGCCGACGAGGCCAGCGTGGTGGCCGACCACCTGCTTGCGGCCAACCTCAAGGGCCACGACAGCCACGGCGTCGGCATGCTGCCGTTTTACGTCGACAGCGTCGCCGCCGGCACGCTGCAGCCGAACCAGCCGGCGTGGCTGCTCAACGATTGCGGCGCCATCCTGCAGTTCGACGGCGAGCGCGGCTACGGCCAGCGCGTGGTGCGCGAGGCGATGGACGCCGCCATCGAGCGCGTCGGCCACAGCGGCATCGTGCTACTGACGGTGCGCAACAGCCACCACATGGGCCGCATCGGCAGCTACGGCGAACAGGCCGCCGCCGCCGGCAAGGTGGCGCTGTTCTTCGTCAACGTCACCGATTTCCCCCAGCCGCTGGTGGCGCCGTTCGGCGGCTCGGCGCCGCGCTTCGGCACCAATCCGCTGTGCATCGCGTTTCCGGCCGGCCACCACGAGCCGGCGTTCATCCTCGATTTCGCCACCAGCATGGTCGCCTACGGCAAGACGCGGGTGGCCTATCTCGCCGGCCAGCACTTTGACGAGGCGGTGATGCTGGATGCCGCCGGCCAGCCGACGGCCGATCCGGCCGCGATGCACGAAGCGCCGAGCGGTGCGCTGCGTCCGATCGCCGCCCACAAGGGCGGCGGGCTGGTCGCGGCCATCGAGTTCCTCGCCGGGCTGCTGTCCAGCGGCGGCACGCTGCAGCCGGACAACGCGCGCGCGGGCGGCATCGTCAATAACCTGACCGCGATCCTGATCGATCCGGAGGCGGTCAGCGATCTGGACTGGCTGCGCGCCGAGTACGACGCGATGGCCGCCTACATCCGCAGCTCGCCGCCGCCACCCGGACAGCCGCCATTGCTGCTGGCCGGCGAACCGGAGCGGCTGCGCGAGGCGCAAAGGTTGGCCGCGGGGGTGGAAATTTCCGATAATGAGTGGGCGGCCATCGTGGCGGCGGCCCGGCGTGCCGGGGTCATTGATGCCGATCAGTAGTGGCGGCTGAAAACACGTTATGCTTGGCGCACTTGGCCTTGTTGCCCGCTTCGGTAACAAGGCCAGTGCTGTATCTGGCGCTGCTGTTGTCATAAATGAGGTTGTCATTGTGGGTGATATTGCTGTCAGGGCGCTGGATGCGTACCTGAATCTGCTCGAACAAAAAGGCGCGGCGGTGGAGGTGGTGCTGTTCCGTCGCAACATCCTGCGCCGGCTGGTGCAGATCCTGCGCGGCCAGCCGCGCAACCGCGATGTCTATCGCAGCGCGATCAATGCGTTGCTGTCGATCTGTCCGCCCGGCGACCGCCCGGCAGCGATGACGGCGGCGCGCGAGTACTACTATTTCTGGCTCGGCGACCTGCAGCAGCTGGCGCAGATGAATACCCGCGCCGGTTTCACCACCCACCACGTGCGGTTGCCGGTGCTGGCCTCGTTCGCCGAGCTGCAACAGCGCATGAGCGAAGAAAATTTTGCCAGCTTCCCGCCGTCGCTCGACATCTACCTGGGCAAGCTGTACGAGCTGGGCGCCGACGAAGAAGTGCTGGCCGAACGCGCCGGGCTGATCAAGCCGTTGCTTTACCTGCTGCACGGCCAGGCGCATCACCCGGACAGCTTCCGCACCGCGGTCGACGCCATGCTGATGCACCTCACCGACAACTACGCACGTGACAGCTTCCTCACCATCTCCCGCGAATTCTTCTACTACTGGATGACCTTTCCCGACGCCGGCGTGCGCCACAAGAAGGCCACGCTCGCCTGAGTCATCAGGGTCTTTTATGTGTCACCACCTGGCTGGATGATTGATTGCTGCCGCTTGTGCTGGCATCATTGGGCATAATATTCCAAGAAAGCCACGCCATGACCACATCTGCCTACCAGCAAGCCGTTGCCGCCTTTACCCGCCTGTACCGCTACCAGCATCTGGCCGCCATCGCCGGCTGGGATCAGGCGGCGATGATGCCACCCGGCGGCAACGAGGCGCGCGGCGCGGCGATGGCCGAACTGCAGCTGCTGATGCACGGCCTGCTGACCGCGCCGGCGCTGCAGCAGGCATTGCAGGCGGCAGCGCAGGAAAGCCTGTCCGACGCCGAGCAGGCCTCGCTGCGCGAAATGCGCCGCGTGTGGCAAAGTGCCAACCTGCTGCCTGCACGGCTGGTGGAGGCCAAGTCGCTGGCCGGCAGCCGCTGCGAGCACGCGTGGCGTGAGCAGCGCCAGGCCAATGACTGGCAAGGCTTTCTGGCCAATTTCCGCGAAGTGGTGCAGCTGGCGCGCGAAGAGGCGCAGCTGCTGGCCGATGCCAGCGGCAAGTCGCGCTACGACGCGCTGCTGGACAAGTACGAACCGGGCATGAGCAGCGCCGAGCTGGAGCGCATCTTCGGTGACGTCAAGACCTGGCTGCCGGGCCTGATCCGCCAGGTGATGGACAAGCAGGCTGGCGAGACGCTGATCGCGGCGCAGGGGCCGTTCGCGGTGGAGCGGCAGCGTGCACTGGGGGTGGAGATCATGGGCCTGCTCGGCTTCGATTTCGACGCCGGCCGGCTGGACGTGTCGGTACACCCGTTCTGCGGCGGCGTGGCCGAGGACGTGCGCATCACCACCCGCTACCGCGACGACGACTTCATGCAGAGCATGATGGGCATCGTGCACGAAACCGGCCACGCCCGTTACGAGCAGCGCCTGCCGCGTGCGCTGGTGCAGCTGCCGGTGGGGCAGGCGCGCTCGATGGGCATCCACGAAAGCCAGAGCCTGTCGTTCGAAATGCAGTTGGGCCGCAGCCCGGCCTTCCTGCAGCTGATCGCGCCACTGGTGAAGCAGCATCTGGGCGAGCAGGGCGCCTTCGATGCGGCCAACCTGGCGCGCATGTACACCCGCGTGCGCCCCGGCTACATCCGCGTCGACGCCGACGAGCTGACCTACCCGGCGCACGTGATCCTGCGCTACGAGATCGAGCGCGCGCTGATCGAGGGCGACATCGAGGCGGAAGACATCCCGGCGCTGTGGGACGAAAAAATGCAGGCCTATCTCGGCGTCGATACCCGCGGCAACTACCGCGACGGCTGCCTGCAGGACATCCACTGGACCGACGGCAGCTTCGGCTACTTCCCCAGCTACACCCTGGGCGCGATGTACGCGGCGCAGTATTTCGCCACCCTCCGCCGCAGTGTGCCGGATCTGGATGCGCGCATCGCCGCCGGCGACTTGGCGCCGGTGTTCGACTGGCTGGACGCCAATATCTGGTCGCAGGCCAGCCGCTGGGAAACCGGCGAACTGGTGCGTCGCGCCACCGGCGAGGCGCTGAACCCAGCGCACTTCCGCGCGCACCTGGAGGCGCGCTACCTGTAAGCGGCGCGACGCCTGAGCGGGATGTGATTGCGGCCAACCTTGGTGACAAGGTTGGCCGCATTGTTTTTGGTACGCTGCTGCCGGCTCAGTTGGCGAATTGCGTTTCGCACGGTTGCCCGTCGCCGTCACCATCCATCCGGGTGTCCGGGCAGTGTTGCAGGAAGTAGGCGGCCTCCTGCAGCGAATTCATCTGCGAGCAGTGCTGGCGACCATCGCAGCGGAAGCCGGCTGTGGCGGTGGCCGCTGCCGGCGTCGCGACGGGCCGGACGGTGCCGATTACGCTACTGGCCGGTGCCGCGCTGCTGCGGCTGGCAAAGCTGGCGTAGCCGGCAACACCGGCGGTGAGCAGCAACAGCAGCACGATACCGTGCACGCGGCTGTGGCTATGACGCGGCGCGGCCGGCGTCAGCACGTAGTCGAGCGGCTGCAGCGGCGGGCTGGCGGCGGGGGGCGCGGTGAACACCTTGCCCTGCACCTGGCAGGCGGACACCTTGCCGTTGGTACCCTGCTGGCGCTGGAAGTAGACGACAAAACCGACCTGCGGCCGCACGCCATCCGGCGGGCAATCGGAGAGGTGGAAGAACAGTTCTTCCCTAGTGTGATCCTGGGTGATGAAGCCGAAGCCTTTGTCGTCGTGCCAGCGGCTGATGGTGCCGTGATAAAGCATGGGATTTGCCTGGTCAGGTGGGTGGCCAATCCAATATTTTAATGTCATTTATGCTTTATGTGTTTACTTTGTCATTATTTGCCACAGCTGGCGGCCAGCTCGCCGACCCGTGCCAGCGCGCTGACAAAGCGCTCGTCCAGTGGCTGGCAGCAGGACACCCGCAGCGCGTTGCGGTAGCGGCCGCTCGGCGAATAAAGTGGCCCCGGCGAGATGCTGATGCGCTGCTGGATCGCCAGGTCGAACAGCTTCACCGTGTCGTAGCCGTCCGGCAGCTCCACCCAGATCAGGAAGCCGCCGCTGGGGTGGGTGGCGCGGGTGCCGGCCGGGAAGTGGTCGGCAATCAGTGCGCGCACCTTGTCAATGTGCAGCGTGTAGCGCCGCTTCAGCGCGCGCAGGTGGTGGTCGTAGCCGCCGGATTCCAGGAACGCGCCCAGCGTCTCGCACAGCACCAGCGGCTCGGCGATGGAGGTGGCGAACTTCAGCTTGCGCAGCTCCTCGGTGAAGCGGCCGCCTTCCATCCAGCCGACGCGGAAGTCCGGCGCCAGCGTCTTGGTGTAGCTGGCGCAGACGATGACCCAGCCGTCGCTGTCGTAGGCCTTCACCGCCGGTTGCAGCGCGTCGCCGAACTGCAGCTCGGCGTACAGCGCGTCCTCGATCAGCGGCACCTGGTAGCGATTGACCAGTGCGGCCAACCTTTTCTTGTGTTCGGTGGGCATGCTGCAGCCCAGCGGATTGTGCACATTGGGCATCGCGATGATGGCGTTGAGGCGCTTTTCCGCCAGCAGCATCTCCAGCGCCTCCAGCGACAGCCCGGATTGCGGATCGGTGGGGATCTCCAGCGCCTTCAGCCCGAGGCTGGCGAACAGCGGCAGCAGGTTGAAGTAGGTCGGCGATTCGATGCCCACGGTGTCGCCGGGGCGACACACCGCGCGCAGCGCCAGGTTCAGAGCTTCCATCGCGCCGTGGGTGAGAATGATGTTGTCGGCCTGCAGCGCCATGCCCAGCTCCAGGCCGCGGCGTGCGATCTGGGTGCGCAGCCGTTCCGAGCCCGGCGGCAGCGCGTAGTTGCTGACCAGTCCCGGATTCTTGCGCAGCACCTGGCCCATCAGCCGCGCCAGCTTGCCGGCGGGGTAGAAGTCGCCGCCGCGTGGGCAGGCCAGTGCCATGTCGATATAGCCCGGCGTCTGCTGTGCCTTCAGCGCGGCGCCGATCAGGTCCAGCACCGCGCCGTCGGTGCCCTGCGCCGGGCCGGCGGCCTGGCTGCTGCTGCGCGCCGGCGACGGCAGCCGCGAGCGCACGTAGTAGCCGGACTGCGGCCGCGCCTCGACCAGGCCGCGGTCTTCCAGCACGCGGTAGGCGGCGACCACGGTATTGAGCGACAGCTGACGGCTGTGCGCGGTCTTGCGCACCGAGGGCAGGCGCGAGCCGGGCGGCAGGGTGCCAAGGTTGATGGCGCCGGACAGGTCGTCGGCGAGTTGCTGG
Source organism: Vogesella indigofera (assembly GCF_028548395.1). Classification (NCBI taxonomy): domain Bacteria; kingdom Pseudomonadati; phylum Pseudomonadota; class Betaproteobacteria; order Neisseriales; family Chromobacteriaceae; genus Vogesella; species Vogesella indigofera. The sequence continues at coordinate 236,870 of NZ_JAQQLA010000007.1, read as the reverse complement.
TACAGGGTGGCGCTATCCATGGCGGCTTTCCGTAACGCGGGCATGACAGTGGGCGGGAGAACGGGGGGTGACAGTTACCAGTATGCTGCAACTGTCACCATGACAATAATAAATTCTTGGCACTGTATCCGGCAACTGCTGTTGGCTACGATGGAACGGTCTACTACTTGTTGCGGGAGCGTGTGATGCTGGGTCTGCCTTTATTGAGTTATGTGTCGCTGATGTCGATCACGCCGGGGCCGAACAATCTGATGTTGGCCGCATCGGGGGTCAACTTCGGCTTTCGCCGCAGCGTGCCGCACCTGCTCGGCATCAGCATCGGCCATGGTGTGCAGGTGCTGCTGGTGTCGCTGCTGCTAGGCTGGGTGATGGCGTGGCTGGACGACTGGCGCCTGCTGCTGACGCTGGCCGGCTGCAGCTATCTGTTGTGGCTGTCGTGGCAGGTGTGGCTGGCGGGCGAGCCGCAGGCGAAACAGCTGGTGCGGCCGATGGGCTTTGTCGCCGCCGCTGCCTTCCAGTGGGTGAACCCCAAGGCGTGGGTGATGGTGATCAACACCGCCTTGCTGTTTTTGCCGCTGCAGGCGCAGCTGTCGCACGCCATGCTGCTGGCGCTGGCTTGTGCGCTGATCAACTTCCCTTGCATCGCGCTGTGGGCGGGGCTGGGCGAGGTGCTGCGCCGCCACCTGGCGCAAGCGGCGGCACGGCGCTGGTTCAATGGCATCATGGCCTTGTTGATGGCGCTGACCGCGCTGTATCTGCTGTACGACGAATTGCAACTGGCCGGGGTGCTGTGACATGAGTGGAAAACTGCTGGGGCTGCTGGGCGGCATGAGCTGGGAATCGACCGCGCACTACTACGCGCAGATCAATCGCCGGGTGCGCGACGCCCGTGGTGGGCTGCATTCGGCGCCGCTGCTGTTGCACAGCATCGATTTCGCGCCGCTGGCCGAGCTGCAGTGCCAGGGCGACTGGGCGCAGGCCGCCGTGCTGCTGGGCGAGGCCGGCCGTGGCCTCGCGCGGGCCGGTGCCGGGGCGCTGCTGATCTGCAGCAACACCATGCACCGGGTGGCGGCGCCGGTGGCGGAGATGGCCGGCATCCCGCTGCTGCACATCGCCGATCCCACCATCGCCGCGCTGCTTGCTGCCAACGTTGGCCGCGTCGGCCTGCTCGGCACCCGTTTCACCATGGAGCAGGCGTTCTACCGTGAGCGGCTGCAGGCGGCCGGGCTGCAGGTGTTGCTGCCGCCGGCGGCCGAACGCGACGAGGTGCATCGCGTGATCTTCGACGAGTTGTGCCAGGGTCAAGTGCTGCCGGCGTCGCGGGCGCGCTATCTCGACATCATCGCCGGCCTGCAGGCGGCGGGGGCGCAGGCGGTGATACTCGGCTGCACCGAGATCGCCATGCTGCTCGACGGCTGCCAGGCCACATTGCCACTGCTGGACACCACCGCGCTGCATAGCGCGGCGGCGGCCGACTGGCTGTTGCAGCCAGACAACGCCGTGCGCTGAGCGCAAGCCGGCTTTGCCGCCAGCGGGTGCGGCCAAGCGTACGTCATGCTGTTACGCTTGAGGCTTGTCGTCATTGCCGGGGAGTCGTGCATGTTCCGCAAACTGTTGGCGCTGGCCGCCATCACCCTGTCCGCCCCGGCCACGGCCGCGGTGTTCACGCTGTGCGCCGAGGCGTGGCAGCCGTTCATCTACCAGACTGCGCAGGGGCAGCCGGTGGGGCTGGCGGTGGACGCGCTGGGCCGTGCCGCGCGCGCGGAAGGGCACCGCATCCGCTATCTGTTCCTGGCACCGGCCTCCTGCCTGCGGCTGATGAAGGAGCAGCGCATCGACATCATGGCCTTTGCCACCGCCGAGGGCAGCCCGCCGGGCTGGCTGCAGACGCAGCAGCCGCTGGTGTACTGGGTGCTCAACGCCTGGGTGCGCGCCGACAATCCGCTGCACCACTATCCGGGGCTGGGCCATTTCAGCGCGCACAAGGTGGCCTTTGTCGACGTCTACGACTACCCGCTGGCGATCGCGGCGAAACGCGACTGGCAGCGGGTGGCGGCCAACGATTCCACCACCGCGGTGCGGCAGCTGGCGGCCGGGCGCGTGGACGTGATCTTCGAGGATGCGGTGGCGCTGCAGGATGTTGATCCGGCGCTGCACGGCAAGATCCGGCGTCTGCAGCCGGTGGTGGCCAGTGTCGCGCAGCCGTTCAGCTTCCGCCCCGGCCTCGAACTGTTGCGCGACGCGGTGGATGGCGAGGCGCAGCGGCTGAAGGCCAGCGGCGAGCTGGACCGCTTCTACCAGCGCCATTTCGGCAGCACGCTGGCACAGGTCAGCGCCGATGCCGCCAGCCCGTAAGCACCGCTCCACGCGCTATTGTGATGGCGCACACCTGAGTGATCCAGTGTGGCAAACGGTTTCGGCATGCGGACTTGCCGCTCGGCCGACGTCGCGTTCCCCCGCCGCGTTCGCTTTGTCCCGCGATCGCTCGCGAGAGCGTGGGACCACGTTAACGGCTCAGGCCTTGCGCCGTGCGTTGAGGATCAGTAATGCCAGTACACCGCCCGCCAAGCCCCAGAATGCCGAGCCGATGCCGGCCAGCGACACGCCGGAGGCGGTAATCAGGAAGGTGATCAGCGCCGGCTCGCGCATCGCGTCGTCCTTCATCGCGGTGGCGAGGCCGCCGGCGATGGTGCCGAACAGCGCCAGCCCGGCGATGGCCAGCACCAGCGCCTTGGGAAAGGCCGCGAACAGCGCGCCGACAGTGGCGCCGAAAATCCCCAGCAACAGGTAGAACACGCCGGCCGCCACGCTGGCCAGATAGCGTCGCGCCGGGTCTTCGTGCGCGTCCTTGCCCATGCACAGCGCGGCGGTGATCGCCGCCAGGTTCACCGCAAAGCAGCCGAACGGCGCCAGCAGCAGGTTGACCACGCCGGTGCCGGTCATCAGCGCCGAGATCGGCGGCCGGTAGCCGTTGGCGTGCAGGGTGGCGACGCCGGGGATGTTCTGCGACGCCATGGTGACCATGAACAGCGGCAGGCCGACGCCCAGCAGCACGCCGGGGTTGAACTGCGGCGTGGTCCACAATGGCATGGCCAGCGTCAGCGTGATGTCGCCCAGCTGCAGCAGGCCTTGTGCCGCGGCGATGGCGCAGCCGAGCAGCAGCACCAGCACGATGGCGTAGCGCGGCAGCAGGCGCTTGGCCAGCAGGTAGGCGACGAACATCGCCAGCACCAGCGCCAGCTCGGTCTGCATCGCGCCGAACACGTTGATGCCGAACTTGACCAGGATGCCGGCCAGCATCGCCGCCGCCATTGGCAACGGGATGCGGTTGAGCGCCTTCTCGAACCAGCCGGTGACGCCGGCCAGCACGATCAATGCCGCCGAGAACACGAAGGCGCCGATGGCCTCTGGCATGCTGACGCCGGAGAGTGAGGTGATCAGCAGCGCAGCACCCGGTGTCGACCACGCGGTCACCACCGGCACCTTGTAGCGCAGCGACAGCCCGATGCAGGTGATGCCCATCGCGATGCCCAGCGCCATCAGCCACGAGGCGATCATCGCCTGGCTGGCGCCAGCGCTGCGCGCCGCCTCGAAGATGATCGCCGCCGAGCTGGTGTAGCCGACGAGGACGGTGACAAAGCCGGCGCTGAGGGCGGGCAGATCGCGACGTTGCAGCATGGAGACTCCGTGAGGGTGCGGCTAGCGGCCGCGCATGAAAAGGTTGTCCAGATCGCGCATCGACAGCCGCGACCACGTTGGCCGGCCGTGATTGCACTGGCCGGAGCGCTCGGTGGCCTCCATGTCGCGCAGCAGCGCGTTCATCTCGGTCAGCGTCAGCTGGCGGTTGGCGCGCACTGCGCCGTGGCAGGCCATGGTCGCCAGCAGCTCGTTGCGGCGCTCGGTCAGCACCTGGCTGAGGCCGATCTCGCGCACGTCCTTCAGCACCGCGCGCGCCAGCTCCACCGGGTTGCCGTCCTGCAGCCACACCGGCACGCCGCGCACCGCGATCTGGGTCGGCGACAGCGGCGCCAGCTCGATGCCGAGGCGCTGCATCTCGGCGCCGTGCTCGTGCGCGGTGGCGACCTCGAAGCGGTCGGCGGCAAACGATACCGGCAGCAGCAGCGGCTGCATCGGGATCACGTCCGCCTCCAGCGCGTTTTTCAGCCGCTCGTAGACGATGCGCTCGTGTGCGGCGTGCATGTCGACCACGATCAGGCCGTCCTCGCACTGGCTGAGGATGTAGACGCCGTGCAGCTGCGCCAGCGCAAAACCGAGCGGCGGGATGCCGTCGCTGGCGTCGGGCAGGGCGGTAAGTTTGGCCGCAGCCAGCGGCGCGGCCAGGGTGCTGCTGGTCGTCGTGCTGCCTGGCGGTGTGCTGCTGACATCCGGTGTCAGGCTGCGTTCTTCCTCGCGCAGCCCGGCGAACTGGCGCTGGTAGCCACCGATTGCCTCGCGCGCCACGTGCAGCGGCATCGCCTGCTGTTCGTAGCGCGGCTGCTGGAACGGCATCCGCGGCGGGCTGTCAGCGGCGCGCGCAGCTGCGGCGGCCGTGCCGAAGGCGGCGAGCGTGTCCTCGTTGCGGCCAACGTTGGCCGCAACGGCGGCGTCGTTGTCCGCCGGACCGTCCAGCGTCACCGCCGGGCTGGCGCCGGCTGTGGTGCTGGCCAGCGCCTTGTGGACGCTGTGGAACAGGAACTGGTGGATGCCCTGGCTTTCGCGAAAGCGCACCTCGATCTTGGTCGGGTGCACGTTGACGTCGACGTTGGCCGGGTCCAGCGTGAAGAACAGCGCGTAGGCGGGATGGCGGTCGTGATGCAGCACGTCGCGGTAGGCCTGGCGCAGCGCGTGCTGCGCGATCTTGTCGCGCACGAAGCGGCCGTTGACGTAGAAGTACTGCGCGTCGCGGCTGGCCTTGGAGTAGGTCGGGCTGGCGACAAAGCCGGAGAGCGTCAGTCCGGCGGCGCCGGTCTCAATCGGCAGTGAGGCCTCGACGAAGTCGCGGCCCAGCAGCGCGCCGACGCGTTCGGCCAGGCTCTGCTGCGGCAGGCGCCACACCACCTTGCCGTTGTGGCGCAGGATGAACTCGACCTGCGGGTGCGCCAGCGCGATGCGCTCGAAGGTGGCCTCGCAGTGCGCGTACTCGGTGTTCTCGCTCTTCAGGAACTTGCGCCGCGCCGGGGTGTTGAAATAGAGGTCGACGATCTCGACGCTGGTGCCGGGCGCGTGTGCGGCCGGCTCCACCGGGTGCAGCGTACCGTCGATGGCGACGATCTGGTGCGCGTGCTCGGCGTCGTGCGGACGGCTGGTCAGCGTCAGCCGCGACACCGAGGCGACGCTGGCCAGCCCCTCTCCCCGAAAGCCGAGGGTGGCGACGTTTTCCAGATCGTCGAGGCTGCCGATCTTGCTGGTGGCGTGGCGGTCCAGCGCCAGCGGCAGGTCGGCGGCGGCGATGCCGCCCCCGTTGTCGGTGACGCGGATCAGCTTGATGCCGCCCTGCGCCAGGTCGACGCTGATGCGGTCGGCGCCGGCGTCGAGGCTGTTTTCCAGGATTTCCTTCAGCGCCGACGCCGGTCGCTCCACCACCTCGCCGGCGGCGATCTGGTTGACGAGGTGGTCGGGCAGTTTCTGGATGCGTTTCATGGTATGCACTGGTCTGGCCGTGGCCACACGGCAAGCGGAGGTCGCGTGTGGCCCTGGTGAAAATTAAAACGGTTGTGGTGGCCCGTCACGCCTTGCCGGCGGCGCGCCGGTGGCGGATCACTTCGATGATGCCCGGCAGCATCGACACGATGATGATGCCGAAGATCATGTACTCCAGGTTCTTGCGCACGAAGGGCAGGTTGCCGAAGAAGTAGCCGGCGTAGCTGAACCCGACCACCCACAGCACGGCGCCGATCACGTTGTAGCTGAGGAAGTGGCGGTAATCCATGCGTCCGACGCCGGCGACGAAGGGGGCGAAGGTGCGCACGATGGGCACGAAGCGGGCGAAGATGATGGTCTTGCCGCCGTGGCGCTCGTAGAAGGCGTGGGTCTTGTCCAGGTATTGCGGTTTCAGCAGCCGCGGAAAGCGGGCAAACAGCCGCATGCCGACATGTTTGCCGATGGCGTAATTGACGCCGTCACCGAGGATGGCGGCCACGATCAGCAGGCCGACCAACAGCTGCACGTTCATCTCGCCCATCGCGGCGAGGGCGCCGGCGACGAACAGCAGCGAATCGCCGGGCAGGAACGGTGTCACCACCAGCCCGGTTTCGCAGAACACGATCAGGAACAGGATCAGGTAGATCCACGGCCCGTAGCTGGCGACCAGCTGGGTCAGGTGCACGTCGATGTGCAGGATGAAGTCGAGCAGAAAAGCGATCAGTTCCATGGCGACTCGGGGCAGGTAAAAGTCAAAAAAGGTTGGCCGCATTGCCTGCGGCCAACCTTGCTCAGGTCCGGTGCGCGACGCGTCAGACCACCGCTTCTTCTTTCGGCTTCACGATCTTGATCATGTGCTCGCGCTTGACGCCCAGCGCCAGCGCCAGCGGGCTGGCGACCAGCACCGAGGAGTAGATGCCGAACACGATGCCGATGGTCAGTGCCATGGCAAAGCCGTGCAGCGCCGGGCCGCCGAATACCAGCATTGCCAGTACCACCGTCTCGGTGGAGCCGTGGGTGATCATGGTGCGGCTGATGGTGGAGGTGATCGCGTTGTCGATCACTTCCGCGGTGCTGCGGCCGCGCATGCCCGGCTTGCGGAAGTTCTCGCGGATCCGGTCGAACACCACCACCGATTCGTTGACCGAGTAGCCCAGTACTGCAAGCACGCCGGCCAGTACCGTCAGGCTGAATTCCCACTGGAACAGCGCGAAGCAGCCGATGATGATCACCACGTCGTGCATGTTGGCGATGATCGCCGACACCGCCAGCCGCCACTCGAAGCGCAGCGCGAGGTAGATCACGATGCCGAGGCAGACCAGCAGGATCGCGGTCAGGCCGTGGCTGACCAGTTCCTCGCCCACGCTGGGGCCGACGAACTCGACCTTGCGCAGCTGCACGCCGGCATCACCGGCCTTGAGCTGGCTCATCACCTGTTCCGACAGCTTGGCGGAGCTGGTGCCTTCCTTGTTCGGCAGGCGGATCAGCACGTCGCGGCTGGTGCCCAGGCTCTGCACCTGCACTTCGCCCACTTTCAGCGTTTCCACGCGATGGCGGATGTCGGCGAGGTTAGCCGGCTGCTGGTACTGCACTTCCATCACCGTGCCGCCGGTGAATTCCACCGACAGGTTCAGCCCTTTGCTGAACAGGAAGAACACCGCCACGATGAAGGTCACCAGCGAGATCGCGGTGGTGAGCTTGCCGTAGCTCATGAACGGGATGTCCCGTTTGATGCGGAAAAACTCCATGTTTCTTGATCCTTACTTGGTTTCCGGCTTCCACACCTGGCCGATGGACACGGTAGTCAGGCGGCGGCGACGGCCGTACCACAGGTTGACGATGCCGCGCGATACCAGCACCGCGGAGAACATCGAGGTCAGGATGCCGAGGCAGTGCACCACGGCAAAGCCGCGTACCGGGCCGGAGCCGAATACCAGCAGCGCGATACCGGCGATCAGCGTGGTCACGTTCGAGTCCAGAATCGTCGCCCAGGCGTGGCTGTAACCGGCCTGGATCGCCGACTGCGGTGGCACGCCGTTGCGCAGCTCTTCGCGGATGCGCTCGTTGATCAGCACGTTGGCGTCGATGGCCATGCCCAGCGTCAGCGCGATCGCGGCGATGCCTGGCAGCGTCAGCGTCGCCTGCAGCATCGACAGCAGCGCGATCAGCATGAACAGGTTGACGCCGAGCGAGGCCACCGAGATCAGGCCGAACACGCGGTAGTACAGCACCATGAACACGGCGATGGCGGCAAAGCCCCACAGTGTGGCGCTGAAGCCCTTCTCGATGTTTTCCTTGCCCAGGCTCGGGCCGATGGTGCGTTCCTCGATGATGTTCATCGGCGCCGCCAGCGAGCCGGCGCGCAGCAGCAGGGCCACGTCGTTGGCTTCCGCCGGGTTCATGCTGCCGGAGATCTGCACGCGGCCACCGCCGATTTCACTGCGGATCACCGGTGCGGTCACCACTTCGCTCTTGTTCTTCTCGACCAGCACCATCGCCATGCGCTTGCCGATGTTTTCCGCGGTCAGGCTGCGGAAAATCTCGGCGCCGGTGCTGTCCAGGCCGATGTCCACCGAGGCGCCACCATTCTGGTCAAAGCCGGGCTGGGCCGAGTTGATGTTGTCGCCGGTCAGCTCGACATCCTTCTTCAGCAGGATCTTCTGGATACCCTGCGAGCTGGCTTCGTCCAGCAGTTCGTAGCCGGTCGGCACGTTGCCGGCCATCGCCTCGGCGACACGTGACGGATCGTCTTCCACCATGCGTACCTGCAGCGTGGCGGTACGGCCGAGGATGTCCTTGGCCTTGGCGGTGTCCTGCACCCCCGGCAGCTGCACCACGATGCGGCTCGGGCCGGCTTGCTGGATCACCGGTTCGGCGACGCCCAGCTCGTTGACACGGTTGTGCAGGGTGGTGATGTTCTGCGACACGGCATCGCTCTGGATGCGGGTGATCTCTTCCGGCTTCAGCGCGAGGCTGAGGCGGAACAGCTGGTCGTCACTGCTGAAGGTCAGCGACGGCAGGCTGCGCGCCAGCTTGTCGGCGGCGGCGTTCAGCGTTTCCTGATCTCGCAGCTGCACTTCCAGTGCGGTGTTGCCGGTGCGCTTGATGGCGCCGTAGCGGATCTTGGCGGTTTTCAGCTCGCGGCGGATGTCGCCGGCGTAGCGTTCCATGGTCTTGTCCACGGCCGCCTGCATGTCGACTTCCAGCAGGAAGTGCACGCCGCCGCGCAGGTCGAGGCCGAGGAACATTGGGTTGGCGTGCAGCTTGCTCAGCCATTCCGGCGAGGCCGCCAGCAGGTTCAACGCGATGATGTAGGTGTCGCCCAGCGCTTGCTGGATGATGTCGCGCGCCTTGATCTGCGTATCGGGATCGTTGAAGCGCACTTTCAGGCTGTTGCCGTCAAGGAACAGGCCGGCAGGCTTGATGCCCTGTTGCTGCAGTACGGTCTCCACCCGCGCCATCAGTGCCGTATCGACGGTGGCCGATTGGCGGGTGCTGGAGATTTGCACGGCAGGGGTTTCGCCAAAGAAATTGGGCAGGGTGTAGATTGTCGAGACAATCAGTACTACCGCAATGACGAGGTATTTCCAGATCGGGAAGCGGTTCATGGAGGCGGTAACAGGAAAAAGGGCCGCCAGGGCGGCCCATTGGGATTACAGGGACTTGATGGTGCCTTTTTCCAGCTTGGCGGCAACGGCGCCACGCTGGACATTGATTTCCACGCCGTTGGCAATCTCGATCGCCAGGTACTGGTCACCAGCCTTGGTCACGCGGCCAACGATGCCACCTTGAGTTGCCACTTCGTCACCCTTGTTGATTTCGGCCAGCATCTTCTGGTGTTCTTTCATTTTCTTCTGTTGCGGACGGATCAGCAGGAACCAGAACAAAACGAAAATCACGATCATGGGCAAAAAGCCCATCAGGTCGAGGCCGCCGGCGGCGGAAGTATTGAACATCGATTGAGTCTCCCTTGTTTTAGGATGAATGCGGGTATTACGTGTGCAAGTGGCCGATTGTAGCCACGCTGCGGCTGATTTCCAACCATTGTGCCGAGATGCCGCTTTTGCAAGCGGCATGACGGCGCGTGGCACGACATTACACAGACAGCGCTTGGCCGCGTCAGTTCACACCGCGGGCGCGACGCTCGTGGAAGCCGGCTTTCCAGTCCTCAAAGCGGTCGGCGTCGATGGCGTCGCGCATTTCCTGCATCAGCACCTGATAGTAGTGCAGGTTGTGGATGGTGTTGAGGCGGGCGCCGAGGATCTCGCCGGTGCGGTGCAGGTGGTGCAGGTAGGCACGGCTGAAGTGGCGGCAGGCGTAGCACTCGCACTGCTCGTCCAGCGGCTTCTTGTCATCCTTGTAGCGCGCGTTCTTGATCTTCAGGTCACCCCACTGCGTGAACAGCCAGCCGTTGCGCGCATTGCGGGTCGGCATCACGCAGTCGAACATGTCGATGCCGTTGGCAACGCCGTGTACCAGGTCTTCCGGGGTGCCGACGCCCATCAGATAGTGCGGTTTCTCCGCCGGCAGCATGTCCTTCAGCTCGGTCAGCATGCGGTACATTTCCGGCTTCGGTTCGCCCACCGACAGGCCGCCGATGGCGATGCCGTCAAAACCGATCTGCATCAGGCCGTCCAGCGATTCCTGGCGCAGATCCTTGTACAGGTTGCCCTGCACGATGCCGAACAGCGCGTTGGGGTTCTTCAGCTCGTCGAAGGCGCGGCGAGAACGCTCGGCCCAGCGCAGGCTCATGCGCATCGACTTGGCCGCGGTGGCGTGGTCGACCTGACCCGGGGTGCACTCGTCGAAGATCATCACGATGTCGGAGTTCAGCACCTTCTGGATTTCCATCGACTTTTCTGGCGACAGGAACAGCTTGTCACCGTTGACCGGGCTCTGGAAGGTGACGCCTTCCTCGGTGATCTTGTTCAGTGCGCCGAGGCTGAATACCTGGAAGCCGCCGGAGTCGGTGAGGATGGGTTTGTCCCAGCCGATGAACTCGTGCAGGCCGCCGAACTTCTCGATGATGTCGAGGCCGGGGCGCAGCCACAGGTGGAAGGTGTTGCCCAGGATGATCTGGGCCTTGATGTCGTGCAGCTCGTGCGGGCTCATCGCCTTCACCGAGCCGTAGGTGCCCACCGGCTGGAACACCGGGGTCTCGACCTTGCCGTGGTTCAGTTCCAGGGTGCCGCGGCGGGCGCCACCCGATGTTTTGTGCAGGGTAAACTTCAGCATGTGCTTGATAATAATGGCTGGAATCGGAAATTTAGCCGCGCAGTATACACCCCGCGTGCGCCCGGCGTGTGAGCTTTGCACGCAAATGGCTTGCATTTGCCGGCGCCGGTTGGTAATATCGGCAGCCTTGATTGCAGGCACGTAGCTCAGTTGGTTAGAGCACCACCTTGACATGGTGGGGGTCGTTGGTTCGAATCCGATCGTGCCTACCAAATTCAGTTTGGAGTATTAAATGTTCAAGCGAACTACCACTACCCGTATCTCGCGATAAAACCGAGCCATACGGGGTACCTTTAAAATTAAAGGAATACTCCAAGCAAACCAAAAAGTGCGGCTCAAGCCGCACTTTTTTTTTGGATTTTTGTCGTCCACCTTCACTTTAAAGCTGGAGTTGCTATGCCTGACATTCGCCTGCCCGACGGTTCCATCCGTTCCTTCGACAAGCCGGTAACGGTGCACGAAGTGGCTGCGTCCATCGGTACCGGTCTTGCGCGTGCGGCGCTGGCTGGTCGCGTGGACGGCCAACTGGTTGACACTTCCCATCTGATTGCGGCCAACGTTGATCTGGCCATCATCACCGAGAAAGACGCGGACGGTCTGTCCATCATCCGCCACTCCACCGCCCACTTGCTGGCGTATGCGGTGAAGGAGCTGTTCCCGGAGGCGCAGGTCACCATCGGGCCGGAAATCGAAAACGGCTTCTACTACGATTTCGCCTACAAGCGTCCGTTCACGCCAGAAGACCTGGTGGCGATCGAGAAGAAGATGACGGAGCTGGCGAAGAAGGACATCCCGGTCGAACGCTACGAACTGCCGCGTGACGAGGCGATTGCCTACTTCAAGAGCATCGGCGAGGCGTACAAGGCCGAGATCATCGAGTCCATTCCGCAGGGCGAGGTATTGTCGCTGTATCGCGAAGGCGGCTTTACCGACCTGTGCCGTGGCCCGCACGTGCCGTCCACCGGCAAGCTGAAGGTATTCAAGCTGATGAAGGTGGCCGGTGCCTACTGGCGCGGCGACAGCAACAACGAGATGCTGCAACGTATCTACGGTACCGCCTGGCAGAAGAAGGAAGACCTGGAACAGTACCTGTTCATGCTGGAAGAGGCGGAAAAGCGCGACCATCGCAAGCTGGGTCGTCAGCTGGACCTGTTCCACCTGCAGGACGAGGCACCGGGCATGGTGTTCTGGCATCCGAAGGGCTGGGCACTGTGGCAGAGCATCGAGCAATACATGCGCAAGACGCTGACCGAAGCCGGCTACCAGGAAATCCGCACCCCGATGGTGATGGACCGCGTGTTGTGGGAAAAGTCCGGCCACTGGGAAAACTACCGTGAAGGCATGTTCACCACCGAGTCGGAAAAACGCGACTACGCGGTGAAGCCGATGAACTGCCCGGGCCACGTGCAGGTATTCAACCAGGGCCTGCGCTCCTATCGCGACCTGCCGATGCGGCTGGCCGAATTCGGTGCCTGTCACCGCAACGAGCCGTCCGGCGCGCTGCACGGCATCATGCGCGTGCGCGGCTTCGTGCAGGACGATGCCCACATCTTCTGTACCGAAGAGCAGATCATCGAAGAGGCGCGTGCCTTCAACGAGCTGACCATGGCGGTATACAAGCGCTTCGGCTTCGACAAGGTGGCGATCAAGCTGTCGCTGCGTCCGGAAAAGTACGCCGGCACGCTGGAAACCTGGGATCGCGCCGAAGAAGGTCTGCGCGAGGCGCTGCGCGCCTGCGGCGTGGAGTGGGAAGAACTGCCGGGCGAGGGCGCGTTCTACGGTCCGAAGATCGAGTATCACATCAAGGACGCGCTGGGCCGTTCCTGGCAGTGCGGTACCCTGCAGCTGGACTACGTGCTGCCGGAACGTCTCGGCGCCGAGTATGTCACCGAGGATAACGGTCGTGCCCGTCCGGTGATGCTGCACCGTGCGATTCTGGGTTCGCTGGAGCGCTTCATCGGCATCCTGATCGAAAACCACGCCGGTGTTTTTCCGCTGTGGCTGGCGCCGGTGCAGATGGTGGTGATGAATATCACCAGCGCACAGGCCGATTATGCTGCGGATGTGGCAACCAGTTTGCGTAAACTGGGTTACAAAGTCGATCTTGACTTGAGAAACGAAAAGATCGGCTATAAAATCCGCGAGCACAGCCTGCAGAAGCTCCCTTACCAGGTCGTCATCGGCGACAAGGAGAAAGAGGGCGGGCTGGTGGCCGTACGTGCTCGCGGCGAGGATCTGGGTCAGATGACACTGCAAGCCTTTGCCGAACACCTGCAAGCCGCGATGGCGCAGGTCTGAGTGCCTACGGGTACGATCACTAAACTACAGGAGTATTGGCTATAGCTCAGGAACGCGAACCACGGATCAATGGCGAAATTACCGCCCGCGAGATCCGTCTGGTAGGAGAAGAAGGCGAGCAGCTCGGTATCGTCAGTCTGCGTGAAGGTCTGGCGCTGGCGGAAGAACGCGACGTTGATCTGGTGGAGATTTCGCCGACGGCCCAGCCGCCGGTGGTCAAGCTGATGGACTACGGCAAGTACAAGTACGAGCAGTCCAAGAAGCGCCACGAAGCGAAGCAGAAGCAGAAGCAGATCCAGATCAAGGAAATCAAGTTCCGTCCGGGTACTGACGATGGCGACTACAACGTCAAGCTGCGTAACCTGATCCGCTTCCTCACTGAAGGTGACAAAGCCAAGGTAACCCTGCGTTTCCGTGGTCGTGAGATGGCTCACCAGGATATCGGTCTCGCGCTGCTCAAGCGCGTGGAAGCCGATTTGGCGGAAGTGGGTACGGTCGAGCAGTTCCCGCGACTGGAAGGCCGCCAAATGGTCATGATGATTGCCCCGAAAAAGAAATAATCGGGTATAATCATCGACTTCTTCACGGCAGGCTCGCCTGCCGTGTTGATTTTGTAGGCCGGAAACGGCCTGCACAAAAGCGTGACGCAGTGGTTTTAAGTGCCGATGGCCACCCTGAGTCTAATCTAACGAAAATTCAGCAGGAGCATTCCATGCCGAAAATGAAAACCAAGTCGAGCGCGAAGAAGCGTCTCAAAGTATTGGGCAACGGTGGTGTCAAGCGCTCTATGGCGTTCAAGCGTCATATCCTGACCAAGAAAACCACCAAAACCAAACGTCAATTGCGCGGTACTGCCATGGTAGATAGCACCAACATGGCTTCCGTTCGCAAAATGATGCCCTACGCTTAAGGAGATAATTCATGCCACGCGTAAAACGCGGTGTAACCGCACGTGCTCGTCACAAGAAAATCTTAGCTCTGGCGAAAGGCTATCGCGGCCGCCGGAAGAACGTCTATCGCATCGCCAAACAGGCGGTGATGAAAGCCGGTCAGTACGCCTACCGCGACCGTCGCCAGAAAAAGCGTCAGTTCCGTCAACTGTGGATTGCTCGTATCAACGCCGCTTCGCGTGAAAACGGCCTGCCATACAGCAAGTTCATGAACGGCCTGAAGAAAGCGCTGATCGAAATCGACCGTAAGGTCCTGGCCGATCTGGCCGTGTTCGATAAGCCGGCATTTGCTCAAATCGTTGAAAAAGCAAAAGCCGCCCTCGCTTAAGCGCTGGATACTAAAAAGGGAGGCTGATGCCTCCCTTTTTTTTCGATCTTCCCCAAGATGGCTGACTCGAGCGCACCCCGTTCCGGTCAGTTTTCTTACGCATACTGGTGCGACCCATGAGCAATGTTGACGTGATTCTCAAGGAAGGTCTGGCGGCACTCGATGCTGCTGCCGATCTCGTTGAACTGGAACAGGTCAAGGCCCGCTATCTTGGTAAAAGCGGTGCCCTGACCGAGCTGCTGAAGCAGCTGGGCAAACTGTCGCCCGAAGAGCGCAAGAGTGCCGGCGCAACCATCAACGCCGCCAAGCAGGCGTTCGAGACCCGTCATAACGAAGTGCGCGACGGCTTCAATGCCGCCAAGCTGGCGGCACAGTTGGCCGCAGAGTCGCTGGACGTGACCCTGCCGGGCCGTGGCATCTCGCCGGCCGGGCTGCACCCGGTAACACTGACGCTGGAGCGCATCACCGGCCTGTTCGCCACCATGGGCTTCGAAGTGGCCGACGGCCCTGAAATCGAGAGCGATTTCCACAACTTCCAGGCGCTGAACATTCCGGAAAACCACCCGGCGCGTGCCATGCAGGACACCTTCTACGTCGAAGGCGGCGACGTGCTGCGTACCCATACCAGCCCGATCCAGGTGCGCTACATGCTGGATAACCAGCCGCCGATCAAGATCGTGGCCCCCGGGCGCGTCTACCGCGTGGATTCCGACGCCACCCACTCGCCGATGTTCCACCAGATGGAAGGCCTGTGGATCGACCAGAACGTGAGCTTCGCCGACCTGAAAGCCACCATCACCGAGTTCCTGCGCCGCTTCTTCGAGCGCGACGACATGCAGGTGCGCTTCCGCCCGTCCTTCTTCCCGTTCACCGAGACCTCGGCCGAGATCGACGTGCTGGACGAGCAGGGCCGCTGGCTGGAAGTCGGCGGTAGCGGCATGGTGCACCCGAACGTGCTGCGCAATGTCGGCATCGATCCGGAAAAATACACCGGCTTCGCCTTCGGTATCGGCCTCGACCGCTTTGCCATGCTGCGTTACGGCGTGAACGACCTGCGCTTGTTCTTCGAGAACGATCTAACGTTCCTGAAACAATTCAACTGATCGCGACGGAGACTCATCATGCAATTTTCCGAACAATGGCTGCGCAGCCGCGTTAATCCGTCGCTGAGCACCGACCAGCTGTCCTACCTGCTGACCATGGCCGGCCTGGAAGTGGAAGAAGTCAACGCCGCCGCCCCCGCCTTCAGCGGCGTGGTGGTAGGTGAAGTGAAAGAGTGTGAAAAGCACGAAAACGCCGACCGTCTGCGCGTGACCAAGGTCGACGTCGGCACCGGCGAGCTGGTGCAGATCGTGTGCGGCGCGCCGAACGTGGCCGTGGGCGTGAAGGTGCCGTGCGCACTGCCGGGCGCCATCCTGCCGGGCGACTTCCGGATCAAGCCGACCAAGATGCGTGGCGTGGAGTCCGGCGGCATGCTGTGCTCCGGCAAGGAGCTGGGCGTGCCGGACGAGGTCGACGGCCTGATGTTGCTACCGGCTGACGCACTGATCGGCCAGAACATCCGCGACTACTTGGGCCTGGACGACAGCCTGTTCACCCTGAAAATCACGCCGAACCGTGCCGACTGCCTGTCGGTGCGTGGTATCGCCCGCGAAGTGGCGGCACTGACCGGTAGCCCGCTGACGGCGTGGGACATCGCCGCGGTGGCGCCGCAAACCGACAGCAAGCTGGCGGTCAGCATTGCCGATGGCGCACCGTGCGGCCGCTACGTTGGCCGCGTGCTGAAGAACGTCAACGCCGCGGCGCCGACACCGGAGTGGATGAAGCGCCGTCTGGAACGTTCCGGCCTGCGTTCCATCTCCGCCATCGTCGACATTACCAACTACATCCTGCTGGAGCAGGGCCAGCCGATGCACGCGTTTGATCTGGACAAGATCGACGGCGGCATTACCGTGCGCATGGCCGCTGCCGGCGAGAAGCTGGTGTGCCTCAACGAAAAAGAAATCGAGTTGACGCCGGAGCTGATGGTGATTGCCGATGCCGCCAAGCCTCTGGCTATCGCCGGCATCATGGGCGGCCTCGACAGCGGCGTCACCACCGCCAGCCACGACATCTTCCTGGAAAGCGCCTTCTTCCAGCCGGAAGCCATCGCCGGCAAGGCGCGCGCACTGGGCTTCGGCTCCGACTCCAGCTACCGCTACGAGCGCGGCGTGGATTTCGCACTGCAGACCGAAGCCATCGAGCGCGCCACCGCGCTGGTGCTGGAGATCTGCGGTGGTGAGCCCGGCCCGCTGACCGAAACCGTGTCGGCGCTGCCGGCACGCGCCAGCGTGGCGGTACGTACCGCTCGCGTCGCCAAGGTCCTGGGTATCTCCTTGGCTGCAGACGAGATCGCCGCCATCTTCACCCGTCTCAGCCTGTCGTTCGAGCAGAACACCGACGGCTTCGTGGTCAGCGCGCCGAGCTTCCGCTTCGATATCGCGATCGAGGAAGACCTGATCGAGGAAATCGCCCGCGTCTACGGCTACGACAATATCCCGGCCAACGCCCCGGTTGCCGCACAAACCATGCTGCCGCAGCCGGAAGGCCTGCGCGTGCGCAGCGAGGTACGTCGCCTGCTGGCTGGCCGCGATTTCCAGGAAATCGTCAGCTACGCCTTCGTGGAAGAAAAGTGGGAGCGCGATTTCGCCGGCAACACCGATCCGGTACGCCTGATCAACCCGATCGCCAGCCAGATGAGCGTGATGCGCTCCAGCCTGATCGGCGGTCTGGTGGATACCCTCGCGGCCAACCTCAACCGCAAGCACAGCCGTGTGCGCGTGTTCGAGATCGCCCGCGTGTTCCACAAACAAGCCGACGGCAGCGTGCAGCAGCCGGAAGTGGTCGCCGCTCTGGCGCACGGTAGCCGGGTCGACGAGCAGTGGGGCAGCAAGGCCGAGCGCGTCGATTTCTACGACATCAAGGCCGACGTCGAGGCGCTGCTGTATCCACGCGTTGCCGAATACCGCAAGGCCGCCCATCCGGCCTTCCACCCTGGCCGCTGCGCCGAGGTGCTGCTGGATGGCGCCGTGGTCGGCGTGCTGGGCGAGCTGCACCCGCAGTGGGTACAGGCCTACGGCCTGACCAACGCGCCGGTACTGTTCGAGCTGGCGGTCGAAGCGGTCGAGCAGGTCGGCCGCGTGCAACTGGCACCGGTCAGCAAGTTCCAGCCGGTCCGTCGTGACCTGGCGCTGGTGGTAGCGGAAGAGGTGAGTGCCGCCACGCTGCAGCAGGCGATGCTGGCGGTTGCGCCCGAGTTCGTGCGCGAGCTGGCGCTGTTCGACCTCTACCGTGGCAAGGGTGTGGGCGAGGGCAAGAAGAGCCTGGCGTTCCGCATCGTGCTGCAGGCGACCGACCGCACCCTGGTCGACGATGAAGTCGAGCAAGCGGTGGCCGCGATGCTGGCCGCGGCCGAAGCGGCCGGTGCCGTACTGCGCGCCTGATCCATCCTGTTGGCCACCCGCCGGGCGGGTGGCGTTTTATCCGATGTTGTAGTGAGGAATATCATGACTTTGACCAAAGCCGAGCTGGCCGATCTGTTGTTCGACAAGGTGGGCCTGAACAAGCGCGAAGCCAAGGACATGGTGGAGTCGTTCTTTGAAGAAATCCGCTCCACCCTGGAAACGGGCACCAGCGTCAAGCTGTCCGGTTTCGGTAATTTCCAGCTGCGCGACAAGCCGCAGCGCCCGGGGCGTAACCCGAAAACCGGCGAAGAGATTCCCATCACCGCCCGACGCGTGGTAACTTTCCATGCAAGTCAGAAACTCAAGGGAATGGTTGAACAACATCATGCAAATACCCAAGGCTGAGCTTCCTGCCATTCCGGCCAAACGCTATTTCACCATCGGTGAAGTCAGCGAGCTGACCGGCGTCAAGCAGCATGTACTGCGCTATTGGGAGCAGGAGTTTTCCGAGCTGCGCAACGTCAAGCGCCGCGGCAACCGTCGCTACTACCAGCACCGCGAGGTCTTGCTGGTGCGTCGCATCCGTTCCCTGCTCTACGACGACGGTTTTACGCTGCATGGTGCCCGCCAGCGCCTAGAAGGTGACCAGCCGGCCCCGGCTACTGCCGGCGAAGTGCGCAAGGAGCTGCAGGCCATCCTGGACTGGCTGGATCTGAGCCTTGGCAAAGACTGAATAACTGTTTATAATTTTTGCCTTGAGTCGGAGTGTGGCGCAGCCCGGTAGCGCACTTGCATGGGGTGCAAGGGGTCGAAGGTTCGAATCCTTTCACTCCGACCAAAAAATCATTCAAAGGCCACTTGCTTGCAAGTGGCCTTTATCATTTCTCCGCACTGTTTATTTCTTCCCCTCATCAGCCACCGGGAGCCGCCATCATGATCGCCACGCCATGTATCGGAGTCTGCTCCACCGCCGTTGGCGACGAGGTCTGCTTCGGTTGCGGCCGGAGTTTTGCCGAGGTCTCCGACTGGCTGACGCTCAGCGACGCCCAGCGTGCGGCGATCCAGGCACAGCTGTCACGACGCAAGGTCTGGCTGCAGATGGCGATGCAGAGCGGCGGCCGGCTGCAGGCAATCCTGCCGACTGAGCGGCAGGCCAGGCTGGCGCTGACGCCGTCGCTGCTGGTCACCCTAGGGTGGCCGCAGCAGCGGCAGGGTCGCGGCTATGTGCCGCTGTTGACCCACGACGGTCGCAGCTATCTGCTGCCGGTGTACCGCAACGACTGGCTGCGCCTGTTCTGGGACTGCCTGTTTGATGCGGACCGCGCGCCGCTGAACTGAGCGTTCCTTGTCTTCGCCTGTCGATCGGCGGCAAGATAGCGGCTCAATCGGGAGTAGGGGATACCGCATGGCGCAGGACAGCAGCTTGAGTTCATTCTGGGATAGCCGTTACCAGCAGCAGGTCACACCGTGGGAAAGCGGTCAGCTGCCGGCCGGGTTTGCCACACTGGTGCCGACGCTGCTGCCGCGGGTTCATTCGGTGTTGCTGCCCGGTTGCGGCAGCGGCTACGAGGTCGCTTACCTGCAGCGCCAGGGCTTGCAGGTGGCCGCGATCGACTTCAGTGCCGAGGCGGTGGCGCGGGCGCGGCAGCAGCTCGGTCCGCTGGCGCCGCTGGTGCGGCAGGCCGATTTTTTCAGTGGCGAGGTCGACGGCAGCTGGGATTGGGTGTACGAGCGCGCCTTCCTGTGCGCGTTGCCGCCATCGCGCTGGCCGGCCTATGCCGAGAAAATGGCGCAGCTGGTGAAGCCGGGCGGCTATCTCGCTGGCTACTTCTTCTTGCGGCCAACCTTAAAAGGTCCGCCCTTCGGTGTCGCGCTGGCCCAGCTGCAGGCGCTGCTGCAGCCCTGGTTCATCCTGTACCAGCAAACCCCGGTGACCGGCTCCTTGCCGGTGTTCGCACCGGACGAGTATTGGCTGTGCTGGCAACGATCCGACGCACACTTGACGACGGTCATTTGATTTAAGATGGCCGCTGTATTTTTTCACAGAAACAGTGTAAAAACGACCGACAATAAGTGCAGATAAGCACGCGTGCTAGCAACAGGAGACATGAAGGATGAATTGGTTCTGGCGGACTTATTACCTGATGGAAAAATCGTTCTGGAACTCGCTGACCAAGAAACTGTGCAGCTTTTTCTTCATCAGCCTGTTTCAATTGATCCTGATTGCCTACGTTTACCTGGCGCTGGACGACATCCGCCAGCTGGTCGGTGGCCAGGAGCTGACCGAGCCGATCCGCCAGCAAATCTTCTCGCTGCTGGACAAGACCATGATCTGGTCGTTTGCCATCTGGTGCGTGTCGCTGGTGTTCATCGCCTTCATGGTCTGGTATCTGCGCTTCCTGATCGTGCGGCCACTGCAAATGATCATCGCCATCTTCCGCGAGATCGGCGCCGGCGAGGGCGACCTGTCGCGCGAGATCCCGACCATCACCTACGACGAGATCCGCGACCTGTCGCTGTCCTATAACGAATTCCTGAAGAAGATGCGCGAGATCATCAGCAATGTGCGCATCATGACCATCCGCATTGCGATGGACTCCACCCGCACCCGCAAGAATATCGGCGAGTCGCTGAGCAGCGCCCAGCAACAGGCGGAGCTGGCCAGCCAGGTGCGTGATTCCAGCGACAAGACCACCGCCGGCATCAACCAAGTGTCGGCCGAAACGCAGTCGATTTCCACCACTACCGTCGGCAACCTGGCGATGGCGCGCGAATCCTACGCCGAGCTGCAGGACGCCGCGACGCGGATAGGCGAGATCAGCGGCCGTGTCGGCGCCTTCAACACCACCGTGGTAGAGCTGAACAACCGCTCGGCCAGCATCAAGACCATTGTCGACCTGATCAAGGACATCTCGGAACAGACCAACCTGTTGGCGCTGAATGCGGCGATCGAGGCGGCACGCGCCGGCGAATCCGGTCGCGGTTTTGCGGTGGTGGCCGACGAGGTGCGCAAGCTGGCGGAGCGGGTACGAGTTGCGACCGAGGAAATCTCCGGCAACATCGACGGCATGCTCAATCTGGTGTCGCACACCCAGGAGGCGACCGCGCGAATCAATACCGATACCGCGCAGGCGCTGGACGTGGTCAATCGTTCCTCGCAGCACTTCGGCCGCATGATGAGCGATTTTGAAAACATGGCCAGCGGCCTGACCGAAATCGCCGGCACCATGGAGCTGTTTGCCGGCACCAACCTGCAGGTCAACCGCAATGTCTCGGAAATCCACGGCCTGAGCACGGTGGTGTCCACGCACCTGGCACAGTCGGAAGACGTGTCGGTGAAGCTATCGGTGGCGGCGGAGCAGGTGCAGGAGCTGGTGTCGCGCTTCGTGATCGGCGAGGGCGAGCTGGATGCGGTGATCGGCGTTGCCCGTCACGCCCGCGATAACCTGGCGGAAATGCTGGAGCGGGCACAGGGCGAGGGTCTCAACATCTTCGACCAGCGCTACCAGCCGATTCCCGGCTCCAATCCGGCGAAATTCCATACCGCCTACGACGACAAGCTGGCCCCGGCACTGCAGAAGATCTACGACCAGGTGGTGCAGAAGACCAACGGCGGCCGTTTCTGCCTGCTGGTCGATACCAACGGCTATGCGCCGACCCACAACAGCTTCTATTCCAAGCCGCTGACCGGCGACCTGCAGCAGGATCTGGTCGGCAGCCGCGACAAGCGTATCTTCAACGATCCGACCGGCATCAAGTCGGCGAAGAACACCCAGCCGTTCCTGCTGCAGACCTATATGCGCGACACCGGCGAGATTCTGTCGGAGATTGCGTTGCCGATCCGGCTGGCCGGCCGGCACTGGGGCGCGATCCGGGTCGGTTTCGACCCGTCGGCGCTGCTGCAGGCAGACTGATACGCCACCGATGACAAAACGCCCGGATCGTGACGATCCGGGCGTTTTGTTTGGCTTGTGTTCCGGGCCTAGTGCTTGCGGTGGCAGGCATTGGGACAGCTGGCGCAGCGCTCGGACAGACCGACACATTCCAGCGACTGTTTGAGCGAGCACACCGAGCGGCGGCAGGCGATGAAACGGATGTTCTCCTCGTTAGCCAGCTGGCGGAAATGCTTCATCACGTTGTGGCCGAGGAAATCGGTGAACAGGATCAGCAGGTCGGTGCCTGCCGGCAGGCGGTCCACCTTGCGCTGGTGCGAGCTGTTGCGCCCGCTGAGGTGCTTGTTGATGGAGATACCGAAGTTGTCCAGTACGCCAGGAATATTGCCCAGTGTATCGGCGCCGACCAGCATTGCATTCATGATGAGACCTTTCACTGTATTTTTAACAATGATATTTATTCTCATTTGCAAATGCAACTCAAAGTTGCATGGCCGCCGCCTCCGTTGCATTTATGCCAAAGCAGTAGCCTAGAACTCCTTGCCGGCCAGCCAGATCGACCAGATCAGCCACATGCTGTTGAAGAACGCCACCATGAAGCCGAGAAAGCCGAACAGCGGCAGGCCGAACAGGGTTGGCCCGCCATCCACTGTCATCACGATCGAGGAGCCGATGATCAGGCAGCCGGTGACGATGCCCATCGTCAGCCGGTTGACGCTCTTGTCCAGCTGGTGACCGAACTGCTCCAGTCGCTTCAGGTCGAGATTGATGCGGAATTTGCCGTGCTTGATGTCGCGGCCGATACGGATGATGTCGCGCGGCAGGCTGGCCAGCATGGCAAAGCCGTCGCTCAGCGTTTCGCGGCCCCGCTTGAGCAGTGCCTCCGGACGGTAGCGCTCGATGATCAGCTTGCGCACGAACGGGGTGAGGTGTTCCACCAGCTGGAATTGCGGTTCCAGCTGCCGTCCCAGCCCCTCCAGCGTGATCAGCGCCTTGAACAGCATCGCCATGTCCGCCGGCAGCAGGATGCCGTGGTTGCGGATCAGCGCCATCAGGTCGTTGATCAGCTGCGACATGTTGAGATCCTTCAGCACTACGTGATCGTACTGGAAGAAAATCTCGCCGATGTCCTCGGCAAACTGCTCCTCGTCCACCGGCACGCTGCCGGTCCAGCCGATCAGCACTCCCATCATCGCGTGCTCGTCGCGCTGCGCCATCGCCGCCAGCAGGTCGACGATTTCGTCGCGGCGACGGTGCGACAGGCGGCCAACCATGCCGAAGTCGATGAAGGCGATGCGGTCTTCCGGCAGGAAGATGACGTTGCCGGGGTGCGGATCGGCGTGGAAGTAGCCGTTGAGCAGGATCATCTTCAGCACCGCGTCGGCACCGCGTCGCGCCAGCTGCGACGGATCCAGCCCCGCCGCCGGCAGCGCGCTGACCGGCGAGGCGCTGAAGCCGTCGATGAAGTCCTGCACGTTGACGTCGGCACGGGTGTACTCCCAGTACACCTTGGGAATGCGGATATAGGGATCCTCGGCAAAGTCGCGGGCAAAGCGCTCCATATTGCGGGCTTCGGCGGCCAGATCCAACTCGCGCTTCAGCGAACGGGCAAACTGCGCCACGATGTCGGACGGCATGAAACGGCGTGCGTCGGGGAACTCCAGCTCGATCAGGTGGGCCAGATGCTCCAGGATGCGCAAGTCGGCATCGACTTTCTGCACGATGCCGGGGCGGCGCAGCTTGACCACCACCTCGCTGCCGTCGTGCAGCGTGGCGCGGTGCACCTGCGCGATGGAGGCCGAACCGATCGGCACCATGTCGAAGCTGGCGAACAGTGTCTCCGGCGCCTCGCCCAGCACTTGTTGCAGGTAGGGCGCCAGCAGTGCCTCCGGTATTGGCGGCACGGTATTTTGCAGCTTTTCGAATTCATTGATCCATTCCGGCGCGAACAGGTCAACGCGGGTAGACAGGATCTGGCCCAGCTTGATGAAGGTGGGGCCCAGCTCCTCGAAGGCGAGGCGGACGCGGATGGGGGCGGGGATGGCGTCGGCGCTGTCCGGAAGGCGCAGGTTGAACCACTCGCCGGCCTTTTCCACCGCCGCCGGCAGCCGCAAGCGCTGCACGAATTCACCCAGTCCGTGCTTGAACAGCACCGCGCTGATTTCGCGCAGGCGGGGCAAGTCGCGCATGGCTATCAATGTTTCTCTGAGCATTTTTTCTGACCCGTTATGGCGGCTTTACAGTGCCGCATCGCTTCGTTACAGTGCAAGCCTATGAAATTGCATCTTCACCTGTTTGCCATCATTTTGGCCGGATTTATGTCGTTTGCCCATGCCGAACCGGAGTCCGGGGCGGGCAACAAGCCGAATCTGGGTATTTTCGCCGATCCGATTGCCCAGTTTGCCGCGCCGGGCGAAGAAGCCGTGGGTGACCTGCTGCTGCAGGCAATGAGCCTGATGGGTGTGGCCTACCGTTTTGGCGGCAGCAGTCCGGAAACCGGCCTCGACTGCTCCGGTTTCATCCAGTACGTATTCCGCAAGTCCCTGCGCGTCAACCTGCCGCGCACCTCGGCCGAGATGGCGCGCGCCGGTCGCGTGATCGAGCGCGACGAGCTGGCGCCGGGTGATCTGGTGTTTTACAACACGCGCGGTTTCCAGTATTCCCACGTCGGCCTCTATCTGGGCGGCAACAAGTTCATTCATTCGCCCCGCACCGGCAAGTCGGTGGAGGTAGTCAACATGGCCAACAGCTACTGGTCGCAACGCTTCAATGGCGCCCGGCGGGTGAACCGTGGCGGTAGCGAGTGGAAAGAACCGGTGCCGGCGCGCGCGGCGAACGACAGGCCGCCAGCAGAGAAAAAAGTGGCCGAGAAGAAGGCTGCCGACAAGAAATCGGCCGACAAACCGGCCGCGGAGAAGAAGGGCAGGAGCAGCACCCGCGCCGAACGGCGCAAGGCGGCGCGCGAGCAGGAAGCGGAGCGCAAGCCCGCCAGTCGCAAGAAAAGCGAGCAGAACACGCGCAAAAAGAAAAAACCGGACTGAACGGACGGAACATTTCGGGATGGCAACTATCCATCCCCTTTCTAGATTGCAGCCCGGATTGCGGGCTGCAGGCTTTTTCAGCAAGGTAAAACGGTCATGAGTTTGCAACTTCCCACCTGGTATGCCCCGGACGGCAGCGTGGTGTCCTGCACCGAGAAGATCAAGGTGATGACGGAAAATCTGCAGGAACTGGGCCAGATGGCGCAGGACGCGTTCGAGGACGCCATCCTGATGGGCTGCGATGAACAGCAGGTGCGCGCGTTCCTGGTGGACATGATGCAGCGCCTGGAAAACCCCTACCAATCCTGAGCAAGGTATCGATGTCTTTTCCTTTCGAGATGTTTGTCGGGCTGCGCTACCTGCGCGCGCGGCGTCGTAACGGTTTTATTTCCTTCATCTCTCTGATGTCGGTGCTGGGCATCGCGCTGGGGGTGGCCGCGCTGATCGTGGTGCTGTCAGTGATGAACGGCTTCCAGCAGGAAATCCGCGGTCGCATGCTGTCGGTGGTGTCGCATGTCGAGGTCGGCAGCTATGACGGCCGCGTCGCCGGCTGGCCAACGTTGGCCGCAACGCTCACACGGCAGCCGCACGTGCTGGCCGCCGCACCCTACGTCAACGCCCAGGGCCTGCTGTCCAGCGGCGGCGCGGTACGCGGCGCCATGGTGCGCGGCATCGTGCCGCAGCAGGAAGACAAGGTCATCGACCTCGGCCAGCAGATGCAGCGCGGCAAGCTGACCGACCTGCAGCCGGGCAAGTTTGGCATCCTGCTCGGCTACGAGCTGGCGCGGGCGCTGGGAGTGGAGGTGGGCGACAAGGTGACGCTGATCACGCCGCAGGGTAATGTCACTCCCGCCGGCATGATGCCGCGCCTGAAGCAGTTCACCGTCACCGGCGTGTTCAAGATCGGCATGTTCGAGTACGACTCGTCGCTGGCGATGATCCACCTGCGCGACGCGCAGGTGCTGTTTCGCATGGGGCAAGACGTGTCCGGCGTGCGGCTGAAGCTGGACGACCCACTGCAGGCGCCGCAGGTCAAGGCGGTGTTGAACGGCCAGCTGGCGGCCAACCAGGTGGCCAGCGACTGGACCGACATGAACAGCAACTACTTCCGCGCGGTGCAGATCGAGAAACGGATGATGTTCATCATCCTGACGCTGATCGTGGCGGTGGCGGCGTTCAACTTGGTGTCGACGCTGGTGATGGTGGTCACCGACAAGCAGGCCGACATCGCCATCCTGCGCACCCTGGGTGCCAGCCCGGCCAGCATCATGCAGATCTTCATGATCCAGGGCTCGGTGGCCGGCGTGCTTGGCACCCTCAGCGGCGTCGCCGGCGGCCTGCTGCTGGCTTTCAACCTGGACGTGATCCTGCCAGCGATCGAAAGCGTGCTCGGCATGCGCCTGCTGTCCAGCGAGGTGTACCTGATCGACTACCTGCCGTCGCAGGTACAGCTGTCGGACGTGGTCACCATTGCCGTCATTTCCCTGGTGTTGTCGCTGCTGGCGACCCTGTATCCAAGCTGGCGCGCGGCGCGTACCCGCCCGGCGGAGGCACTGCGTTATGAGTGAAGTCCTGTCCTGCCGCGATCTGGGGCGTGTCTATCGTGAGGGCGAGCTCGACGTCAGCGTGCTCGCCGGTATCAACCTGTCGGTGCAGCAAGGCGAACGCCTGGCCATCGTCGGCGCTTCCGGCTCGGGCAAGAGCACGCTGCTGCACCTGCTTGGCGGGCTGGACCGCCCCACCAGCGGCGAGGTGCTGCTGATGGGGCAGGCGATCGGCAGCCTGTCCGAGCAGAAGCTGGGCGAGCTGCGCAACCGCAGCCTCGGCTTTGTCTACCAGTTCCACCACCTGCTGCCGGAATTCAGCGCGCTGGAAAACGTGATGATGCCGCTGTTGATCCGGCGCACGCCGCGTCACGAAGCGGCGCTGGCGGCGCAGGCGATGCTGGAGCGCGTCGGACTCGGCGCGCGGTTGCAGCACAAACCGGGCGAGCTGTCCGGCGGCGAGCGGCAGCGTGCGGCGATGGCGCGCGCGCTGGTGACCAATCCGGCCTGCCTGCTGGCCGACGAGCCGACCGGCAACCTTGACCGCGCCAATGCCGAGGCGGTGTTCGAGCTGATGCTGGAACTGAACCGCACGCTGGGTACCAGCCTGATCATCGTCACCCATGATCACGCGCTGGCACACCGCGTCGGCAAGGTGCTGACCCTGACGCCGCAAGGCCTGAGCGTTGCGGCCAACCTTGAGCACGAAACATGATCAATACCGTGAATGACATGCTGGACGGCTGGACGCCGGGGGTCACCCTGCACCGGCTGGGCCAGGTGATCCAGGGCGAAACCGGCTGGCAGGAACTGCTGGTCGGCGTCGCCGCCTTGCTGTGCGCCTGGCTGTGGGCGCGGCAGCTGTACCGCCGCTATTTCCAGACCGCGCAGGCGCAGGAGTGGCCGTTCGGCAAATACCTGCTGTACCGGCTGGTGTATCCGCTGTCGGCGCAGTTGCTGACCCAGGCGCTGGCGCTGGGCTGGCAGCTGCTGCAGGGACAGTCGTCGGTGATCCTGATGCTGTCGGCGACGCTGCTGTTCTGGCTGTCGCTGATCCGGGTGCTGACCGCCATCGTGCGCCACGCGCTGCCGGAGGGCAAAGTGGAGCGCCACTCGGAGCACCTGCTGGCGATGCTGCTGTGGCTGGCCTTTGCCGCGTGGGTGACCGGCATCGATACGCTGGCGCTGAGCTGGCTGGAGTCGGTGCGCTTCCGCGTCGGCAAGAACGAGCTGAACCTGCTGATGATCCTGTCGGCGCTGCTGTGGGTGTCGGTGATCCTGGTCGGTGCGCTGTGGGTCAGCAAGCTGATCGAGAAGCGGGTGATGAAGCTCGGCGACATCGACATGAACCTGCGCTTCGTGATCAGCAAGCTGGCGCGCACGCTGCTGATCATCGGTGCGGTGATGGTGGCGCTGCCGATCGTCGGCATCGACCTCACCGTGCTGTCGGTATTCGGCGGCGCGCTGGGTGTCGGCCTCGGTTTCGGCTTGCAGAAGATCGCCAGCAACTACGTGTCCGGCTTCATCATCCTGCTCGACCGCTCCATCCGCATCGGCGACCGGTTGATGGTCGACGGCCGCGTCGGCTACGTCAGCAAGATCACCGCGCGCTACGTGGTGCTGAAGGGGCTGGACGGCAGCGAGGTGCTGGTGCCGAACGAGGCGCTGATCGCCAACACCGTGATCAACCAGTCCTATACCGACAAGCAGATCTGGATCAGCATGCCGATCCAGGTCGCCTACGACACCGATCTGGAACTGGCGCAGCGCCTGCTGCGCGAGGCCGCCGAGCACCCGCGGGTGATGACCGAGCCGGCACCGAACGCCTTTGTCACCGCCTTTGCCGAGTCCGGCATCAATCTGGAAATCGGGCTGTGGGTGAAGGATCCGGAAAACGGCATCGCCGGCCTACGCTCCGACATCAACCTGCGCATCTGGCAGCTGTTCAAGCAGCACCATGTGCAGATCCCGTACCCGCAACGCGAGCTGCGGGTGGTCAACCAGGCGGTGGTGGCAACACCGGTCGAGGCCAACGCATGAGCTGTCAGACACTTGCCGTCATTGATGACGATGCCGCAGTACGGCAATCGTTGCTGTGGCTGCTGGAAAGCGACACGCTACGTGTCACCGGTTTTGACAGCGCCGAGGCCTTTCTCGCCGCGCCGGACAACGCCGCCTTCAACTGCCTGATCGTCGACCTGCGCCTGTCCGGCATGAGCGGTATCGTGCTGCTGCAAACGTTGGCCGCATGGGCGTACTGCCCGCCGGTGGTGATGCTGACCGGGCACGGCGACGTGCCGCACGCAGTGGCGGCGTTCAAGCTGGGAGTGGTCGATTTCCTGGAGAAACCGTTCGACGACCAGCGCCTGCTGGCGCAGGTCGAGCACTGCCTGCAGCAGGACCGCGTCGCGCGCGAGCAGCACCAGCGCGAATCGCGGCTGCACCAGACGCTGGCGACGCTGACCGAACGCGAAAAGGAAGTGATGCAGCTGGTGCTGGCCGGCCTGCTCAACAAGCAGATCGCCGAGGCGCTGCACATCAGCATGAAGACGGTGGAAGTGCACCGCGCGCGGGTGTTCGACAAGATGGGTGTCAAGTCGGCGGTGGAGCTGGCCGGCCTGATCGCCAGCCTTGCCGGCACGGCGGGCAAGCCATGAGCAAGGCGCCGAAGCAGCCGGTATCGGTGCTGGTGGTGATCCACAGCGCCGACGGCCAGGTGCTGCTGATCGAACGTGCCGACCGTCCCGGCTTCTGGCAATCGGTGACCGGCAGCCGCGAAGGCGACGAGCACCTGTGCGACACCGCGCGACGCGAGGTGTTCGAAGAAACCGGTATCGATGCGGCCAACCTTGCGCTGAGCGACTGGCAGCAGCAGAACGTGTATGAGATCTACCCGCACTGGCGCCACCGCTACGCGCCGGGGGTGACGCACAACACCGAGCACGTGTTCAGCCTGCAGTTGCCGGCACCGTGCGCGGTGCGGCTGGCCGATGCCGAGCATCTGGCCTGGTGCTGGCTGCCGTGGCCGCAGGCGGCCGACAAGGTGTTCTCGCCCTCCAATGCCGCGGCGATCCGCGCGCTGGGACAACGGCTGGCCACCACTGGCAAATACTGAAAATGGCTATGCCATTTTCAAGTTTTTTGCATTAAAGCCTTGCCGGCCTTGCCGCCACTCGCCATCATGAATGGTACCAACCAACATAAAGGCAAGGCCAAGTCATGACTGTTGACTTCTCCCGGCTGCGGGCGCTGATCGTCGACGACCAGATGCTGGTGCGCACGCTGGTGGCACAGGCACTGCGTACCATGGGCTTTGCGCCGGAAAACCTGTCGCAGGCGGTGGACGGCTCCTTTGCCAAGCGCACGCTGGAAGCCAAACCGATCGACATCGTGCTGTGCGATGTGCAGATGGAGCCGATGAACGGCCTCGACGTGCTGAAAGACCTGCGCTGCGGCCGGACCAACAATCCGCCCAACCTGCCGTTCGTGTTCCTGTCCGGCCATCCGGAAAAGAACAATATCGTCATCGCCGCGCAGCTGCACGCCGACGGTTTCATCATCAAGCCGCCCAAGCCGGCCGACATGGAAAAAACCCTGCGCCTGGCGCTGACGCGGCCGCGCCCGGACATCGACCCGTTCTCCTACTACAAGGTGGCCACCGGCACCGCCTTCGATCGCCACGTGTTCGGCGAGCTGGTGACGCAGGCGTCGCTGCTGCTGGACGAGGATGACAAGCCGGTACAACGCCTCGGAGTGGGCGCGGTGAAACCGGGAAGCCGGCTGGCGCGTGATCTATACAACAAGACCGGGCAGCTGCTGTTGCTGCGCGGCAGCGAGATCACCAAGACGCAGCTGCGCGTGCTGCGGCAGTTTCCGGAGCGCTTCGGCGTCGACGATATCGAGATCAGCTGCGAACCGGACAGCGACATCACGCCACCGCCCCCGACCGCCTGAGCCACGCGAGGTCCGCCATGAGCAAGCAAGGCCAGCTGCAGCAGCAAACCGCCGGTATCGGCCAGGCGGTGATCCTGATCGTGGTGATCCTTGGCTCATTGCAGCTGGTGGCCTCCGGCCTGCTGATCCGCTCCGGCGTGTACAACTACCGTCAGGCCAGCCAGCACGCCACGCTCAATGCGGCCAACCTTGACGTCTTCCTGCTGGCCTCGGCCATCAACCGCGAAAACCAGTTGCAGCTCGGTTTGCTGGCGCTGACGCGACCGGCCAGCGGCCGCGAAAGCGCCGAGCTGCAGCAGGCGCGCACTGCCACCGACCAGCGCCTGCAGATCGCGCTGCGGCGCCTGGCGCGGCCGCTGACCGATGACAGCAATGCCGCGCTGCTGCAATTGCAGGAGCGGCAGCCGCACCTGCGCCAGCGGCGACAGGAGGTGGACAAGGTGCTGGCGCGGCGGCCGGTGCTGTTCGACGAGAATGCCATCTTCGGCTGGAAACTGTCGGTCGGCACCTGGCAGGATGCCATCGACAAGGTGTTGCGCCTGGACGCCTTCCTGCTGTCTGACGGCGCCGACGACCGCCTCAACCGGCTGGCGGAAACCAAGTACCAGTTGTGGCAGCTGAGCCGTTCGCTGGAACAGGAAGGCAACGCGCTGATCCTCCGCGCGCAGCTGGCGCGCAAGCTCAATTCCACCGACGAATACGAACTGCTGCGCAGCCGCGAGCGCGCCTTGCTGCTGCTGGAGTCGTTGCGCTACAACACCGGCTATCTCGGCGATGCCGTGCTGCGCCGGCAACTGGCAGCGCTGGCGACCCAGACCTGGCAGCTGCACCAGAGTGCCGACCGGCAGCTGCTGGCGCTGGAGCAGGGCGGTGCCGCGCCGGCCACGGTGCACGAGTACAAGACGGCCGCGCAACAGGTCAACCGCAATCTGGGCGTCTTCTTTGCCGAGCTGACCCGTGCCGCGGCCAACCGTGTCGACGAGCAGCAGCAGCGCTACGCGCAAAGCCTGGCGCTGAACATCTCCTTCGCCGTGCTGGCCTTGCTGCTGTACGCCTACTTGCTGCTGCGCATGCGCTACCGCATCCTGCGCCCGCTGCAGCGCATGCAGCGGGTGCTGGATGCGGCGGCAGACGCGATCCTGACCGTCAATGCCAGCCACCGCATCGAGGTGGCCAACTACGGCGCCGAGAAGATGTTCGGCTTGCCGCTGGCGGCGTTGCAGGGGCTGTCGCTGGACGACATCCTCAGCGTCGACGGCGCCGATGCCGACTGGCTGGACGACGAGGGCCGCTTCGACGTGTCGCGCGCCGGCAGCGGCCGCCGGCACGATGGCAGCCGTTTCTTTGCCGCAATTACCGTCAGCCCGCTGGTGGACGGCCGCGACGGCCGCCACAGCCGCCGGCTGCTGATCATCCGCGACGAGCACCAGCGTACCATCGCCGAGCAGTCGCTGGCGCGCAGCATGCAGCTGCTATCTGCTATCCAGCGCGTGGAGAGCCTGCTGTTTGCCCGCAGCCCGCGGCAGACGGTATTCCGCGAGGTGCTGCGCATCCTGCTGGACTACTTCGGCGTCGCCGAGGGTCTGGTGCTGTCGCTGGAGGCATCGCGCGACAAGTCGGCGTCGTTCCGCATCCAGGCGCGGCTGGGCAACAGCAAGGAACCGCCGTGGGTGGAGCGCTTCCGTCAGCTGCCGCTGGCGATTGCCCTGCAACAGGGGCAGCTGCAGCAAACCATCTCCGAGGATGGCTGGACTTTCCTGCCGATCCAGATCGACAGCCGCACGGTGATGGTGGCCGGCATTGCCATCGACTCGATTGCCGACGCCCACTACCAGGCGCTGCAGCCGCTGCTCGGCGCCTGCGGCAGCATCGTCAGCTTCTATGCCGAGGAAGACCGCCGTCGTGCCAGCGAACGCAACCTGCGCGAAGTGCTGCAGCTGGAGGAGGCGATCTACAGCGCGTCGCCGGTCGGGCTGGTGCGACTGGACAACAACTACCACATCGTGCGCGCCAACCGCGCCGGCGAAGCACTGTTCGGCACCCGCGAGGATGGGCTGCAGGGCGTGCCCTTGCGCGAGCTGCTGGGCAGCGACGAAGCGTGGCAGCAGCTGCAGGGCCGGCTGGAAGAGGTGCGCCACCACGACCGCCACCTCAATATCGAGATCGAATGCGTACAGGTCAGCGGCAAGCCGATCTGGGTGCTGTTCGCCGGCCAGCTGCTGTTCCCGGGCATGGCCGAGGACGGCGTGATCCTCGCCTGTTTCGACATCACCGGCCGGCGCGAAGCGGAGGAGGGCGTGCTGCGCGCGCGCGACGCCGCCGCCGAGTCGCGCCAGCAGCTGGAGCTGGCGATCGACTCGCTGGATGACGCCTTCGCGCTGTTCGACGCCGGCGACCGGCTGGTGCGCTGCAACAGCCACTTTGCCCGCCTCGCCGGTGCCGGCAGCACGCCGGAAACGCTGAAGGGGCAGTCCTTTGCCGGCGTGCTGCGCGCCAGCCTGATCGCCGGCGAGCAGCCGGAGCCGGGCTACGAGGAGCACAGCTGGTTCGTGGAGCGGCTGGCGCGCTACGGCCGCGAGGCGTCGTCGTTCGAGCTGCGCTGGAACGAGCGCTGGCTGCAGCAGGCGTCGCGGCGGGTGCCGGACGGCGGCGCGGTGTGCGTGCTGACCGACATCAGCGCGCTGAAACAGCAGCAGGCCGATCTGCTGCTGGCACGCGATGCGGCCAACGCCGCCAGCCGCGCCAAGAGCGCCTTCCTTGCCGCGATGAGCCACGAGATCCGCACCCCGATGAACGGCGTGCTGGGCATGCTGGAGCTGTTGTCGCTGACGACGCTGGATGAAGCGCAGCGCGATGCGGTGGACACGGTACAGGAGTCGGCGCACACCCTGCTGCGCCTGATCGACGACATTCTGGACTTTTCCAAGATCGAGGCCGGCAAGTTGGAGATCATCCCCGAGCCGGCGTCGGTGAGCGCGCTGATGCAGCGCGTGCATCACCTGTACGCGGAGCTGGCGCAGCGCAAGCAGCTGTGGTTCCTGCTCGACATCGACGAGCAGGTGGCGCCGGCGCTGCGCTTCGATCCGCTGCGCCTGCGCCAGATCCTGCAGAACTTCTGCAGCAATGCGCTGAAGTTCACGCAGCAGGGGCAGGTGACGTTGCGTGTGCGCTGCCTGCAGAGCAGCGCCAGCGAGCAGTGGCTGCGCTTCGAGGTGGCCGATACCGGCATCGGCATCGACCGCCAGCAGCTGGCACGGCTGTTCGAGCCGTTCACCCAGGCGGAAAGCAGCACCGCACGCCGCTTTGGCGGCACCGGTCTCGGGCTGACCATCTGTCGGCGCCTGTCCGAGCTGATGGGCGGGGTGGTGGCGATGGACAGTGAGCCGGGCAGCGGCACCGTCGCTTCGCTGGAGATCCGCTTCCCCTTGTGCGACGCCGCCGAGCTGCCGCAGGCGAGCGAGCTGGACCATGCCGCCATCGTGGCCGCGACTGCGGGTTTGATGCGCGACATGGCGCCGGTGCTGTTTGTGGAAGACAATTCAATCAACCGCAAGTTGACCGTCAAACAGTTCGAGCTGCTGGGCTACCCGGTGGTGACGGCGGTGGACGGGCTGATGGCGCTGAGCCTGTGGCAGCAGCACACCTTCTCGCTGGTGCTGACCGACTGCCACATGCCGCAGATGGACGGTTACGCGCTGGCACAGGCGATCCGCAGCCAGGAGGTGGCCCAGGGCCGCGCGCCGGTGCCGATCATCGCCTGCACCGCCAACGTGGCGAAGGAAGAACTGGACAAGACCCGTGCCGCCGGAATGGACGATTTCCTCAGCAAGCCGCTGGGGCTGGTGGCACTGAAGGACATGCTGCACAAGTGGCTGGGCGACGTTGCCCTGCCATCCGCGTCGCTGGCAACGGCGGTGGTTGCGGCCACACCGGCGGCGGTCGACCGTCAGGCGCTGGCGATGTACAGCTCAGGAGACTGGTCGGTGGAGCAGGCGATTCTGGACGAGTTCATGCAGGGTAACGACGAGGATGTCGCCGCCCTGGCGCGGGCGGTGGCTGCCGGCGACGCCGGGCAGATCGCCTGGTCGGCGCACCGGATCAAGGGCGCCAGCCGCATGGTCGGTGCCATGGCGCTGGGCGATGCGGCAGAAGCACTGGAAAAAGCGGGACGCGCCGCCGAACTGGCGGCGATCCCGGCCCTATGGCAGCAGTTCAATGCAGCGCAGGCGGCGGTGGCCGCCTGGCTGGAGGAGCAGGCCTCGTGCCAAGCAAGCGCCTGAGCGTGGTGACCTTCAACCTGCACAAGGGGATGTCGCCGTTCAACCGCCGTTCCCACATGCAGGAGATCGCCAGCGCACTGCAGCAGCTGTCCGCCGACGTGCTGTTCCTGCAGGAGGTGCAGGGCCGTCATGCCGGGCGCGAGCAGCACCATGCCGGCTGGCCGCAGCATGACTTCCTGGCCGCGGCGCTGACCCATTCCGCCAGCTATGGCATGAATGCGCGCTACGATCACGGCCACCACGGCAATGCGGTGTTGTCACGTTTTCCGCAGCAGCTGGCCGCCAATCACGACATCTCGGTCAACCGTCTGGAGCGGCGCGGCATCCTGCACACCGTGATCCAGCCGCAAGGTTGGCCGCAAGCGGTGGCCTGCCTCTGTGCCCACCTCAACCTGCTGGCGCGCGACCGCCGCCGCCAGTACCTGACGCTGCAGCACTACATCCAACATCACATTCCGGCTGGCATGCCGCTGATCCTGGCCGGCGATTTCAACGACTGGCGCGGCGAGGCCGACAGCTGGCTGGGGCGCGGCTGCGGCCTGCAGGAAGTGTTCGTGCAGCAGCAGGGCCAGCACGCGCGCAGCTTCCCGGCACGGCTGCCGCTGCTGCCGCTGGATCGCATCTACGTGCGCGGCCTGCGCGTCCACCAGGTGGCGGTGTGTCGCGGCCAACCCTGGTCGCACCTGTCCGATCACCTGCCGCTGTTTGCCAGCCTGTCGCTGGCGTCCTGAGCCGGCGGTACGACCTCACCCGGCGTCACCCCCCTTGAACCACAGTGCGTCCGGCAGCTGGCCGAACACGCTGCGTAGCCCCTCGCCCCAGCCCTGGCGCAGCGCCAGAAAGTACGGGTCGTCCTCGGTGACGCGGTGGCGCGGCGCGAAGTCGAAGTCGTCGCGCTGCTGCCACAGCAGGTCGATGGGCAGCCCCACCGACAGGTTGGAACGGATGGTGGAATCGAACGAGATCAGCGTGCACTTGATCGCCTGTGCCAGCGGCGTGTCGTGGTGGATCACCCGGTCGAGAATCGGCTTGCCGTACTTGGCCTCGCCGATCTGCAGATAGGGCGTATCCAACGTGGCCTCGATGAAATTGCCCTGCGGGTAGATCTGGAACAGCCGCGGTGGCTCGCCCCTGATCTGGCCGCCGACCAGGAAGCTGCAGCCGTAGTCCACGCCTTGCGACTGGGTCTGGCCGTCGCCATCGCGGGCGATCACCTCGCGCACCGTGCTGCCAACCAGCTCCGCCGCCTGGTACAGGCTGCTGACCGTGTGCAGGTTGGCCGCATCGTGACTGAGCCGGCTTTTCAGCAGGCTGACCACGCTCTGGGTGGTGGCCAGGTTGCCGGCGTTCAGCAGCACGATCTGTCGCTCGCCCGGTACCGCGATCACGTTCATCTTGCGGAAGGTGGCCACGTGGTCCACCCCCGCGTTGGTGCGCGAATCGGAGGCAAAGATCAGCCCCTCGTCCAGCACCATGCCGACACAGTAAGTCATTGCTGATCCGCCTCCGTTACCCGTGCATGCGCCTGCAGCGCCTCGCTGCCGCCGCCACGGCGCACGCCGCGTACCGGGCTGGCGTCGGTGTAATCCAGCCCCACCGCCAGCTTCAGGTGGTGGCGGTCCGGCTGCTGGCGGTTGCTGATGTCGAAGCCCTGCCAGCGGCCGGCGGCGTACACCTCGGCCCAGGCATGGCTGGCGACGTGGGCGTCGCGATCGGTCAGCAGATAGCCGCTGACATAACGCGCCGGCAGCCCCAGGCTGCGGCAGGCGGCGATGAACACGTGGCTGTGGTCCTGGCACACGCCGGCGCCCAGCGCCAGGGCCTGCGACGCGGTGGTTTCCGCATGGGTGACGCCGCTGGTGTAGGGCATGGCGTCGGCCACCGCCTGCATCAGCGCGGCAAGCCCAGTTTCAGGGGTGGCCGCAATGACGGCGGCGTGGCCGGCCGCCAGCGCGTGGATGGCGTCGTCCGGCTCGGTCAGCGCGCTGCCGCGCAGGAACACCGGTGGCGGCAGTGCCTCGGCCTCGTCCGCCCAGTGGTCGCTGGTTTCCACCACACCGTGGGCGCGCAGGCGGATCTCGCTGTGCGGGGTGTCCAGGGTGAGCACGTGCAGGATGTTGCCGTAGGCATCGGTGCTTTCGCTGGCCGCCACCGGCAGCTCCAGCTGCCAGCTGATGATGCGCTGATGCGCTGTTTGCGGCGGCGTCAGCCGCAGGTACTGGGTGCTGTGGCTGACGGTGGCGTCGTAGTGGTAGACGGTTTCGTGATCGATGGTCAGTTGCATAAAGCCTCCTGCGAAGTGCTAAGCGGTTTACGATCTGCTGCGCGTCAGCGATACGGCGTTGAAAGCATCTTCGAAATGCTCATTGACGATTTGTCAATTCCGCTTCCTCAGCTGCTTTCGCCTTGTCTCGCTTTAGCTCGCGAGATCGTAAGTCAGGTTCCAAGGGAGAGTTGCCAGTAGGCCACGTCCAGCCAGCGGCCGAACTTGCGGCCAACCTGTTCGAACAGTGCTACCTGCTTGAAGCCCAGCGCGCGGTGCAGTGCGTCGCTGGCCGGGTTGGGCTGCGCCACGCCGCCGATTACCGTGCGCAGGCCCAAGGCAGTCAGCCGTTGCAGCAGCTCGCGGTACAGCAGCTTGCCCAGCCCCTGGCCGACGGTGGCCTGGCGCAGGTAGACGCTGGCCTCCACGCTGTGGCGGTAGGCTGGGCGCGCGCGCCAGCGGCTGGCGTAGGCGTAGCCGAACAGCTCGCCGTCCTCGGTCTCGGCCACCAGCCACGGCAGGCCCTGCGCCTGGGTGCCGGCGATACGCTCGGCCATGTCGCTGACACTCACCGGTTTTTCCTCGAACGAGATGGTGGTGTACTCGATGTACGGGTTGTAGATGGCGCAGATGGCGGCGGCGTCGGCCGGGCTTGCCTCGCGGATGATCAGCTCGCTCATGCTGCCTCCAGGTAGGCGCCGTGCACCGCCGCGCCCAGCGCGTGGATCTGGCTGAGGAACTGTGTCAGGTAGGCGTGCAGGCCGGCGCCAAGAATGCTGTCGATCTGGTCGTAGCTCAGCTCGGCATGCAGCGTGGCGGCCAACCTTTTGGCACGGTGGCCGGTGTCGCCCTGGATGCGCGGCAGCAGCTCGGCGATCTCGTCGACGCAGGCGCGCAGCGAGCGCGGCACGTCCGGGCGCAGGATCAGCAGCTCGGCCACGCGCCGCGCGCTGAGGCTGTCGCGGTACAGCTCGTGGTAGGCCTCGAAGGCGCCCAGCGAGCGCAGCAGCGCGCCCCACAGGTAGAAATCCGCTGCGCTGTCGTCCAGCTCATGGCCCACCAG
Source organism: Vogesella indigofera (assembly GCF_028548395.1). Classification (NCBI taxonomy): domain Bacteria; kingdom Pseudomonadati; phylum Pseudomonadota; class Betaproteobacteria; order Neisseriales; family Chromobacteriaceae; genus Vogesella; species Vogesella indigofera. The sequence continues at coordinate 198,938 of NZ_JAQQLA010000007.1, read as the reverse complement.
GTGCGACTTCACGTCGATCAGCCGCGCGGTGTTGTCGGCGCGTTCCAGGAAGGTGCCAAGGCGGATGAAGGAAAACGCGTCGTTGCGCTGGATGGTGCCGTAGGTGGTGCCGCGGAACAGGTGCGAGCGCTCCTTCACCCAGTCGAAGAAGCCGGCCAGCGGTCGGCCTTCGGCCGCCATCTGCCGCGCTTCCAGCCAGCTGGCGTTGATGTTCTCCCACATCTCGCCGGTGATCTTGCCGCGCACGGCGTGGGCGTTTTCGCGGGCGTATTTCAGGCAGCTGATGATGCTGGCCGGGTTGGCCGCATCGAAGGTCATGAAGTGCAGCACGTCGGCAGCGGCAAGTTGCGGGTGGCGGGCGCGGCAGGCGTCCAGCGCGCCGGTGGTGGCCAGCGCGGCGGCAATGTCGGCGCCGCCGCGGGATTGCGGCAGCAGCGACAGGCTGTGGGTCACGTCCAGCAGGCGCGCCAGGTTTTCGGCGCGCTCCATGTAGCGGCTCATCCAGTACAGCTGGGAAGCAGTGCGCGAGAGCATCATGATCAGTCCTCCAGAATCCAGGTGTCCTTGGTGCCGCCGCCCTGCGACGAATTCACCACCAGCGAGCCTTCCTTGAGTGCCACCCGCGTCAGCCCGCCGGCCACCATGCTTATCTCGCGGCCGGAGAGTACAAAGGGGCGCAGGTCGATGTGGCGCGGCGCGATGCCGGCCTCCACGAAGGTGGGGCAGGACGACAGGCACAGCGTCGGCTGCGCAATGTAGTTGCTCGGGTCGGCGAGGATGCGCTGGCGGAAGTCCTCGATCTCGGCGCTGCTGGCGGCCGGGCCGATCAGCATGCCGTAGCCGCCGGCACCGTGGACCTCCTTCACCACCAGCTCGGCCAGGTTGTTGAGTACGTGGTCCAGCTCCGCCGGGCGGCGGCACATCCAGGTGGGCACGTTCTGCAGCAGCGGCTCCTCGCTCAGATAGAAGCGGATCATGTCCGGCACATAGGGGTAGATGGACTTGTCGTCCGCCACGCCGGTGCCGATGGCATTGGCCAGGATCACGCCGCCGCTGCGGTATACCGACAGCAGCCCCGGCACGCCCAGCATGCTGTCGGCGCGGAAGGCCAGCGGGTCGAGGAAGGCGTCGTCGATGCGGCGGTAGATCACGTCCACCTGCTTGTGGCCGGCGGTGGTGCGCATGTACACGCGGTTGTGCTTCACGAACAGGTCCTGGCCTTCCACCAGCTCCACACCCATCTGCTGCGCCAGGAAGGCGTGCTCGAAGTAGGCGCTGTTGTGGTGGCCGGGGGTGAGCACCACCACGGTGGGGTTTTCCGCCAGGCTGGCGTGGCGCAGGGTGTTCAGCAGCAGGGTGGGGTAGTGCTGCACCGGCGCCACCGCGTGGCTGGCGAACAGCTCGGGGAACAGCCGCATCATCATCTTGCGGTTTTCCAGCATGTAGGACACGCCGGAGGGCACGCGCAGATTGTCTTCCAGCACGTAGAAGTTGCCGTCGTTGTGGCGGATCACGTCCACGCCGGTGATGTGCGCATAGATGCGGTGCGGCAGGTCCAGCCCCTGCATCGCCGGCTGGTACTGGCTGTTGGAGAACACCTGCTCGGCCGGGATGATGCCGGCCTTCACGATGTGCTGCTCATGGTAGATGTCGTGCAGGAAGGCGTTCAACGCGGTGACGCGCTGGCGCATGCCGGCTTCCAGCGTGCGCCAGTCGCTGGCGGGGATGATGCGCGGCACGCTGTCGAACGGGATCAGCCGCTCGGCGCCGGAATCGTCGCCGTACACGGCGAAGGTGATGCCGACGCGGTGGAACATCAGGTCGGCTTCGGCGCGCTTGCGGGCCAGGGTCTGCGGCGACTGCGAGTGCAGCCAGTGGGCAAAGTCGCGGTAGTGCGGGCGGATACCCCCGCTGGCGAGCAGCATTTCGTCATAGTGGTGCGCTTCGGGCAAGGTCAGTGCATGCATGGCGCGGTCTCCTGCTGTTCATCGTCATGAGCAGTTCAGCAAGCCGCGTGCCAGTGTTTGCCCTATCGAAACGTGCATTACGCCACGGCAGCCTGCACCGCAATGATGCAGGCATCGGTGGCGCCGCAAATCATGTGTCATGGTGGTGCGCCATGCCCCGTTCGCGTGCCGCGCCGGCCGCAACGACAGCGCTTGAAACGTTGCTGGCATGCTCTTATGCTGCTGCTCACGACATTAAGATAGTGCCATGCCATGCACGCTTCCCCTGTTGCGGCCAACCTTGCCACGCCGGCCGATCCGCTGGCCGCCTGCGACCACGCCTTGCCGCTTGCGGTGCTGTTGCAGCGCTCGCCGGCCCGCTGGCAGCTGATGCTGGCCTGGCTGCTGTCGCTGGCGCTGTCTCTGTGGCTGGGCGTGGTCGAACTGTACGCCGGCTGGTACGGCTACAGCGTGCATTTTGGCGAGCTGGATTTCGTGATCAGCATCTACCCGCCGCTGACCATCGCCACCCTGTGGGTGTTGTGGTTCGGTTACGCCTGGGGTGCCAGCCTCGCCTATCTGTCCACCTTGCTGGTCGCCTACCTGTCCGGGCTGCCACTGGGCTGGGCCTTGCTGTTTGCCTGTTCCAATCCGCTGGGGCTGCTGGTGATGTCGCTGGTGTACCGTCACGTCAAGGTGCGCTATGTGCCGTCGTCGCTGCCGGCCACGCTGTTCTTCGTCACCATCTGCTTCATCTCCGCCGTGTCCAGCGCCACCGGCTCCTTCATCTGGAGCTACAGCAACAAGCTGTCGGCGATGGGCGCCTTCGCGGTGTGGCAGGGCTGGTGGTCGGGCAATTTCCTGCAGACGGTGCTGACCTGCGGCCCGTTGTTGCTGCTGGGCACGCCCGCGGTGCTGCGTTGGCGCGAGCAACGTTGGCCGCAGCGCGCCGCCGCGGCACCGGCGCAGCGCTGGGTGGGGCTGGTGGCGGTGTTTGCGTTGTGTGGCGTGCTGGGCTTCCTGTGGCTGTCGTTCTGGCTGGCGGACCGCAGCGTGGCGGCGCAGGTCGGCGACAGCGCGCAGGCGTGGCAACAGCGTGCGATGCTGTATCGCGATTCGGCGATGGCGGTGTACTGGGTGCTGTCGGTGCTGATGCTGGCGCTGGTGTTCCTCGGCTACCGCTTCTTCCGCCAGCGCACGCTGCAGCTGCAGCAGGCGGCGCAAAGCGTGGCCTTCGAGCGCGACTGGGCGCTGCAGCGGCAGCAGGAAGCGGAACGTGCGCATCAGGCGCTGCAGACGCTGAATCGCGAGCTGGCGGTACGCATGGCCGAAGTGGAGCAGCTGCAGCAACAGCTGCAGGAACAGGCGCGGCGCGATCCGCTGACCAAACTGTATAACCGTCGCTATCTGCACGAGCGGCTGCCGGTCGAACTGCAGCATGCCAGCCATCTCGGGCAGTCACTGTGCCTGGTGCTGATCGACCTCGACCACTTCAAAGCGGTCAACGACCAGTACGGCCACGCCATGGGCGACGCGGTGCTGAAGGCGCTGGCGACGCTGTTTGCCGGCCGCCTGCGCGCCGCCGATTTCGCGGTGCGCTACGGTGGCGAGGAGTTCTGCCTGGTGCTGCCCGGCTGCGACATCGTCGGCGCCGCCGCCTGCGTCGCCGAGCTGCAGCAGGCCTACGCCGGCTGCCGCGTGGCCGGCGACAGCAGCGCATTGCAGGGGCTGCAGTTCTCCGCCGGCATCGCCAGCTATCCGGCGCACGGCAGCGACGAGGAAGCGCTGCTGCGCGAGGCCGACGCCGCGCTGTACCAGGCCAAGGCCGCCGGCCGCAACTGCGTGCGCTATCGCGGGTGAACCCCGGCTGCGCGGCGGACTTGCCGCCGCGCGCGCGGACAGGTACAACGGCGCTTTGCCACCCGTTTTCATTCGCTCATGAATCCATCCGATATCCGCGCCGCCGCCATCACCCTCGCGGCGCGCCGCCTCAGCGGCAGCCAGGGCCCGCTGCTGGCCGACGTCCAGGCGCCGCAGACGCTGGCCGACGCGCTGGCGATCCAGCAGGCCGTCTCCGGCCTGCTCAACGACGCCATCGGCGGCTGGAAGTGCGGCCTGCCGGACAGCGACAAGACCGTTGCCGCGCCGATCTACGCGACCACTATCCACGCCAGCAGCATACACAGCACCGCGCCGTGCCCGGTGTGGCTGCGCGACGGCGCGGTGCGCGTCGAGCCGGAACTGGCCTTCGTCTTCGACGGCGGCCTGCCGCTGCGCGCCGAACCCTACACCGAGGCCGAGATCCGCGCCGCCATCACCCGCGTGCATCTGGCGCTGGAGCTGATCGACAGCCGCTACCAGCCGGCGCCGAAGCCGTCGTTCCTGCAGTCGCTGGCCGACGGTCTGGTCAACCAGGGCCTGCTGCTGGGGCCGCAGGTCGAGCGCGACGCCGCCTTTGCGGCCACGACGTTGCCGCTGGTGCTGAACCAGGGAGAGCGCGAGGAAACACTGGCCGGCGTGCACCCGGCCGGCGATCCGCTGGCGCCGCTGTACTGGCTGCAGGGCTTCCTCGCCGCGCGCGGCGAGGCGATCCTGCCGGGGCAGGTGGTGATTACCGGCTCCTATGCCGGCGTACTGACGCTGGCGACGGACAGCGAGGCGACCCTGCGCTACGGCGAGCTGGGCCAGCTAAGCGCCTGTTTTAGCGCGAGATAAGGGCAGATGGCAGCGTGATCGCGTGTCGGCGGCCACTGCCAGTGTCTGGCACTGGATACAATATTTAAATTGCTGAAAGTTATATTAAAACTAATGTTTGCAATTTTGCGACATAAGAGTAATATGGTGCATCGCAGCGATTGACACAAACGAATGTATATTGTTCAATTGTGTACAACAACTTGATTAACGCCGATTTGAACACAGCTTGCGGGCGTAAAACAGCTAAAGCGTGGGGATTGTTTTATCAAACGATTCTCCCAATTTTCGATACCGAAGATTCCACGTGATAAAGCCCGCCAGCGCAAACCCGGCGGGCTTTATTGCTTCGGAGTCCAGGATGATTCACCTCAAAAACGTACACAAGCGCTTCCGTCGCCCTGAAGGCGGCTGGTTTGACGCCGTGCGCGACACCACCCTCCATATCAAGGCGGGCGAGATTTTCGGCCTGATCGGGTTTTCCGGCGCCGGCAAATCGACGCTGCTGCGACTGATCAACCTGCTGGAACGCCCCGACCACGGCAGCGTCAATGTTGACGGCCGTGATCTGACCGGCCTGTCTGCCGCCGAGCTGCGCCGCGCGCGCCAGAATATCGGCATGGTGTTCCAGCAGTTCAACCTGATGGCCAACCGCACCGTGGCGGCCAACATTGCTTTTCCGCTGGAGATCGCCGGCTGGAGCCGCGCGGATATTGATCAGCGCGTGGCGGAGTGCCTGGACATCGTCGGCCTCGCCGACCGTGCCGGCCACTATCCGGCACAGCTGTCCGGCGGCCAGAAGCAGCGTGTCGGCATCGCCCGTGCGCTGGCGCCGCGTCCGCATGTGATCCTGGCCGACGAGCCGACCTCGGCGCTGGATCCGAAGACCACGCAGTCGATTCTCGACTGCCTGCAGGGCATCAATGCCCGCTTCGGCGTCACCGTGGTGATCGTGACCCACGAAATGCACGTCATCCGCTCCATCTGCCACCGTGCCGCGCTGCTCGACGCCGGCGAAGTGGTCGAGCTGCTGGAAGTCACCGACAAACAGGTCGCGGCGCGCTCGGCGCTGGCCAAATCGCTGCTGGAGGCCGCATAAATGGATGAACAACTGACTTTTGCCCAGGCACTGGCCAACCTGTCAGATCTGGCGCCGGAAATCTGGCAAGCCAGCGCGGAAACCGGGCTGATGCTGGCCATCGGCCTGACCGTCGCCATCGTGGTCGGCGGCCCGCTCGGCATCCTGCTGTACCTGACCCAGCCGGGGCAGCTGTTCGCCAATCGCTTCGTTAACGGCGTGGTCGGCTGGTTCGTCAACCTGGTGCGCTCCTTCCCGTTCATCATCCTGATGGTGTCGCTGGTGCCGCTGACGCGTGTGCTGGTCGGCTCCACCATCGGCCCGATCGCTGCTGCGGTGCCGCTGTCGTTTGCCGCCATCCCGTACTTTGCGCGGCTGGTGGAGCAGACGCTGCGCGAGATCCCGCGCGGCGTGATCGAGGCCGCCGAGGCGATGGGCGCCAGCCCGGCACAGATCATCTGGAAGGTGTTGCTGGGCGAGGCCCGTGCCGGCCTGATCTCCAGCCTGACCATCCTCACCATCAGCTTCCTCAGCTACTCGGCGGTGGCCGGCGTGGTTGGCGGCGGCGGCATCGGTGACCTGGCCATCCGTTACGGCTACTACCGCTTCCAGACCGAAGTGATGGTAGCGATGGTGCTGCTGCTGGTGGTGATCGTGCAGATCATCCAGTTTGCCGGCAACCACCTCGCGGCCCGCCTCGACAAACGTTAAGCACCCTAATTTAAAGCGGCGGGCGTTCACGCAGACGCCACGCCATTGGACAAAGCCTCTCACAAGGAGAACACCATGCGCAGACTCGTACTGAAATCCATCGCTGTTGCCGCCATCGGCCTGACCGCTGCGGCCAACGTTTACGCTGCCGACCCGGCGAAAAAGGAAATCGTCATCGGTACCACCGTTGGCGACTTCGGCGACCAGGTGAAACAACAGATCAAGCCGCTGCTGGAAAAGCAGGGCTACAGCGTGAAACTGGTGGAATTCACCGACTACGTGCGTCCTAACCTGGCGCTGCAGGAAGGCTCGCTGGACGTCAACGTGTTCCAGCACAAGCCTTACCTCGACAATTTCGCCCGCGAAAACAAGCTGCAGCTGAAAGAAGTGTTCCAGGTGCCGACCGCGCCACTGGGCATCTACGCCGGCAAGCTGAAGTCGCTGAAGGACGTGAAAGTCGGCAGCACCCTGGCAGCACCGAACGATCCGTCCAACTTCGCCCGCGCGCTGGTGATGCTGAACGATCTGGGCTGGGTCAAGCTGAAGAAGGGCATCAACCCGCTGACCGCGTCGGAAAAGGACATCGAAGTCAACGTCAAGAAGATCAAGATCGTGCCGCTGGAAGCCGCGCAACTGCCGCGCTCGCGTGCCGATGTTGACTTCGCGGTGGTGAACGGCAACTACGCCGTGAGCTCCGGCATCAAGCTGACCGAAGCCGTGTACCAGGAAAAGAGCTATGCCTACGTCAACTGGGGTGTGGTGCGTGCGGCTGACGTCAACAAGCCGTGGGCCAAGGACGTGATCGCCGCCTACAACTCGCCGGCCTTCCGTGCCTGGGCGAAACAGAAGTTTGCCGGCTACAAGTTCCCGGCCAACTGGAAGTAAGCGTTTTATCCGCGCCGTGGTGGCCTGTGGGCCATGCGGCGCGGCGGATTTCCTTGAAACACTCCTGGCATTCAAGGCTGCTCGGCGGATCCTGCGATCCGCCATTTTTTTTCGCCTGAGGTCAAGGTTGGCCGCAGGTCGCGCGGCTGCAGTACGCTGCGGCCCGCGCTATGATGTCTATCATCGTCAATGCCCGCAGGACCCCGCCATGAGCCAGTTTGTTTCTTCCATTGCCGCCGATGACGGCGATGGCCTTAGTCTCGATTTTTCCCTCGGCCGGTATGCCAGCAACAGTCTGGTGCTGTCGCGCCATGTCGATGACCGGCTGTCGGCGGACGAGCACGGCATCGTGGTGAGTTCGGACGATGATGATCCCAACGAGCGGCTGCTGTCGGTAGTGTGGGGCAGTGCCTGCGTGGTGCTGCTCAGCAGTCACAAGGAATACGTGCTGGATGTGTCGCACGTCGGCGCCGGCGAGCTGGCGGCGGCGTGGGCGATGCTGGCGCGCATGAATCACGACGCGGTGGTAACGGTGGAAGAATAAAGGGCACCTCGAAAAACCCCTGCTTTCGTTGCGATATGGCGTTGCTCACGTAAAATTCCTCCTTACATATCAACCATATGCAACGTCAGAATTTTTCGCTCGCACCTTGTCTCGCTTGGAAACCAGGGCTTTTCGAGGCGCCCTAAACTTGTTGCGGCCAACCTTGGCCGCAGCCGCAAAAAAGCCCCGCACTGGCGGGGCTTTGTGTTGCGCGTCAGCGGCGGGGCGCTGGCTTAGCCGCGCATGCGGCGCAGCACCTCGTCCTTGCCGATCAGCGCCAGCACGGCGTCCACCGATGGCGTTTGCGCGGTGCCGCACACCAGCACGCGCAGCGGCATGCCCAGCTGGCCCATCTTGATGCCCTCGTCGGCGCAGAACGGCTTGAACAGCTCGTGGATGCTCTCGGCGGTCCAGCTGTCCAGTGCTGCCAGACGCTCGGCAAAGCGCAGCATGCGCGCGTGGCTGTCGGCGGACAGGTGCTTGTCGATGTCGGCGGCGGCAGGCTCGCGCTTGGCGTAGAAGTAGTCCACTTCCACGGCCAGCGCGTTGAGATCCTGCACCCGCTCTTTCACCAGTGCGATCACGTCAGCCAGCGCCGGGCCGGCGGTGGTGTCAACGTTGGCCGCAGCCAGGCGGCCGGCGATCAGCTCGGCCAGGCGCGCGTTGTCGGCGGCCTTGATGTACTGCGCGTTCAGCCACAGGAATTTCTCGTGGTTGAAGCGGCTAGGCGAGCCGCTGACCGCTTCCAGCGTGAACCATTCCACGAACTGGGTCATGTCGAACAGTTCGTCGTCGCCGTGGCCCCAGCCCAGGCGCGCCAGGTAGTTCAGCAGCGCTTCTGGCAGGATGCCCTTGTCTGCGTAGTCCACCACGCTCACCGCGTCGCGGCGCTTGGACATCTTCTGGCCGTCCTCGTTGAGGATCATCGGCAGGTGGCCGTACACCGGCAGCGGTGCGTTCAGCGCCTTGAGGATGTTGATCTGGCGCGGGGTGTTGTTGACGTGGTCGTCGCCGCGGATCACGTGGGTGATGTTCATGTCCCAGTCGTCGACCACCACGCAGAAGTTGTAGGTCGGGCTGCCGTCCGGACGGGCGATGATCAGGTCGTCCAGTTCGGTGTTGGCGAATTCGATACGGCCCTTGACCGCGTCATCCCACGCCACCACGCCATCCAGCGGGTTCTTGAAGCGGATCACCGGCTGCACGCCGGCCGGTGGCGGCGGCAGGGTCTTGCCGGCTTCCGGGCGCCAGCGGCGGTCATAGCGCGGCTTCTCGCCGTTGGCTTCCTGCTGCGCACGCAGCGCTTCCAGCTCGTCCTTGCTGCAGTAGCACGGGTAGGCGTGGCCAGATGCCAGCAGTTGCTGGATCACTTCCTTGTAACGGTCAAAGCGCTGCGTCTGGTAGAACGGGCCTTCGTCGTAGTCGAGGCCGACCCAGTGCATGCCGTCGAGGATGGCTTTGACCGATTCCGGGGTCGAGCGCTCTAGGTCAGTGTCTTCGATGCGCAGCACGAAGGTGCCGCCGTGTTTGCGGGCAAACGCCCAGGAGAACAGCGCGGTGCGGACACCGCCGATGTGCAGGAAGCCGGTCGGGCTGGGGGCAAAGCGAGTGCGGATCATGTTGGCTGGCCAGCGAATACGGAAAAACGGCTATTGTACGCTGCCGGCAAAATGGCGGGCAAACCATCGCCACAGCCGATGCCGTTTTTGCCGCGTGATTCGTACCTGGAGCAGGAGGGCGGGGTACGGCCAAGGTTGGCCGCCAATGCAAAAAGCCCGTTACCGAGGTAACGGGCTTTTCATATTCTGGCGTCCCCACGGGGAATCGAACCCCGGCCGCCGCCGTGAAAGGGCAGTGTTCTAACCGCTAAACTATAGGGACTGAAGTGGTGGAGATAAGCGGGATCGAACCGCTGACCTCTTGCATGCCATGCAAGCGCTCTCCCAGCTGAGCTATACCCCCACTGGCTTCGTGTCACAGTGCTGCATCACGAATTGGCGTGCACTTTAACGTCTGCTTTTGACCGCGTCAAGCCTGTTTTTAAAAAAATATGCGCTTTTGGCATGTTTGAAATGACAGCTTATTGATTTTAATGTTGTTTTTGCTATTCGCATTGCGACGCGCCGATTGGTGATGACCGTGCCATGGGGGTTTGCGCGTGGTTGCCGGTGGCGAAAGCGTGTAAAACGCGGCGGATCGTTAAATTGCTGTCGCTTTGCCGCCGGCGCCGATGTTTCGCTGCCCCCCGCCAGTGGCGCGCTTGCCACCGGCACTGTTGCTCTGCTTGCTGCTTATCGTGGTGTGCGCCTTGCGCGCTGGCCCTGGCGCGCGCTGGCAATGCAGGTTACGCCTTCATCTGTTCTCCGTTTTCATTCCCCTGTTTATCTGCTTGCGCTGCCGCCGGCACGGCTTTTTACCGTGCCGATGGCTGGCGGCAGTGCTGTGCTTTGGCGCCGTGCTGGCGGGTATTTTGCGCCCGGTTTTCAGCGCAGCTAGCCGTTCGAACGGGATAAAGATGAACGGAATGACCCGTTGCAAAATTTCCAAAGATATCGCCGGTAAAGCCGTCATTTATCTGATTGATGAAATGATGTTTGTTTAATTAAAACAAAGACATATATCGTGCGTGCTATTTTTTGAATCAGCCGAAAAACGGGGCGGTAACTCCTCAGCAACTATGTATAGTAGCGACGTCATCCGATAGGTTCGGACGTGGAATCACGGTGTCGGCCTTGTGGCCAGACTATGTGAACTGACTTGACTGTTTGTATCTGACATCTTTCGGTTATTGTTTTTAAAAGAACCAGTTGCAAGTAAAGCAACAGATGTCAGCAAGGTAAATGGCCGGCGCCAGCGCCTGGCGACGGGATGCCAAAAAGGGGGCGCGTCCTGTTGTGCGGGTAGTGGGTGTCATCAAGACAGCACGCCGGATCCATCGGCGGATACGAAGCAAGGCTTGGTTGTGGCGTGTTGCCTGCGGCCGGGAGCGGACACGATGCGGTGCCGTTTCCGGCTGCCGCCGCCACGCAGGAAAAGGGTATTGCCGGATCGGGCAGGGTGCTAGGCGCCGCCGGTCGGCAACAAGCCCGGGTTACACGAAAGGAAATTATGTCTATTGCAGCAGCGCCAGGTTGGCCGCGCCTGATGGCACGCACCGGCACCATGTTGTCACTTGTCTTGACCCTGTTTGCCGCCCCTGGCATGGCCCAGAGCAGCAAGGCCCTGCCGCAGAACCAGGGCACCGCGACGGCAGCGGCTGCAGTGGAGCGCGAGGGTGAGCTGGAGGTGATCCACGTTCACTACTTCGACAAGACCACCGGCAACCGCTACTACCTGAAGACGGAAGAGGGCCGCGTCGAGCTGAAGTTCAAGGGCAAGGGCCCGCGCCAGCCGAGCGGTACCAAGGTGCGGGTGAAGGGTTCGCTCAGCAATAATGTGCTGGCGCTGGACAGCACCGGCAGCACCAGCTACCAGGTGCTGGCACTTGCCGCGCCGAATACCTTTGGCGAACAGAAAACCGCGGTGCTGCTGGTCAACTTCCAGGACAACCAGACGCAGCCGTATACCGCGAGCCAGGCCAACACCACCGTGTTTGGCAGCAGCAGCGATTTCATCAAGGAAAACTCGTCGCAGCAGACGTGGCTGAACGGCAATGTCTTCGGCTGGCTGACGCTGCCGATCAACCAGACCTGCAGCCCGGACAACGTGGCCGCCTACGCCAACCAGGCCGCCAAGGCCGCCGGCATCGACCTGACGCTGTATCCGCGCCGCATCTACGTGATGCCGAAAAACAGTGCCTGCACCTGGTCCGGCATGGGGACCGTCGGCGGCTCGCCGTCGTCGTCGTGGCTGAACGGCGCGCTGTATCGCGGGGTGGTGACGCACGAGATGGGACACAACCTGGGCCTGTGGCACTCGCACTCGCTGGATTGCGGCGCGACCACGCTGGGCAGCAGCTGCAGCCGCAGCGAGTACGGCGACGCCTTCGATACCATGGGTAATGGCGGCGTGCATTACAACGCGTTCCAGAAAGAGCGTCTGGGCTGGCTGAACTACAATCTGTCGCCCGCCATCGCCACCGTGGAAAGCGGTAGCACCACCGTCACGCTGGCGCCGTACGCGGCAGCCGGCAGTGGCATCAAGGCGCTGAAGGTGCTGAAGGGGGTGGATGCGACAACCGGGCAGAAGAGCTGGTACTACGTCGAGTTCCGCCAGCCGTTGGGCTTCGACAGCGACATCTCGCGCTTCCCGCAGGCGGTCAATGGCGTGCTGGTGCGTACCGGTACCGACAACAGCGGTGACACCAGCGACCTGCTCGACCTGACGCCGAACAGCTCGGCCACCGATGACATCAGCGATTCGCCGCTGGCGGTGGGCAAGACCTTCACTGATAGCGGTAGCGGGGTGAGCATTTCGCTGCTGTCGCTGAGCAGCAGCGGTGCCACGGTGAGTGTGGCGACCGGCGGGCAAACGCCGGTGCAGCCGGTGTGCACCCGTGGCAATCCGAGTGTGGTGTTGACGCCGGGGCAAAGCCCGTCGGTGGCTGCCGGCACGGCGGCAAGCTTCAGCCTGAGCGTGACCAATACCGATTCCAGTGCCTGCAGCAGTTCTCAGTTCAGCCTGGCGGCCACGGTGCCGGCCGGCTGGAGCAGCAGCCTGCCTCTGTCGACGCTGACACTGGCGCCGGGTGCCAGCACCAGCACCACGCTGAGCGTCAGCTCGGCGGCGACGGCGGCTGCCGGCTCTTACGGCTTCAGCGTGCTTGCGGCCAACGTTGGCAGCAGCAGCTATCGCGCCACGGCCAGCGCCACGTATGTGGTGGCCAGCGGCACGACCAGCACCAGCAACAAGCCGCCGGTAGCGGTCAATGACAGCGGTGCGACCAAGGTTGGTATCGCCATCAGGGTAGTCGTACTGGGCAATGACTACGATCCGGAGGGCAAGCCGCTGCAGGTCAAGACCGTGGGCGTGCCGGCGCGTGGCAAGGCGGTGCTCAATAGCGACGGCAGCATCACCTACACCCCGAACGGCAAGTTCAAGGGCAGTGACAGCTTCAGCTACAGCATCAGCGACGGTGCCGCCACCGCCAGTGCAGTGGTATCGGTGCAGGTTGCCAGATAAGGCGGAGCCCCAGCACCAGCAACAAAAAGCCCGGCTTGCGCCGGGCTTTTTTTGATACGCCAGTCTGGGTTACAGGCAGGCGCTTGGCAGGTTGTTGTTGTAGTTGTCCAGTCGAGTGGCCAGGCTATTGGCCAGGCTGGCGTCAGTGGCGCTGACCTTGCCGGTGTAGCCGTAACCAGTGAACTGGTACTTGGTCAGCAGTGCGTTGGCCTGTGTAATGGCAGTGCTGACTTTGGCGCAGGTACCTGCCCCTGCCGCGTAGTTCAGTTCAGCCGCTACCAGTTGTGCCGCCATGTTGAATAGCGGGTCGCTGGCTTTCTTGGTACCGCCAAAGGTGGACTTGTTGAGCAAGTTGACTGCCTTGCTGCAATCCGGTGCCACGTCAGGGTTGGCCACATCACCGTGCAGGTAGAAGCTGTTTACCTGGATACCGGTAGGTTCAGCCAGGGCCATGGTACGGTCGAGAACAGGCGCTTGCTTGCCGCCACTTTGTTTGCAGGAAGCCCAGTTTTTCCAGTAGCCGATGGTGCGGGCTTGGCCTTCCGGCGGTGGTACGTTGTCGATGGTGAAGCTCACAGACTGACCGGCAGCGGCGCTAAAGCCGACGCAAGTGGTGCTGTTGTCACCGCCATTTGGTGGCGAGAAGGCGCCTGGCATGGAGGACAGAGAAGTTGTCCAGCCAACCGGAATACCCTGTTCGCACAGTTGGTAGTTGCCGGGAACCACCTTGTCAAAGGTAATGGTGCCACCGTTGCCGGCATTGGCCTGCAGGGTTTGCAGGATGGTGCCATCCGCTGCGGCCGATGCGCCGGTACGCAGGCTGAAGGTGAACACTTCACTACCAGTGATGGGTGCGCCTTTGAAGGTCTTGATTACCTCGACCTCGGCCCGCTTGGTGTTCTTGAACAGGCAGGAGAACACTTTGCCGGCATCGGCTGGGTAATTGACGGTAAAGGTGCAGGTGGTGGCAGCAGGGTTACTGTTGACACTGTTCAAGTCCCAGCCACTCTTCAGCGTTTCGGTCACGGTGTAGACACCTTCGGAAAGCGAGAACGGCTGGCCGCCGGCTTCGAATGCGACGGCAGCACCACCGGCATCAGCTTCGGCAACTACACCAATGCCTGCGCCAGGGCCAGTCAGGGTAAAGCTCCACTTGAAGTCGGGATCACCAGACTGCAACACCGGATCGGTGACTTTCTGCACTTCGGCGGTGGCCGGACCAAATGCCCGCTTGTTGGCGAACACGGCAGTGCCCAGGCAGATCGGTGTGCTGTCGGTGACAGTCAGGTCGACACTGCGCGAGTTGCTGGTCGCATCGGCAAGCACGCCGATCGCTTCAACGTTGGCCGCATTGACGAACACGGTTTCCTCAACCACTTGATAGGTATCCGGTACCAGTCCGGTCAGGGAGACCGATTTGGTGGCACCACTATCGCCGAAGTTGAAGGTCAGCTCTTTGTGGTCCTGGTAGGTCGCATCACCCAGGCGGGTAATGGTGAAGCGGATCACGTATTTCTCACCCGCTGCCAGGAACGACATCGATTCCGCGTCGATGCTCTTGTCGATCTTCAGCTCTGCAGCCGAACTCGACACGATGGCCACATTGACTGGGCCGGAGACCTGCGGGCTGCCATCTTTCGGTGTCAGTGTCGCAGTGTCAGTCAGGGTGCCGGAAGTGATTTTCTGGCCATTCAGGTGAATGGTCTTGTTGAACACAACCGAACCGCTGCTGCTTTGTTCACCGGATGTCCAGTTAACCGGACCGACAGTTTTGGTACCCAGTACATAAGCCGGATTGAAGCTGCCGGCGACGCTGCCGCCCAGGCTATCGACCGAGAACTGCAGGAAATTGCCAGTGATCGACTCGGTGTCGGTGATGACCGCGGTGGCGTTGGTGGTGGTGCCGGTGCTGATGGCGGCACTGGCGGTGGCGGTGGTGTTACCCGGTACCGCTATACCGGTAGCCTTGTCGATGTAGGTCGCGGTGGCCACATCGTTGAAGGCGCCCTGATCGCCATCACTGGCTGGCAGAGTCTGCTGGTTGGTGAGCACCAGTACTTCGGTCTTGGCAGCAACATCAACCTCGCCCGAGTTCGCGGTACTGCCGACCTGGGTGGTTGGGGTCAGGCCCTTGTAGATCTTGTCGGAGACACTGACGGTGATGGTGCGCGATGCCGGGTTCTTGGCGTAGACGTTGGTGGTGACGGTGATCATGCCGTTGATGGCGGCCGAGCGCGTCCACTGGATGGTGATTTCCACCGGTAGCTGGTCATCAAAACCTTCCGCGCAGACGTTGCCGAAGGAGACATCGGTCGGGTTGGCCTGTTTGGTGATGTTCCAGGTGTAGTCGGTGTCCTGACTGGCAGTCATGTCCTTGCGCAGCTCTTGCGGCAGGATTTCTTTCACCGGGATGGACACGTCACGCGCGCCGATACCGGCAGTGCCGAAGGCCTCGTTGGTCAGGTTGGCGTGCAACGACGATCCCGGGTACAGGTGCGAACCCAGTGCCAGCCGCGCATAGTAGTCAAACACGCAAGTGCTGTTCTTGTTCTGGTTGATGGTGACCAGCCGGTACAGCGACTTGTCGGTACCACCGATGCCGGGGCTGAGTACTGTCTGGGCGCCGACGCTTTGAATCGAGCAGGTGCCGCTGGAGAGTGCCACGTTCTTGGTCAGTGTCGACAGCACGTCGTAGCCGGGTTTGCCGGCATCTTCATGATCGACTACCACCGCGATGGTGTATTGCTGGGTTGCCGGTGCAGAGTTGCCGGCATCGACGGTCAGCCGGTAGGGCACCAGATCCAGCTCGTTCCAGCCCTTGCCGAGGTTGCCGGTAGTGTAGGCCGCATCGGGACAGATGAACTGGCCGCTGCCATTGGGCAGCGTGATGTCGCCATTGTTGCGGCAGCCTTCCAGCGTATTTTGTATGCTGTCGGGAGCCACGGCGGAGGCCGGATTGGCGGTCAGCAGCAGGAACAGCGTGCTGAACAGCAGGGCGAAAAACCTGAATAGGGGTTGTTTGAAGCCCGCCGTACTACAGGTGGCGGGTATGTGTATTCCGGAAGCCTGATGCAGCTTCCCGAGGCCGTTGGGACTCATGTTACACCTCCTTTGAAGCTATCAAAGGCGGTTCCTTGCCTAGGAATCGCGCGAGATCCCCTCCTGCGTACATATAGAAAAAATACCGCCAGTACTGTTCTGCCGCTTTTGTTCGATGCCAGTGGCTGCAGTTTGCCAGCCAGATTCGACCCCCTCCGGCAGGGTCTGCCGCGAGTGGCCGGTGCGATTACAGAACGCGCTAACCGTGGTTTGCCTCCTTCCTTTCTTTGGCGGATTGGTACGCTGTATCGTAGGTCATTGTGATAATAGATTCAACGAAATATTTAAAATATGGCGACAGCAAAATGGCAAGAATTTCCTGCCGCCATCAGCATTTTCCGGGTTTGATCAGTACTCGGGAGCGGCTTGGGGTCGCTGTTGATTGCGTGCGTAGTTGCCTAGCACGCGCGGTACATACTGCATGGTCTCCTGATAGGGCGGCACGCGGTTGCCGTAACGTGCCACCGCCTGTTCGCCGGCATTGTAGGCCGCCAGCACCAGCCGTAGGTCGTTGTCGAAGCGGCCCATCAGCTCGCGCAGGTATTGCGCGCCGGCACGGACGTTCTGTCCCGGGTCGTACAGGTTGGTCACGCCATAGCGTCCGGCGGTGGCCGGCATCAACTGCATCAAGCCAATCGCACCTTTGGGCGACACCGCGCGCCAGTTGTAACCGGATTCGGTGGCGATGACCGCGTGCAGCAGGGCGGCGTCCAGGTTCAGGTTCTGTGCGGTGCTGTCGATCAGCTGGCTCCAGCGCGCGCGCTGGCTGGCGCGATACTGCGCACCCGCCACGCGCTTGCCGGCAGTGACTTCGCCGTTGTCGCGCGGCGTGCTCAGTGCCAGCCGGTAACGCTTGTCCTGCGGCACGTTGCTGAAGTGCGTGGTGCCATCGGCATCAGTAAAGGCATAGATGTTGGCGTCGACGATGGGCGCCAGGAGCAGCAGCAATACGGTCAGCAGCGCCGGTCTTTGCCGGCAGCGAACCGGCCCTGCCCGGGGCAAGCAAGCAAGGAGTGCCATGATGGTTTCCTCTGGTGGGTGAAACGTCAGAAACTTCCGCTACGGAAGCGATAGCCCTTGTAGTTCAAGATCACGCCATCGGCCTGGATGCTTTCCAGTGTCATGCCGGCCACGACGTCGTCACCGGCGCGCCGTACCCGGTCGTTGATGATTACCAGTCGTTCCGAGTCTTCGGCGGAGGAGGAGAAGCCGGAGATCACGACACTGTCACCAATCTCTTTTTGTAGTGCTGCCGGCAGCTCGCGCAGGTTGAAGACGCGGTTGTCGATGCGGCTGATGGTGGCTTCGGCCGCTGGCGCCGGGGCCACTGTCGTTTGCGTGGCCGGCTTGCTTGCCGCCGCGACACGGTTTTCCTTGCGACTGGGCGCCGGGGCGGGGGGGGCTGGCAACGCCGGCTCCGACTCGGCATCACTTTGCCTGGCCGGCGGCAGGCTGTCCGCTGGCGGCAGGTAAGCCACCTTCGCTTCGGCCGGCGGCGGTGTATTGCTGTTAAGGGCAAGGTTGTTGCTGTCGGCTGCATGGGGCGTGGCCGGCCGGATCGTCGCCAGCGCCTGCCAGCCGAACAGCATGCCGGCCGCGGCGATGCCGCTGCCCAGCAGCAGGATCAGCAGCAGGTAGCGCCAGCGCGGTTTGCCCTGCGTCGGCTGGATGCTCTGCGCGGCGTGGATGGAGTGCACGGTCGGCGTGCTGTGGCGTTGTCGTTCCTGATCGGCCTTGAGCAAGGCGTCGAGTATGTAGGACATGATCACTCCCTCCGGATGGTGACGGGCGCGGTGGCGCTCAGGTGTGGCGAGTCAGGATTGCCGGCCTGAGCCAGCCGTATCAGGGTCAGCGGCCCGGCGATGCCGTCGCCGGGCAGATCGTGCTGCAGCTGGAAGTGGCGTACCCGCTCAGCCAGCCCGGCATCGTAGCTTGCGGCTAACGTGTTGCCGCCGGCCGCCGGTAGCTGACCGAGCTGTTGCCGCAACCAGGCGACCGCCAGGCTGCGGCTGCCGGGTGCCAGCGGCTGCTGATAGTGCGGCGGTGGCATCCATAGCACGGTGTAGCGTCCGTTCCATGCCTGTGCCAGCGCCTGTCGCGTCAGCACGTGCGCCTGTTGGCCGATGGTCACCCGCGCCTGCTCGCCTTGTAGTGCCAGCAAGGTCAGGTGCTGCAATTGGCCAGCGGGCTGGTGCAGCTGCAACACCGCCGGCAGATTGAGGCGGCGCAGGCTGTCCAGATCGCCGCTGCCGCTCAGGCAGCGGGCGCCGAACAGTTCGGCCTGCTGGCAGGCACCGGCTTCATCGCTGACCGGTGCCGGAATCCGCCATTGCCCCAGCAGTGTGCGGTACGCCAGTGCCTGCGCGAGGCCGGCGGCCGGCAGCGGCGATGGCAGGCGCGCCAGTGCGGCGGTGGGGCGGGGAGCGACGGCGGAGGCGGCTGGCTGTGCCGGTGCGGTGGCAAGGGTTGCCGTGGTACGGGCGGCGTTGTTTGCAGCTGAGGGGATCGGGCGCTGGCCGGCCGGTTGCGCGCCATAGAACAGCGCGGTGGCGACCGCAACGGTGCTGAGCAGGGCGCCGCTGGCGAGGGCCAGCCTGTGCCACGGGCGGATCGGGCTGCTGTTGAACACCTCCCGTGCCGCCTGCCGCACCGTGGCACGGTCGACGCGGGGCTTGCCCTGGGCGTAGCTGCCGAGCAGGGCGCGGTCGCACAGCACGTTCAGCTTGCGCGGTACGCCGCCGGTACAGGCAAACAGCAGCCGCATCACCGCCGGCGGGAACAGGTCGAGATGGCTGCCGGCCACGCTCAGCCGGTGCTGGATATAGGGCGCGATTTCGTCGCGCTGTAACGGGCCGAGGTGGTAGCGGGCGACGATGCGCTGCGACAGTTGCCGCAATTCCGGCCGTGCCAGCTTGTCGCGCAGTTCCGGCTGCCCCAGCAGGATGATGTGCAGCAGCTTGCACTCGTGCGTTTCCAGATTGGTCAGCAGCCGCACCTGCTCCAGCACCTCGTCGCTCAGGTTCTGCGCTTCGTCGATGATCAGCAGCGTGGTGCGCCCTTGCGCGTGTGCAGCCAGCAGGTGCTTGTTGATGAGGTCGATGCAGGCCTTGTTGCCGTGCTCGGCGGGCAGCGTGATCTGCAGCTCCTCGCAGAGAGTGGCCAGCAGCTCTGGCACCGTGAGTTTGGGATTGATGACGAAGGCGACATCGCAGTGCGCGGGCAGCTGTTCCAGAAAGCAGCGGCACAGCGTGGTCTTGCCGGCGCCGACTTCGCCGGTCAGCAATACGAAGCCGCCTTCACCCCTGATGCTGTACATCAGGTGGGCTAGCGCTTCGCGGTGCTGCTGACTCATGAACAGATAGCGCGGATCGGGCGCAATCGAGAACGGAGAGTCGGCAAGGCCATAGTGGCTGGTGTACATGGCGCGACCTGTTGTGATGTGCTATCCGATTCAGTACGGTTGAAAAAAAGTATAGTTTGCCGCCCGGCATTTGCCGCGAATTGCCTGTCGCCGCCGCCCCGGTTGCCGCACTTTTCTTAAAGTGTGCCACTGCTGCCGCCGTGTTTCCGGTTACAGCTGCCGGCAGTGCTTTTTTCCCCGGTCTCGCGTCATGCGGACTGATCCCCGGCGCTTCCGGCCTGTCCCTGTCGGCCTCCCATCCGTTTTCGCTAGCGAAAGCCATATGCGTTGTCTTTGCATTGCATCTAGCACTAAAGAATGGATGGCGAAAGCCGGCGTGTCCTTCTATAAATGTATTTATCTAAATTCTGTTGTAAGCATAATTGACAACTGGGTCAAGTAGCTTACTGCGTGGCAGGCCACCGTCAGGGCAGGGCAGGCCGGCGGATCGAGGCGTGAATCTATGTATAGCCTTTCTCGGAAGCGATTCGGCAGCGCGGGGTTCACCTTGCTGGAATTGCTGGTGGTGCTGGTGATCATCGGCCTGCTGGCCGGCTATGTGGCGCCACGCTATTTCGCGCAGGTCGGCAAGGCAGAGGTGAAGACGGCGCAGGCCCAGGTGGATGCGCTGGAAAAGTCGCTCGACCAGTACCGGCTGGATACCGGCCACTATCCGACCACCGAACAGGGTCTGGCGGTGCTGTATGCGCGCCCGGCCGACGAGCCGAAGTGGCAGGGGCCGTATCTGAAGAAGGCGCCACCGCCGGACCCGTGGGGACGGCCCTACCAGTATCGCCAGCCGGGAGAGCGCGGCGAATATGACTTGTACAGCTACGGCAAGGACGGTCAGTCCGGTGGCTCGGGCGAGGATGCCGATATCGGCAGCTAGGTCAGGAACATCATGTATTTCGAGATCAAGGCCATCAACCCTGATGGCGAGGTAGCGGTACTGGTGCTGGAAGCCGGCAGCGATGGCGAAGCCGTCAGCCAGGCGCAGGATCAGGGCTATGCCGTGCTGGCGGTCAGGCAGCGCAGCTTCTCGTGGACATGGTCGCGTTCCGGTTTCCAGCTGGCGCTGTTTACCCAGGAACTGCTGGCGCTGCTGGAGGCCGGGCTGGCGCTGGTGGAGGCCATTGAGGCGCTGAACGAGAAAGAGTCGCGCCCGGAGTCGCGCCGCATCCTGAGCCAGATCATCCAGCGCCTGCACGAGGGCCTGTCGCTGTCGGTGGCGCTGCAGCAGTTCCCGGAGACATTTCCTTCGCTGTATGTCGCCACCGTGCGCGCCAGCGAGAAAACCGGTGACCTGCAGAATGCGCTCGGCCGCTACCTGGCCTACCAGACCCAGGTCGATGCGGTGCGCAAGAAAGTGATCAGCGCCTCCATCTATCCGGCGCTGCTGATTCTGGCCGGCGGCGCGGTGCTGCTGTTCCTGATTGGCTACGTGGTGCCGCGCTTCGCCCAGGTCTACGAAACGATGGGCAGCGACCTGCCGCTGTTCTCGCGGCTGCTGCTGGCCTGGGGCAATTTGTTCCAGGCCTATGCCGTGTTCCTGCTGCCGGCACTGTTGCTGTCGCTGCTCGCGGCCGGCTACCTGCTGACCCGTCCCGAGGTCATCCGCTGGCTGGGCGAGTTGCTGTGGAAGATCCCGTCGCTGGGCGAGCGCATGCGGCTGTACCAGCTGGCGCGGCTGTACCGCATGCTGGGCATGCTGCTGGTCGGCGGCACGCCGGTGGTGCCGGCGCTGGCGATGGTGTCCGGCGTGCTGCAGGCCTCGCTGCGGCTGCGGCTGCAGCAGGCGGCGCGCGACATCAGCGACGGCAAGCCGATTTCCGGCGCGCTGCACAGCCACGGGCTGACCACGCCGGTGGCGCTGCGCATGCTGCGCGTCGGTGAACGTAGCGGGCAGATGGGCAGCATGATGGGCCGCATCGCCGGCTTTTATGAGGAAGAAATGGCACTGGCGGTGGAGCGCTTCATGCGCATGTTCGAGCCGGTGCTGATGGTATTTATCGGGCTGGTCATCGGCATCGTGGTGGTGCTGATGTACCTCCCCATCTTCGAGCTGGCCGGGAGCATCCAATGAGCCGCGATCTTTCCATCCCCGAGCCGGTGGCGTTCAGTGCCCGGCAAGTGCAGCAGGCGCGCGATGACGCGCAGCGCTACCAGCGGCCGCTGCTGGCGGTGCTGGAAGAGGGCAGCGGCCTGGCGCCGGATGCCTTCGTGCGCCACCTCGCCGCCACCGCGCACTACCCGGCGCTGGCGATGGCCGACATCGAGCAGCTGCAACCGGCCTTCGACGTGATCGCCTATCCCGACGCGGTGCGCCAGGAGTGCATGGCCTGCCGTAGCGCCGATGGCGAGCTGCGCATCCTGTTCAGCAACCCGTTCGATGCCGCGCTGCAGGAGTGGGTGCATTGCGCGGTGCAGCCGGCCGCCAGCTGGTATCTGGTGCACCGCGGCGATCTGGCCGCCTTCCTCACCCGCTATGAGGAGTCCTGGCGCGCCATCGACGTGCTGCTGGGCTCTGCGGCCAACCATGTCGAAACCACGCAGACGCTGGAGGACATTTCCTACAAGTCGATCAGCGAGGACACCAGCCAGGTGGTGAAGCTGGTGCACTCGGTGATTTACGACGCGCTGAAGATGGGCGCCAGCGACATCCACCTGGAGTCGGGAGGCAACGGGCTGGTGATGAAGTACCGCATCGACGGCGTGCTGCTGACCGTGGGCAGCCTCAACGGCGCCGATCTGGCCGAGCAGATGGTGTCGCGGGTGAAGGTGATGTCGGAGCTGGATATCGCCGAGCGGCGCATCCCGCAGGACGGGCGCTTCAAGATTGCGATGCAGGGGCGCGAAGTCGATTTCCGCGTCTCCATCATGCCCAACATCCTCGGCGAGGACGCGGTGCTGCGCATCCTCGACCGGCGCACGCTGACCGACAGCCAGCAGGAGCTGCGCCTGGACAGCCTCGGCTTCGACAGCCAGCTGATCGGCGAGATCCGCCGCTACATCAGCGAGCCGTACGGCATGGTGCTGGTCACCGGCCCGACCGGCAGCGGCAAGACCACCACCCTGTACGCGGCGGTGACCGAGATCAACTCCGGCAGCGACAAGATCATCACCATCGAGGACCCGGTCGAGTACCAGCTGCCGGGGGTGCTGCAGATCCAGGTCAACGAGAAGAAGGGGCTGACCTTCGTGCGCGGCCTGCGCTCCATCCTGCGCCACGACCCGGACAAGATCCTGGTTGGCGAGATCCGCGATACCGAGACGGCGCAGATCGCGGTGCAGGCGGCGCTGACCGGCCACCTGGTGTTCACCACCGTGCACGCCAACAACGTGTTCGATGTCATCGGCCGCTTCATCCACATGGACATCGAGCCGTACAGCTTTGTCTCGGCGCTGAACTGCATCTTCGCGCAGCGCCTGGTGCGGCTGAACTGCCCGTTCTGCTCGCAGCCGGAACAGCCGACGGTGGCGCAGCTGCTGGCCGCCGGCCTGCCGGCCGAGCTGGCCACGCACGACGGCTTTCGCAGCGGGCGCGGCTGCGGCCACTGTCGCGGCACCGGCTACAAGGGACGCAAGGCGATCGGCGAAATGCTGCGCCTGACCGACGAGATCCGCGAGCTGATCGTGGCGCGCGAGCCGATCCGCCACATCAAGGAAGCCGCGCGTCGCAACGGCACCCGTTTTCTGCGCGAGGCCGCGGTCGACATGGTCAAGCGCGGTGAAACCACACTACAGGAAATCAATCGTGTCACTTTCGTTGCATGAGCGAATCAGCTTGTCGCTGGCGCCGGAACGCGCGGTCTGGCTGCGGCTGTCGCGTGGCCTGCGGCCACGGTTGGTCGAGCGCGCGGTGGCCGCTTGCCCGCCGGCAGAGCAGGGGCCGGCGTGGCGCCCGGCACTGGCTGCTCTGCGCGATCTGCTGCAGGAACAGCGCCTGCCGCCGCGCGCGACAACGCTGGTGCTGTCCAACCACTTCGTGCGCTACCAGCTGATCCCGTGGCGCGAGGGGCTGGACACCCCGGAAGAGTGGCAGGCGCTGGTGCAGCACGCCTTCCAGCAGGTGTACGGCGATGCCGCCGCGCAGTGGCTGTACCGCTGGAGCGGCAGCGGCTACGGCGGGCCGCTGCTGGCCAGCGCCATCGACAGCGAACTGTTGCAGGAAGCCGCTGCGCTGGCGCAGGAGGCCGGCCTGCGGCTCGCGTCGGTGCAGCCCTACCTGATGGCGGCCTGCAACCATTGGCGCAGCCAGATCAAGGTTGGCCGCGGCGCGTTCCTGCTGGCGGAGCCGGGGCGGGTGGGGTTGGCCTGCTTTGACGAGCGCGGCTGGAGCGACCTGGTGTTCGAGCCGCTGGACGGCGACATCGCCACCGCTTTGCCGACGGTGTTGCCGCGCATGCTGTTGCGCCTGCAGCGCAGCTCCCTGCCGCTGGACGTGTACGCCTTTGCCGGCGACGGCAGCGCGGTGGTGTGGCCCGAGCCGCAGACCTTGCGCCTGCGCCCGCTGGCGCTGCCGTCGGCACTGGCGGCCTTGTCCGTACCGGACCGGGCTGCCTGCAGCATGGCGCTGCTGGGAGACTGAAATGCGCGCGATCGATCTCGACTACGTCAAAACCCGCCACCACTACGGCCGCGGCCTGCTGTTGCTGCTCGCGCTGGTGGTGTTGCTGCTGCAGGGCGGCTACTACGCGGCCCTGCAGCAGGAGGTCGCCAGCCAGCAGCAGATGATCGCGCGCAACGAGACGGCGTTGCAGCGGCTGCAACCGCGCGCCGCCCCCGCCGTGGCACCGGCGCTGCAACGCGAGATCGCCCGCGCCAACGAGGTGTGGGCGCGGCTGAACCAGTCGTGGCCGCAGCTGTTCGACGCGCTGGAGGCGGCCAAGAACAACGAGGTCGCCTTGCTGGAAGTGGAGCCGGACAGCCTGCGGCAGACGGTGCGCATCACCGCGGAGGTGAAACGGCGCCCGGCGATGCTGGCCTATATCGAGCGTCTCGGCCAGCAGCCGGCGCTCGGCGACATCACCCTGCTGGAACACCACGTCAACCAGCAGGACAAGGAGCTGCCGATCCGCTTTTCGCTGTCGGCACAGTGGAGGGCCGGCTCATGAACACGTTCTGGCCCCGGCTGAACTACCTGCGCCAGCGCGCGGGCTGGCCCTTGCTGCTGCTGGTGTTGCTGGTGATCGGCATGCTGCTGTTCCACACCATGCTGACGCGGCCGTTGCAGGGCCAGCTGGCGCAGCTGCAACAGCAGGCACAGCAGCAGCAGCGCGACATCGTGCACCTGCGCTACCAGCGCAGCCACCCGGTGGCCAGCCCGCAACTGCGGCTGCAGCGCTTCTATCGCGCCTTCCCGCACCAGGAGACCGCGCCGCTGTGGCTGGAGAAGATCTACGCCGCCGCCGAGGCGCAGCAGCTGGCGCTGCCGCGCGGCGACTACAAGGTGCTGCCGGACCGCAGCGGCCAGCTGCTGCGCTACGAGGTGCAGCTGCCGGTGCGCGGCAGTTACCGGCAACTGCGTGCCTTTGTGGCGCAGCTGCTGGCCGAGAACCCGACGCTGTTGCTGGCCAATCTGCGCTTCAAGCGTGACAGCATCGGTCAGCCGCAGCTGGATGCCGCCATCCACCTGGTGCTGCTGCTGAGGGAGAGCTGACCATGCTTGCACAACGACAACGCTGGCTGCTGCTGGGGGGCGCACTGCTGCTGACCCTGCTGCTGGCTGCCGGCATCGGACAGCCGGAGAGCGAGACCGGGGTGGCGGTAGTCGAGCCGGCGGTGGTGCGTCCGCGCGGCAGCCGTGTCGCACCGCCGGCCGAGCTGCAGGTCGGCAGCCTGGCCAGCTTGCCGCGCGACCTGGGCGCGGGCAAGGTCCGTGACCTGTTCCCGGTGCAGAGCTGGTATGTGCCGCCGCCGCCACCGAAACCGGCACCGCCGAAGCCACCGCCCTTGCCGTTCACCTATCTGGGCAAGGCGGTCGACGACGGCCAGGTGAGCGTGTTCGTGGCACAAGGGGATCGTAATCTGGTGGTGAAAACGGGCGATGTCATCGACGGGGTGTACCGGGCAGACAGCATCCTGCCGCCGGTGATGACGTTCACCTACTTGCCGCTGCAAATGCAACAGACCTTAGAGATCGGAGTGGCAAATTGAAACGCTTACTCTTTCGGCTGCTCATCCTGTCCGTGTTCGCGGGGTGTGCCAGCAACAAGGCTTTCATGGAAGGCAAACAGCTGCTGCTGGACGGCCGGGCGGAAGAGGGCTTTGCCCGCCTGGAAGAGGTCGTCAAGCAGTCTCCGGACAATGTCGAGTACAAGAGCTACCTGTACAACCAGCGCGAGCGTTTCATCAACCAGTGGCTGGCGCAGGCCAACAGCGTGCAGCTTAACAACCAGTTCGACGAGGCGGAGATCCTGTACCGCCGCGTGCTGAACCTCGATCCGCAAAACCAGCGCGCACAGGCGGGGCTGGATGGCCTGGTGCAGGACCGGCGCCACCGGCTGATGCTGGACGAGGCGCAGGCGCAGCAGCAAAAAGGCGAGGTGGCCCCGGCGCTGGCCACGGTACGACAGGTGCTGGCCGACAACCCGCGCCATCGCGACGCCCGGATCATGCTGCGGCGGCTGGAAGAGTCGAGCGTCGGCGACAGCATCGTCAGCCCGCAGCTGAAATCGGCACTGGCCCGCCCGATCACGCTGGAGTTTCGCGACGCGTCGCTGAAGGCGGTATTCGAGATCATCTCGCGCACCGCCGGCGTCAACTTCGTCTACGACAAGGACGTGCGCGCCGACCTGAAGGCCACCATCTTCGTGCGCAACACCACCATCGAGGAGGCGGTGCAGTTGCTGCTGGTGTCCAACCAGCTCGACCGCCGCGTGCTCAACGACCGCACCATCATGATCTACCCCAACAACCCGGCGAAGCAGAAGGACTACCAGGAACTGGTGGTGAAAAGCTTCTACCTGGCCAATGCCGAGGCCAAGGATGCGGCCAACCTGATCCGCACCCTGCTGAAGACGCGCGACATCTTTGTCGACGACAAGCGCAATCTGGTGGTGATGCGTGACACCCCCGAGGCGGTGCGGCTGGCGGAAAAACTGATCGCGTCGCAGGATCTGGCGGAGCCGGAAGCGATCCTGGAAGTGGAAGTGCTGGAGGTCAACCGTGCCCGGCTGCAGAACCTGGGCATCGAATGGCCGGGTCAGATTGGCTACGGCCTGCTGCAGGGCGGCACCACCACCGCGGTGCTGGGCACCGGTGGCAACACCATCTCCGAGGTCACCACCCCGGGCAATACCGTGGCCCAGGGCGTGATTGACCTGCGTGCCCACCCCAGCCGGCTGACCACCTTCATCGCCAACCCGGCGCTGCTGGTCAACCTGCGCGCGCAGGACACCAACGCCAACGTGCTGGCCAACCCGCGCATCCGCGTGAAGAACCACGAGAAGGCCAAGATCCACATCGGCGACAAGGTGCCGGTCTTTACCAGCACCGCGGTGGTCAATGCCGGCATCGCGCAGTCGGTGTCCTACCTCGACGTCGGCGTCAAGCTGGAGGTACAGCCCACCATAGGCCTGGACGAGGACGTCACCATCGACGTCGGGCTGGAAGTCAGCAGCATCGTCAAGCAGGTGAACTTCGGCGACAGCATCGCCTACCAGATCGGCTCGCGCGCGGTGGACACCATGCTGCGCCTGCGCAACGGCGAAACCCAGGTACTGGCCGGCCTGATCCAGGACGAGGACCGCAGCTCGGTGACCAAGATTCCGGGGCTGGGTGACCTGCCGCTGCTCGGTCGCCTGTTCTCCACCAATAACGACAACCGCTCCAAGTCGGAAATCGTGCTGCTGATCACGCCGCACATCGTGCACAACCTGGCGCTGCCGGCACGCAATATTTCCGAATTCCGCGCCGGTACCGAAAGCAGCATCGGCGGCATGGGCGCGGTCGGCGGCGCGCCGTCGCCGATCCCGTCTTCGGGCGCGAGCAGTCGCAGCGTGCCACCGGCCGCGCCGGCGGTGCCGGGCATGATCCCGTTACCGGGCATCGTGCCGTTCCAGCCGACACCGGCACCGATCACTGCACCGGCTCCTGTACCTACACCACAACCGGCCGCACCGGCCCCGGCGCAGTAGCCGGACGAGGAGGACAGATGAAGGCGCCAGCGCAAACCGGCAGCCACCGCGCCCGCGGCTTCACCCTCATCGAGCTGGTGGTCACCGTGGCGATCGTGGCGCTGCTGGCCAGCATCGCGCTGCCGCTGGCGGAGCTGACGGTGCAGCGCGGCAAGGAGCAGGAGCTGCGCGTGGCGCTGCGCCAGATCCGCGACGGCATCGACGCCTACAAGAAGGCGGTCGACGACGGCCGCATCCTGAAGGCGGCCGACGAAAGCGGCTACCCGAAGACGCTGGCGGTGCTGGTGGAGGGCGTGCTCGATCCCAAGGACCCGGACAAGCAGAAGAAGATCTACTTCCTGCGCCGGCTACCACGCGATCCGCTGGCGGCCGACCCGCAGCAGGACGCCGCCGAGACCTGGGGACTGCGCAGCTATGACAGCGAGGCCGACGCCCCGGAAGAGGGCGAGGATGTGTTTGATGTCTATTCCAAGGCGGATGGCAACGGGTTGAACGGCATCCCGTACCGGCAATGGTGATAACGCGGCCGCCGTGGTGTGCCGCGTGCGGCAGGGAAGATCGGGCGTGTCTATGAAAATGCACCAAGCGCGTGGCTTTACACTGATCGAGCTGATGGTGGTGATGAGCATCATCGCCCTGTTGCTGACTATCGCCGTGCCGCGCTATCTCAGCAGCGTCGAGCGTTCCAAGGAAGCGGTGTTGCACAGCGACCTGTTCATCATGCGCGAGGCCATCGACAAGTACTATGGCGACCGCGCCAGGTATCCGGACGCGCTGGAACAGCTGGTGACCGACAAGTACCTGCGCAGCCTGCCGCAAGACCCGTTTACCGAGAGCAGCACGACCTGGGTGGTGGTGCCGCCGGACGATCCGGCCAAGGGCGGGGTGTTCGACGTCAAGAGCGGCGCCGAAGGCGAGGCACAGGATGGCAGCCGCTATCAGGAGTGGTAGCGCGCGCCGTCGCGCTCGGCCGGCGCCGGCTGCCGGCCAGCGCGGCTTCACCTATCTCGGGCTGCTGGTGCTGATCGCGGTGATCGGCTGGACCCTGGCCGCCACCGCCGAGGTGTGGTCCACTGTGCAGCAGCGCCAGCGCGAGCAGGAGCTGCTGTTCGTCGGCAACCAGTACCGCGAGGCGATCCGCCAGTACTACGAGCGCTCGCCGGCGGCGGCCAAACGCTACCCGCCGACGCTGGCCGACCTGCTGCTGGACAAGCGCTATCCCAATGTCCAGCGCTATCTGCGCCAGCTGTATCCCGACCCGATGACCAGCAAACCGCAGTGGGGACTGCTGCGCGCGCCCGATGGCGGCATCGCCGGCGTCTACAGCCTGGGCGGCGGCGTGCCGTTCAAGGTCGACCAGTTCGAGCCGCGCGACGCCGCATTCAAGGGCGCGCGCAGCTACGCGCGCTGGCAGTTCAGCTACCAGATCGTCGGTGGTGCCGCACTGCAACCGGATGCGGCCAACGAGGACGGCGAGAGTGAGCAGCCGTTCGATGCACCGGCCGACAACGCCGAGGCCGACGGCTGAGCACTATCGGCGCTAGTGCGCCTTGCCCTGTCGCGCCGCCTGCAGCCGCTCGCGCTCCTCGCGCGGTGTACAGCCGTAGCGCTGCTTGAATACCCGTGAAAAATGCGACTGGTCGGTAAAGCCCCACTGGTAGGCCAGCTGCGCCAGCGTTTGCGGCTGCGGGCTGCCCAGCGCCTGACGCGCGCCCGCCAGCCGCTGTTCGCGCAGCCACAGGCCGAAGGTCTGGCCGGTATCGCGGAACAGGTCGTGCAGATAGCGCACCGAGATGCGGCAGGCGCCGGCGATCTGCTCCGGGGCTAGGCGGGTGTCGGCCAGATTGGCGCGCACATAGCGTTCGATGCGGTTCAGGTGCGCGGCGCGCACGCAGGAGGCCTGCGAATCGAGCACCGCTGGATTGCCTTCGGTGGCGGCGACGAACAGCTCCAGCAGCTGCTGGCCGACCAGCGGGTGCAGACAGTCGTCGCCCTGTTCCAGCCGCCGCCCGACCGCACCAAGGTAGTCGGCAAACAGCGCGCCGATGCTGTGGCTGCCGTCAAAGGTCACCGCGCAGTAGCGTTCCGGATTGCGCAGCCGTGCGCGCAGCAGGTGGCCGGGGATCTTCAGCACCCACAGGTTGTTGGCGCGAGTGTGGTGGAATTCGTAGGGATCGTTGCTGCGTTCGAGGATGAAATGGCCGGCGCCGCAGTGTGCCTCGCGTCCCATCTGGCTGAAAAAGATGGCGCTCTGCCGCGGCAGCGACACCAGGAACTGCTCCTCGGCGGTGTCGTGCATCTCGCCGCGCACGCGGCGGTAGCTGAGCGGGCCACTGCTGAGCCGCGATAGCGACTGCTGCCCCAGCTGCCAGCAGCTGAGGTCGCCCTCGAAGCGCGCCGGATCGAGAAAATCCAGCTGCAGGTTGAAATAGGTCTGGCCGATGATTTCCTGCCAGCGGCGATGGCGTTCCGCCGGCGCGGCGGCGGAAGTCGAGTAGTGCTGCATCATGTGTCGTCTCCTCTGGTGCCACCCCGGGATCGAGTCCGCCCGTCGTCGTTGCGACAGGATGCGCGGGTGTGGCGGCCGGCAGGCTGCCGGCGCTCATCACATGGGTCGACTGCAACGTTGGCCGCAGTCGACATTGCATCATTGCCTATTCTGCCCAGCGTGTCAGTTGATAACTGCCGGACTCGTGCAGCACCGCCTGCCAGCCGGGGCGGATGATGACGGTGGTGGTCGGCTCCTCGATGGCGGCGGGGCCGACGATACGGTTGCCAGCCTTCAGCTGTTCGCCGCGATAGACCGGCGTTTCCACCCAGCGGCCACTGTCGTCAAAAAGCATCGCCCGGAAGCCGTCGTGCGCCTGCGCCACGCCATCCTCGCCGGTGGCCAGGTTCGGCAGCGCCGGCTTGTCGACCAGGCCGCTGACGGTGCACTCCAGGTTGACCAGTTCCACCGGATTGTGCGGCTCGGCGTAGGTGAACAGTGCCTCGTGGCGGTGGTGGAAGGCCTGCAGGATCTGCTCGGCGCCGTGCGGCGTGATCTCGCCGTTGGCGATCTCCACCGTGCACTCGTGGATCTGGCCCTGGTAGCGCATCTCCAGGCTGCGGTGCACGCGGATGTTGCCGTCGTCAAAACCGTCGGCGCGCAGGTGGCTGCGGCCCTTGGCCTCCATGTCGTCGAACAGCCGGTTCAGCGTGGCGAGGTCGGCCTCGCGGTGCAGCCGCATCGGCGCGCTGGCCAGGAAGTTGTACTTGACGTCGGAAATCACCTGGCCGAACGCGCACAGGCAGGAGGCGAATTTCGGCACCAGCACGGTGTGGATGCCCAGCTCCTCCGCCAGCGCGGTGATGTGCATGCCGGTGGCGCCGCCGGCGCAGATCAGCGCGAAGTCGCGCGGGTCGTAGCCCTGTTCGATGGAGATGCGGCGGATGCCGTTGGCCATGTTCATGTTCACCAGCGTGCTGATGCCGTAGGCGGCGCGCTCGACGCTGATGCCCAGCGGTTCTGCCACGTTGGCCGCAATCGCGGCGCGTGCCTTCGGCTGGTCGAGGCGGATGCTGCCACCCAGTACCGCGTCCGGGCGCAGGTAGCCCAGCGCCAGGTTGGCGTCGGTGACGGTGGCGCGTTCGCCGCCCTTGCCGTAGCAGGCCGGGCCGGGGCTGGCGCCGGCGCTGTGCGGGCCGACTTCCAGCATGCCGAAGGTGTTGATGTGGGCGATGGAGCCGCCGCCGGCACCCAGCGTCTCGACGTGGATCATCGGCACGCCGATGCGGTGGCGCAGGAAGTCGATGTTGCGGTTGAGGTTGGTCTGGCCGTCCTTGGCCAGCGTGATGTCGAACGAGGTACCGCCCATGTCGACGGTGATCACGTTGTCGATGCCGAACGGCCTGGCGATGTACAGCCCGGCCTGCGGCGCCGATGCCGGCCCGGAGTTGATGGCGTTTACCGCCCGTTCGCGCATGATGTTGCCGACCGCCAGCCCGCCGTTGGACTGGAAGTAGCGTACCGGGCTGTGGGCGCCCAGCTCGGCGAAGAACTGGTCGATGCGCTGCACGTAACGGCCCATCACCGGGCTGAGGTAGGCGTTGACGATGGTGGTGGAGGTGCGGGTGTACTCGCGCACTTGCGGATAGACCTCGCTGC
Organism: Vogesella indigofera; assembly: GCF_028548395.1. NCBI lineage: Bacteria > Pseudomonadati > Pseudomonadota > Betaproteobacteria > Neisseriales > Chromobacteriaceae > Vogesella > Vogesella indigofera. Next base: position 167,175 of record NZ_JAQQLA010000007.1, on the reverse strand, counting down.
CGCTGCACACGAACACGCCGGGCAGGTGCTGTGCCACCAGCTCGCGGGCGCGCTGCTCGTGTGCCGGGTTGCGTACCGACCACACGAAGGAGATCGCCACGCTCTCGACGCCTTCGGCGCGGAAGTGTTCGATGGCGGCGAGGATGTCGTCCTCGTTCAGCGCCTCGTGTTCGCTGCCATCGGCCAGCACGCGGCCGCGCACCGGGCGGCGCAGGTGGCGCGGCACCAGCTGCGGCGCCGGTGGGTAGCTGGCGTCGTAGCGGTAGCCTTCTTCCTTGTGGCCGAGGCGGATCTCGATGCTGTCCTCGTGGCCGGCGGTGCACAGCAGGCCCACCTTCACCCCTTTCAGCTCGATCAGTGCGTTCAGCGCCACGGTGGTGCCGTTGATGCACAGGTCGCAGTTCTTGATGATGTCGCCGACCGGCATGTCCAGCGCCTCGGCCATCTGCTGCAGGCCGGCGGCGATGGCCTTGGTGCCGTCTTCCGGTGTCGACGGGCTCTTGAACAGGCGCAGCGGGCCGTTGTGCTCGGCCAGCACGAAGTCGGTAAAGGTGCCGCCGGCGTCCACGCCCAAACGGAATCGCTGTTTCATGCTGATGCTCCCAGGTTCAGTTGCTGACGCAGCGCGGCGGTGGCGGCGGCGTCGATGTGCAGGCTGTCATCGGCGATGACCACGCCGTACTCCTCGCGTGCGGCCAACCTTGAGATCAGCCCGTTCTTCAGATCGGCCAGCACCTGTGCCGGCGGCCGCTGCCACGGCAGGCCGTAGCCGCCGCCGCCGGGGTTGATGTTGCGCGCGCGCTGGCCGGGCTTGAGGGTGGTGATCACGTTGTGGCGGTGCACGGTCAGCGCGCCGTCGTGTTCCACTTCCAGGCGGCCGAGCTTCTTGTCGATCAGCACGTCGTGCGCGCCGGCGGCGCCCATGGTCGGGATCTGGCGGCCTTCGCCGAAGGCGATCACCGTCATGTCATGGCCGCGCGGTTCCACCTCCCACACCGTGCCGCTGCCGCCGCGGTGCGCGCCGGCGCCGCCGCTGTCCTGCAGCAGGCCGTAGCGGTGGATGATGATCGGGTAGGCGTACTCCAGCAGCTCGATGTCGCCGGAGCTGAGCGCGCCAAAGCAGCACAGCGGGCCGCAGGCGTGCCAGCCGTCCATGTACTGGGTGGCGCCGGCGCCGGAGATGATCGAGGCCAGCACCATGGTCACGTACTGCTCGCCGGTGGCGGGGTTGATGCCGGCGATGTTGATGCCGCTGGCGTGGCCCCAGGAGGCGGTGACGCGCTCCGGCGCGGCGGCCTCGAACGCCATGCGCACCGCGTCGGTCAGCGTTTCCATCGGCGTGGTGGTGCAGTTGACGTGCGGCGCCGGCTCGGCGGCGTTGCACAGCGTGCCGTGGGCGCCAAGATCGACCGACACGCAGCGGTACAGCCCGGCGTTGTACGGTGGCGGCACCTGCGCGAACATCATCAGCCCGAGGTAGACGCCGGACATCGAGTTGCCGGCGTAGGAGTTGATGAAGTAGGGGATTTGCGGCGGGCTCTGCACGCTGATGTGCACGTTGTCGCCGCTGACGGTGACCTGGGTCTTGATGGTCAGCTCACCGTAGCCGTGGCCGGCGTCTTCCAGCACCGCTTCGCCGTGGTAAGTGCCGTCGGGAATGGAGCGGATCAGCGAACGCATGTGGCGGTCGGCCATGTCCTTCAGCTCGGCGATGGCGGCGCGCACGGTGGCGAGGCCGTACTTGTCCAGCAGTGCCAGCAGGTTGCGCTCGCCGACGCGGCAGGCGCCGAACTGGGCGTTGAGGTCGCCTTCCTGGTCGCGGCGGGCGCGCATATTGCACAGCAGCAGGTTGACCACGTCGTCGCGGCGGCGGCCCTTGTCCCACAGCTTCACCGGCGGGATGCGCAGACCCTCGGCGTAGATCTCTTTCGCATCCGGGTTGTAGCCGGCCGGTACCGGGCCGCCGATGTCGGTGAGGTGGCCCTTGCACACCGCCCAGAACACCAGTTCACCGTGATAGAACACCGGCTTGTACATGCAGCAGTCGAGGATGTGGCTGCCTTGGTACACCGGGTCGTTGTGGTAGATCACATCGCCCTCGTGGATGTCGTCGCCGAAGTAGTCGGCGACCGCCTTCATCGCCGGGATCAGCGAACCGAGGTGGATGGGGATGTCCTGGCCCTGCAGGATCATTTCCGGCAGGTGGTCGAACAGCGCGTTGCTGTAGTCGTGTGCCAGGTTGAACACGCTGGAGCGGCCGGTTTTCTCCAGCGTCAGCGTCATTTCGCGTTGCGCGGTTTCCAGCGCGCCGCGGACCACGGCCAGCGTGATCGGGTCGATCGCGGCTGGGACTTGATGCGCTTGTGTCATGGTGTGTCTCCGTTTTCTGGGGGGCAGCAATGCCTGTTGCCTGACTGCTACGGTAAGAACTTGTCCGGCCAGCGGCTTGCACCAGCGCGCAGGAAAACTGGCCTGCCAGCGCAGTGCGCGGCGGCAAAAAAGAACCCCGCAGCCAGGTGCGGGGAAAAGAGGAGTGAAGACGGGTAAAAATGAAGACGGTTAAAGCGGCGCGCTCAGCCGCCCTGCGCCGCAGCCAGGCGGCTTTGCGACAGCTGCTGCAGATAGCGATACAGCCCGAACGACACCAGCGCGGTGGCCGGCGCCGAGAAGCTGGCCAGCAAGCCGCCGCTCTCCAGCAGTGCGATGCCGCAGCCGGCGGCGACAAACCAGGCGCTGATGCCCTCGCGGCGCACCGCCTTGTTGTCGTCCGGCGCAAGGTTGGCCGCAGGGTGGCTCAGGATGTGGGCCAGCGCGATGCCGACCCACGCCACCACGAAGATGCCCTGGTAGGCCAGCGCCTGCAGGATCACGCTGAACACATTGCCCAGCATCAGCAGGTAGACGATGGCGCCGACCACCACACCCCACGTCGCCTTGGGCAGGCGCAGGCCGCAGCTCTTGTCGAAGAAGGTCTGCATGTTGACGGTGGCGAGGTAGAAGTTGGCGGTGTTGATCCGCGTCTGGCTGACCCAGACAAAGGCCAGTCCGACCCAGCCCATCAGCTTCAGCAGCGCCAGCACCACCGACACCTCGCTGACGCCACCGGTGGTCGGAATGCTGGCGGCGAGGAAGATGCCGACCACGCCGTTGAGCAGGAAGGTGAACAGGTAGAAGGGCAGGCCGAAGTTGAAACGGGCGTGGTAGTCGCTGTCTTCGTTCTTGCCGAAGCGGGCGTAGTCCCAAGTGTACATCATCAGGATCCACACCCCCATGAAGTAGCTGAAACAGTGCCACCAGCCATCGGCCGGCGCGCCGCCGGCCGGGGCCAGTTGCAGCCAGGCGTCGCTGTAGCCGTATTCGGTGATGGTCAGGATCACCGCGGCGACCAGGCCCGACAGGTAGAACGGCAGCAGCACGCCGTTGAGCTTGTCCAGCCAGCGCTGTACGCTGCCCAGCACCAGCGGCACGCTGTACACCACCACCAGCAGGTAGGCGTGTTCCAGCGACAGCGCCGGGAACATGTGCTGGATGGCGACCGCGATCACCGAGCCCTCGAACACCGCATAGTAGATGGCGGTGGCGAAGAAGATCAGCGTCGCCAGCGAAGCGCCGGAATTGCCGAACAGGATGCGCGAGAACAGCCCCACCGACAGCCCGCTGCGGATCGCGTAGCGGGTGATGATGCCGTTGATCACGCTGTAGCACAGTGCCGACAGTGCGAGGCCGATCAGCGTGTTGACGGTGCCGTAGTTCAGCGCCAGTGTGGCCGAGACCACCAGCCAGAACATGGCGCTGCACACCGACCACCACGCCATGCTCAGCCCCAGCCGCCCCATGCGCGCGTCGGCCGGCACCGCGCTGCGGGTGAAGTCCGGGTCGTCGTGCCGCTGTGCTTGATTGATGATTGTTGCCACGATTGTCTCCTTTGTTATCAGCCTGATGGCCTGGAGTCATCGTAGAAAGGGGCTGCCCGGCGGGATAGCACGCCAGCGCAGGCTTTGTGGTGCGCCAGTGCAGGTGCGCGGCCACCGCGCAATAAAGCAAGCCCGCCGCCGGCTTGCTTTATAATGCCGCTTTTGTTGACGGGCGGTGCGCAGGCGATGTCGGTTGGTCATTACGAGAATTTCCCGGTCGGTTCCCTCCTGCTGCCGCGGCGCATGCGCCGCGCGGTGCACGTGATCTATCACTTTGCCCGTCATGCCGACGATATCGCCGACGAGGGCGACGCCCAGCCGGCGCAAAGGTTGGCCGCACTGCAGGCGCTGCGCGACGAGCTGGCGCGCATCGAGGCCGGCACTACGCCGCAGCTGCCGCTGATGCAGGATCTGGCGCGGGTGATCGCCGACTACCGGCTGCCGCTGGCGCCGTTTTACGATCTGCTGTCGGCGTTCAGCCAGGACGTGACCAAGACGCGCTACCAGGACTTTGCCGAGCTGGTCGACTACTGCCGCCGCTCCGCCAACCCGGTCGGGCGCCTGATGCTGGCGCTGTACGGCGAGCGTGACCCGCGCAGCCTGGCGATGTCGGACGGCATCTGCACCGCGCTGCAGCTGATCAACTTCTGGCAGGACGTGGCCGTCGACTGGCAGAAGGGCCGCGTCTACATCCCGCAGGACGATCTGGCGAAATTCCGCGTCAGCGAAGATCAGATCGCGCGCGGCGACGCCGGTGGGGTGTGGCCGATGCTGATGGACAAGGAAGTGAAGCGCGCGCTCGCGATGCTGGAGGCCGGCTCGCCGCTGGCGCTGAAGCTGAAGGGGCGGCTGGGCTGGGAGCTGCGCCTGATCGTGCTCGGCGGCGAGCGCATCCTGAAAAAGATACACGACGCGCGCGGTGACGTATTCACGCAGCGGCCGGTGCTGAGCAGCCGCGACTGGCTGGCGATCATCTGGAAGGCGCTCACGGCGCGTTCCGGCAAAAACAAGAGGAGACGGGCGTGACCCCGCAGCAATACTGTGAAGACAAGGCCGCCAAGAGCGGCTCCAGCTTTTACGCCAGCTTCCGCTACCTGCCGCCGGCGCAGCGCGACGCGATGGTGGCGCTGTACGCGTTCTGCCGCGAGGTGGACGACGTGGTCGACGAGATCCACGACGACAACGTGGCGCGCACTACGCTGGCGTGGTGGCGCAGCGAGCTGGCGGCGCTGTACCACGGCACGCCCAGCCACCCGGTGATGCTGGCACTCAAGCCGCACGTGACGCGCTTCGAGCTACCGCAGGCGTGGCTGGCGGAGATCATCGACGGCATGCAGATGGACCTCGACGTGCCGCGCTACAACCGCTTCAGCGACCTGCAGCTGTACTGCCACCGCGTCGCCGGCGTGGTCGGCCAGCTGTCGGCGCAGATTTTCGGCTATACCGACCGCGCCACGCTGAAGTACGCGCACGAGCTGGGGTTGGCGTTCCAGCTCACCAACATCATCCGCGACGTGGGCGAGGACGCGCGCCGCGGCCGCTTGTACCTGCCGGTGGAAGACCTGCAACGCTTCGGCGTGCCGGCGTCCGAGGTGCTGGCCTATCGTGAGTCGCCGCAGTTCGAGGAGCTGATGCGCTTCCAGATCGAGCGCGCACACCAGCACTATCGCAAGGCGTGGGCGCTGCTGCCGGCGGCCGACCGCAAGGCGCAGCGCATCGGCCTGGTGATGGCGGCGATCTACCGCGCCACGCTGGACGAGATCGCGCTGGACGGCCCGGCCAAGGTGCTCAACCAGCGGCTGTCGCTGTCGCCGGGGCGCAAGCTGTGGCTGGCGTGGAAAACCTGGACCTTCGGCTACAAGCCTTGAAACCACGCGTTGCCATCATCGGCGCCGGCTGGGCCGGCCTCGCCGCCGCCATCACGCTGGCACCTGCGGCCAACCTTGTGCTGTTCGAGGCCGGCAAGATTGCCGGCGGCCGCGCCCGGCGCGTGGCGCTGGACGGCATGGCGCTGGACAACGGCCAGCACATCCTGATCGGCGCCTACCGCGAATCGCTGCGCCTGATGCGGCAGGTGGGCGTCGATCCGGCGCAGGCACTGGCCAGCCAGCCGCTGCGCTGGCACCAGATCGACGGCGTGCAGCTGCACTGCCCGGACTGGCCGGCGCCGTGGCATATGCTGGCCGGGCTGCTACGCGCCAAGGGTCTGGGCTGGCGTGACAAGCTGGCACTGGCACGGCTATTGACCCAGCTCAGGGTGCGGCGCTGGCAGATCGGGCACGATGTCGCGGCGCTGGACTGGCTGCGGCAGCGTGGCCAGTCCAGCGCCGTGCTGGACGGCTTCTGGACGCCGCTGATCCTGGCGACGCTGAATACGCCGCCGGCGCAGGCCTCGATGCAGCTGCTGGCCAATGTGCTGCGCGACAGCCTCGGCGCCGCGCAAGCGGATGCCAGCCGCCTGCTGCTGCCGCGCATCGACCTGAGCGCGCTGTTCGCCGAGCCGGCGCTACAGTGGCTGGCCGGCGCCGGCGCGCAGCTGCGCCTCGGGCAGCGGGTGCGGCACATCGACTGGCAGGCGGCGCGGCCGCTGGTGGACGGCGAGGCGTTCGATGCGGTGCTGCTTGCCACCGCGCCGTATCACGCCGCCGCGCTGGCGGCGGACGAAAAACTGTCCGCCATGCTCAAGGCGTGGCAATACCAGCCGATAACGACCCTATACCTGCGTTTCGAGGGCAGGGTGCGTCTGCCGCAGGCGATGACCGGCTTGCAGCGCGGCATCGGCCAGTGGTGGTTCGACCGCGAGGCGCTGACCGGCGAGGCCGGGCTGGTGGCGGTGGTGATCAGTGCCGCCGGCGAGCACGACACGCTGTCGCGCGCGGCGCTGACGGCGCGGGTGCTGGTCGAATTGCAGCAGCATGTGCCGGACTTGCCGCCATTGGCGGCCAGCTGGCAGATCACCGAGCAGCGCGCGACGTTTGCGGCCAACGTTGGCCTTGCGCGCCCGGCGCCGCGACTTGGCGTAAAATCCGGCTATCTCGCGGGTGACTGGTTGTGTGCCGACTATCCGGCGACGCTCGAAGGCGCCGTCCGCAGCGGTATCGCCAGCGCCCATGCCCTCATGCAGGACTGGAAAAAAGAACATGATGCAAACGTTTGACAAAGATTATCTCGCCGGCCGCGTGGTGCTGGTGACCGGGGCAACGCAAGGCATCGGCCGCGAGACGGCGCTGGCCGCCGCGGGCCATGGCGCCACCGTGGTACTGCTGGCGCGCAGCGTGAAGGGCCTGGAAAAGGTGTACGACGAGATCGTGGCGGCCGGCCTGCCGGAGCCGCTGGCGATTCCGCTGGACCTGCTCAAGGCCAGCGACGACGAATTCAATACCCTGGCGTTCCAGATCAAGCAGGCGGTGGGACGGCTGGACGGCATCGTGCACTGCGCCTCGCACTTCTATGCGCTGTCGCCGCTGGTGGACCAGCGCATCGACGAGTGGATGAACCAGTACCGCATCAACACCGTGGCGCCGTTCGCGCTGACCCGCGCCTGCCTGCCGCTCTTGAAGCAGGCGGCCGACGCCAGCGTGGTGTTCGTCGGCGAGACCCACGGCCAGCATCCGGGACCGTTCTGGGGCGCCTTTGGCGCCTCCAAGGCCGGGCTGGGCTATCTGGTGAAAGTCGCCGCCAACGAGTGGGACGTGTGGCCGCAACTGCGCACCAACCTGCTGGTGCCGGGGCCGGTCAACTCGCCGCAGCGCACCCGTACCCATCCGGGCGAAGCCAAGAGCGAGCGCGGCGAACTGGCGGCGCTGATGCCGCACATGCTGTACTGGCTGGGACAGGCCAGTGCCGGCCGCAGCGGCGAGATCATCGAGCTGGATCTGCGTCCGTCGTAAACCACAAGGACAAGTATGCGTGCCTATCTGTTATTACCAGCGCTGGCGCTGCTGAGCGGCTGTAACTGGGTGATGAATGTCAGTGGCCTGGCCGCCGAGGCCAACAAGGCCATCGGCGCCGCCTGCCGTCAGACCGGCCGCTCGCTGGAGACGTGCTACACCCGCAATCCGGACGCGGACAAGGCGCAGATCTACGCCGGCTGGCGCGAGATGCACGAATACATGGCCAAGAACAAGCTGGAGACCATGGAGCCGCCGCCGGAGCCGGCGCCGGACTTGTCCGCGCCGCTGGCCGCGGTCGACAGCAGCAGTGCAAAAGCGGCGGAACATGCCGCTCAAAAAAAAAATGAGCCAGCCGTAGCCTCGCTTGCACCGCTGGCGAAGCGGCACCCGCTGACCAGCGACGAGGCCGACGAACTGGCGCGCAACGATCCGCAAGTGGAGGCGATCCTGTCGACCATCCGCCGCAACGAACAGTCCGAGGCCAAGCCCAAGCCCAGCGGCCCATCGCCCGCGGAGAAGCGTCTGCTCAGCCTGATCAACGAGCAGAGCGCGCCACCGGTGGCCGTGGGCCAGGAGGACTCCTTCGGCAAGCCGGCCGCCGTGGTCAAGAAATAGTCAGCACGCCCCGCATTCCCCGTTTCAACCCGCTAGTGCCGGCACTAACGGGTTTTGTCATTTTTTGAAGACACCATGGCCAAATTCAACAAGACCCTCTATCAATGCACGCAATGCGCGGGCAGCTCGCCCAAATGGCAGGGCCAGTGTCCGCACTGCGGCGAATGGAACACGCTGACCGAAACCGTGGCCGCGCCGGTCCCGGTGGCCAACGCCCGCTACCAGAGCTGGACGGCGCAGACGCAGCCCGTGCAGCAGCTGTCGCAGGTGCAGGCGGCGGAAGTGCCGCGCGAGCCGTCCGGCATCGAAGAGCTGGACCGTGTGCTCGGCGGCGGTATCGTCAAGGGTGCGGTGGTGCTGCTCGGCGGTGATCCCGGCATCGGCAAGTCCACGCTGCTGCTGCAGGCGCTGTCCGCCATCGGCTCGACGCGCAAGGTGCTGTACGTGTCCGGCGAGGAGTCGCCGCAGCAGATTGCGTTGCGCGCCTCGCGGCTGGCGGTGGACGCGGCGCGGGTGCGATTGCTGTCGGAGATCCGCCTTGAATCCATTCTCGCCACGCTGCAAACCGAGATGCCGGAGGTGGCGGTGATCGACTCGATCCAGACGCTGTATTCCGACCAGGTCACCTCGGCGCCAGGCTCGGTGTCGCAGGTACGCGAGTGCGCGGCGCAGCTGACGCGGATGGCGAAGCAGAGCGGCATCACCATCATCCTGGTCGGCCATGTCACCAAGGAAGGTTCGCTGGCTGGGCCGCGCGTGCTGGAGCACATCGTCGATACCGTGCTCTATTTCGAGGGCGACAGCCACTCCAGCTATCGCATGATCCGCGCCATCAAGAACCGTTTCGGCGCGGCCAACGAGCTGGGCGTGTTCGCGATGACCGACCGTGGCCTGAAGGGCGTGTCCAACCCGTCGGCGATCTTCCTGTCCAGCTATCGCGACGACGTGTCCGGCTCCTGCGTGCTGGTGACGCAGGAGGGCACGAGACCGCTGCTGGTGGAAATCCAGGCGCTGGTCGACGATGCCCATGGCTTCCAGCCCAAGCGCCTCACCGTAGGGCTGGAGCAGAACCGGCTGGCGATGCTGATGGCGGTGCTCAACCGCCATGCCGGCATCGCCTGCTTCGACCAGGACGTGTTCCTCAATGCGGTGGGCGGCGTCAAGATCAACGAGCCGGCCGCCGACCTCGCGGTGATCCTGGCGATGGTGTCCTCGCTGCGCAACAAGTCGCTGCCGGAGAAACTGGTGGTGTTCGGCGAGGTCGGCCTGTCCGGCGAGGTACGGCCGGTGACGCGCGGCCAGGAGCGGCTGAAAGAGGCGGCCAAGCTCGGTTTCGAGCGCGCCATCGTGCCGGCGGCCAACAAGCCGCGCCAGGCCATCGACGGGCTGGAGGTGATCGGGGTGGAACGCTTGTCCGAAGCCGTGGAATACTGTGCCCGTCGTTAACTGCGGGAGCCGGTATGCCGCCCAGTGTTGAACAGATCGAAGCTGAACGGCCCTACCTGCTGCGCTTTGCGCTGGCGCAGTTACGCGACAGTGCCGCGGCCGAGGACGCGGTACAGGACGCGCTGCTGGCGGCGCTGGAGGCGCGCGAGCGCTTTGCCGGCAAGGCCAGCCTGCGCACCTGGCTGACGTCCATCCTGCGCTTCAAGCTGATCGACATCGTGCGCAAGCAGCACCGCGAGGTGGCCACCGACCTGTCCGAGGATCTGGACGACAGTGACCTGGACGGCCTGTTCACTGCGGGTGGCCACTGGCAGGAGAAGGTCAGCGCCTGGGGCGCGCCGGAACAGTCGTTGCTGGCCGCCCAGTTCTGGCTGGTGTACGCGCGTTGTGCCGAGGCGATGCCGCGGCGCACCGCGCTGGTGTTTGCCATGCGCGAGGTGCTGGACATGGAAATCAGCGAGATTTGTCAGAATCTGGAGATCAGCGCGACCAACTGTTCGGTGATGCTCTATCGCGCACGGATGAGCTTGCGCGAATGTTTGCAGCTGCGCTGGCTGCAGGGGGAAAACGCATGATGCTCAGTTGCCGCGAGGCCAGCCGGCTGCTATCAGACGCCATGGATCGCAAGCTCAGCCGCTATGAACAGGTCAGCCTGCAGTTCCACCTGCTGCTGTGCCAGAACTGCCGCAACTTCCGGCTGCAGATGGCGACGCTGCGTGCCGGCATCCGCGAAGGACGCCAGCGCTGACGCAGACGACAAAAAGCCGGATCACAGGCAGTGATCCGGCTTTTTTTATGGTGGTGCGGCGGCTTAGAAGCCGACCAGGGTGACCACCCCCAGCACTGCAAAGATACAGGCGGCGATGCGGTGCACGGTAGCCACCGGCAGCTTGCGCGCCGCCACTTCGCCCAGCAGCACCGCCGGCACGTTGGCGATCATCATGCCCAGCGTGGTGCCCATCACCACCGCCGGCAGCGCGTCGAAGCGTGCCGACAGCGCCACGGTGGCGATCTGCGTCTTGTCGCCCATCTCGGCCATGAAGAAGGCGATCACGGTGGCGCCGAACACGCCGACGCGGTCCAGCAGCGGCATGTCGTCATCCAGCTTGTCCGGGATCAGCATCCACAGCGCCATGGCGATGAAGGAGATGCCCAGCACCCAGCGCAGCAGGTTGTCGGTGATGTAGGCCGACGCAATCTGGCCGAGCCAGGCGGCGGCAAAATGGTTGAGCACGGTGGCCACGAAAATGCCGGCGATGATGGGCAGCGGTTTCTTGAAACGGGCGGCGAGCAGCAGCGCGAGCAGCTGGGTTTTGTCGCCGATTTCGGCCAGGGCGACGATGCCGGTAGAGAGCAGGAAGGCTTCCATGAAATGATCCGGGGGGCTGCACGGACAACATGATTCTCCGCTGCCGCAGCCCCCGCTACGCACCGGAAAATCATGAGTCTTGCCAGGCCTTGCGGCTGTTTGCGCCATGGTGCTGCCGGATTGCCCGGTGAACCAAGTGTGTTGACGCAAGCCTCTGTCAGTAATGCAGAGCGGCTACTCCCTCAGGACGAGGCGGATTGTACGCGATGACGGCAGGCGCTTCAAGGTTGGCCGCAACGCTTGCGGCCAACCTTGGGCCGGATCAGCCCAGCTGCGAGGTGCAGTGCGGGCAGCGCGTCGCCTTCAGCGGAATGCTGGACAGGCAGTAGCCGCACTCCTTGGTGGTGACTTCTGCCGGTGCCGCCGGCGCCGGGCGTTGCAGCCGGTTCAGCGTCTTGATCAGCATGAAGATGGCAAAGGCGATGATGGTGAAGCTGACCAGCGCGTTGATGAACAGCCCGATGTTCAGCGTCACCGCGCCGGCTTCCTTCGCCGCTGCCACCGAGGCGTACGGCGCCGCCTTGGCGCCTTCTTTCAGCACGAAGAACAGGTTGGCAAAGTCGACGTTGCCGATCAGTAGGCCGATCGGCGGCATGATTACGTCATCAACCAGCGACTTGACGATGGTACCAAAAGCACCGCCGATGACGACACCAACGGCCAGATCGATGACGTTGCCACGCATGGCAAACTCGCGAAACTCTTTCAGTACGGACATATTGTTCCCTTCGTTTAATGTCGGATATCAATGACAAGCTAGTATCCGACAGCGGCAAAGGCAAGAGCAACGGCTTTTTGCACGCAAAAACACCCGCAGCCGCCATCGCGGGAGCGGGTGTGCGTGCCTGCCGGGCTCAGACGGGCTGGGTGTCCGCTTCCACCTCGAAGTGGGCGGCCAGCGCCGACACCCGCGCCGCCTGATCGGCCAGTTTCTCGATGCCGTGATTGGCGGAACGGATGTGCTGGTGCGACTCGGCAAACTGCTCGGCGATGTAGGTCATGCGTTCGGCAAGGTGGGCAGCGGCGGCGGACTGCTGCGCGTTGGTACCGGCAATGGCCTGCATCATCTGGTTGACGCTGTGCGAGCTGTCCTGCACCCCCTGCAGCTTGGCAGTGGTGCGCAGTTGCGCCTCGGCGCCGGCACGGGTCTGCTCGGTGATGGTGGCGATGGCGCTGACGGTGCTGTTGGCGGCCTGGCGTACATTGTGGATCAGCTGCTTGATCTGGTCGGTGCTGAGGCTGGTGCGTTCCGCCAGCTTGCGCACCTCGTCGGCGACCACGGCGAAGCCGCGGCCGGACTCGCCGGCTCGCGCCGCCTCGATTGCCGCATTCAGCGCCAGCAGGTTGGTCTGGTCGGCGATGTCGTGGATGGTCTGCGTCACCTGGGTGATGCTGTCGATGGCGCTGGCGAGGTCGGTGATGATGTGCTGTGCCTGTTCCACCGACTGGCTCGCCGCCAGCGTGCGCTGCTGCGAGGTGTTCATGTCGGCATTGCTCTGCGCCACGCTGCTGCTGGTGTCGATGCTGAGGCGGGCGGTTTCCTCGGCGTGGCCGGCCACCTGTTCGATGGAGGCGGACAGCTCTTCCACCGCGCTGCTGATCTGGCTGACGCTTTCGTTACCGGCGGCCATGCGGTTGAACAGCTCGGCGATGCGCTGCTGCATGTGCATGGTTTCGTCGGCCTGCGCGCGCGCGGTCATCTGCAGCTCGTCCAGCATCACCTTGAGGTGCACCTGCATGTAGGCGAGCGCGGTTTCCAGCTTGCCCTGTTCGCCGGCGCGGTTGATGGCCAGCTCGTTGGTGAGGCGACCTTCGGAGATGTTCATGCAGCTGTCCAGCAGATGCTGCTGGTGGTCGCGGCGGTGTTTCTCCGCCAAGAGCCAGCCCAGCGTCGACAGCGCGCTGGTGCCGATGATCACGCCGCCGGCGACGCCGCCGGTCAGCACGCCGGCGCCGAGCACCAGCACCGTGCTCAGGGCGACATGGATGCGGCGGAACCAGGCCAGCGTGCGGCCGGGCGCCTTGGCCTTGGCCAGCGGCTTGCCCTGCAGCAGCTGCGGATACAGCAGTTTCGCCTCGCGCACCGCCTCCGGTCGCGCCGGGCTGCGTACCGACATGTAGCCGCGGATGGCGCCGCGTTCCTTCACCGGCACCACGAAGGCGTCGACCCAGTAGTAGTTACCGTTCTTGCAGCGGTTCTTGACCAGGCCGCGCCAGCAGTCGCCGCGCTTTATCGTCTGCCACAGGTCGTCGAACAGCACCGGCGGCATGTCCGGATGGCGCACGATGTTATGGTTCTGGCCGAGCAACTCCTCGCGGCTGAAGCCGGACAGCTGCACGAAGCTGTCGTTGGCGTAGGTGATGCTGCCCTTGAGATCGGTTTGGGTAACAATGAGACCGCTGGTAAACGGCACTTCAATATCATGGACTGGCAGATTCTTTTTCATGATTCGGACACTGAGACGACTAGGCAATCGTGGAGGTGGATAACGCTGCAAGCCACGCATGGTATAACCACGTCATGGGACGTGCCATTTATCTGCTTGATCTGGATCAAGGCCGCGCGACTCTGATTTTCCTGTTTAAAATCATTCGGTTTGTTGCAGCTGTTTTTAATGAATATCGCCGTTCAGCACGGCGGATTTGTATCGAATCCGATACAGCATGGAGAGACCGCACATGAAAATCGCCGTTTTCGATAGCAAACAATACGATCGTCAGGCGCTGACCCTAGCAAATCATGATTACGGTTTTGCGCTGAGCTTTTTCGAGCCACGCCTCAACCGCGACACCGTGGCGCTGGCCGCCGGCTTCGAGGTGGTGTGTCCGTTCGTGAACGACCGGCTGGACGCGGCGGTGGTGGCCAGCCTGGCCGCCGGCGGCACGCGGCTGGTGGCGCTGCGCTGCGCCGGTTTCAATGGCGTCGACCTGGCGGCCTGTAGCCGGCACGGCATCCGCGTGGTGCGGGTACCGGCCTATTCGCCGCACGCGGTGGCCGAGCACGCCTTCGCGCTGCTGCTGGCGGTCAACCGCCGCATCCACAAGGCCTACGTGCGGGTGCGCGAGATGGACTTTTCGCTGGACGGGCTGGTCGGTTTCGACCTGCACGGCAAGACCTTCGGCGTGATCGGCACCGGCCGCATCGGCGAGGCGGCGATCGGCATCGCCCGCGGTTTCGGCATGCGCGTGCTGGCCCACGACGTGGCGCAGGACCGGTTGCTGGCCAACCAGCTCGGTTTCAGCTACGTCGATCGCGCCACGCTGCTGGCCGAGTCCGATGTCGTCAGCCTGCACCTGCCCTTGCTGCCGGCGACGCGGCACCTGATCGACGCCGATACCCTGGCGCAGATGAAACGCGGCGCGCTGCTGATCAACACCAGCCGCGGCGGGCTGATCGATACCCCGGCGCTGATCGAGGCGCTGAAGGATGGCCGTCTCGGTGGGGTGGGACTGGATGTCTACGAGATGGAAGAGGGCGTGTTCTTTGAAAACCTGTCCGAGGCCGGGCTGCAGGACGACCAGCTGGCGCGGCTGCTGACTTTCCCCAACGTGCTGATTACCTCGCACCAGGGCTTCCTCACCCGCGAGGCGCTGGACAATATCGCCCGCACCACGCTGGGCAATGTGCAGGCCTTTGCCCACGGCGCGGTGCTGGACAACGCGGTGCACGGCTGACGCCGGCCGCGCTTGCGGCCAACGTTGGCCGCAACCGTCATTCGCGGCCCGGTTGCCACGCCGCATAGTGCGGCAGCCCGTCGCTGGCCAGCCACGGCCGGTCGTGACTGCACCAGATGTGCTGTTGCGGGCTGACTCCGGGATCGTCGTCCAGCGTCGCCACGCGCACGATGACGTGCGGCTGGGCGGCACGCTCTGCCACCAGTTGGCTGCCGCAGCGAGTGCAGAAGTGGCGCAGCTTGCCGGGCGACGACTCGTAGCTGCCCAGTGCCTGCTGCCCCGCCAGCCAGCGGAAGTGCTGGCGCAGCACGCCGGCGGTGCTGGCAAATGCCGCCGCGTGCGCCTTCTGGCAGGTCAGGCAGTGGCAGTGCGTGATCGGCGCATCGAGCCGGTCGATTTCATAGCGGACGGTGCCGCACAGGCAGCTGCCTTGCATCGGGGATACCTTTCGCGTGCTAACGGATGGCCAACGTTGGCCGCAAACATGCGGCCGCTTGCTTTGTGGCCTTGCTTATTGTGCCGCCGGATCGCGGCGGAACAGCCAGCTGCTGGCGTCGGACAGCTCCGGCACGAAGGCGTAGCCCTCGCTGTCGAACGCCTTCAGCTGCTCGGCGTCCGTCACCTGCTGCTGCGTTGCCCAGCGCGCCATCAGCCCGCGCGCGCGCTTGGCGTAGAAGCTGATGATCTTGTACTGGCCGTTCTTCAGGTCCTGGAACACCGGGGTGATGATGCGGGCCTGCAGTTGCTTTGGCTTCACCGACTTGAAGTACTCGTCGGAGGCGAGGTTGACCAGCACCGGCGCTGCCTGTGCCGCCAGCTCGCGATTCAGCGCCTCGGTGATCAGCGTGCCCCAGAATTCGTACAGGTTCTTGCCGCGCGGGTTGGCGAGGCGGGTGCCCATCTCCAGCCGGTACGGCTGCATCAGGTCCAGCGGCCGCAGCAGGCCGTACAGCCCGGACAGGATGCGCAGGTGCCGCTGCAGGTAGTCGTGCTCGCTTGCATTCAGCGCCGCCGCATTCAGCCCCTCGTAGACGTCACCCATGAACGCCAGCACCGCCTGCTTGGCATTGTCGGGCGTGAAATCCGGCTGCCAGTCGTGGTAGCGGCCAACGTTGAGCTGCGCCAGTGCATCGCTGATGCCCATCAGCTGGCCGATGTCGGCCGGCGACTTGTCGCGCAGCACGCGGATCAGCGCCATGCTGTGATCGAGGAAATCCGGCTGCGTGTACGGTACCGTCCGCGGCGGGGTGTTGAAATCCAGCGTTTTCGCCGGAGAAATAACCATTAACATAGCAATCCTTGTCGCGCGCAATGGCAGGGATTGTAACGCAGAGCCGAAACGCTTTTCAGGAGGGATGATGCGAGTATTGGTACAAAGGGTGCGCGAGGCGTCGGTCACCGTCGACGGCCGGATCAGCGGTGCGATCGGGGCCGGGCTGTTGCTGCTGGTCGGCATCGAGGCGCCGGACAGCCGCACCGACAGCGAGTGGCTGGTGAAGAAGATCAGCCAGCTGCGCATTTTCAACGACGATGACGGCGTGATGAACCGCTCGCTGCTCGACTGCGGTGGCGAGGTGCTGGCGGTTAGCCAGTTCACCCTGTTCGCCACCACCAAAAAGGGCAACCGCCCCGGCTACAGCCGCGCGGCGCGGCCGGAGCAATCATCACCGATGTTTGACGAATTCGTGCAGCTGATGGGCGCGGCGCTGGGCAAGGCGGTGCCGACCGGGGTATTCGGCGCCGACATGCAGGTGGCGCTGGTCAACGACGGCCCGGTGACGATCTGGCTGGACAGCAAGGCGCCGGAATGAGCGCTTTCCCCGTGCTGCAGAGCGCACGGCTGACGCTGCGCGAATTCCGGCCGCAGGATGCACCGGCACTGTTTGATATCTACCGCGATGCCGTGTCCATGCAATGGTTTGGCTCCGAGCCGCTGCAGACGCTGGCACAGGCGGAGGCGCAGGTGGCGCTCTTTATCGGCTGGCAGCAGCTACCCAGTCCGTGGCTGCGCTGGGCTGTCGAATCGCGGGCTGATCAGCAACTGGCAGGTAGCTGCGGCCTGTTCAAGTGGAATCGCGGCTGGCGCAGCTGCACGCTCGGTTACGAGCTGGCGCCGGCTTATCGCGGGCAGGGCATGATGCGCGAGGCGCTGCAGCTGGCGCTGGACTGGGGCTTTGCCAATATGGCGCTTAACCGTATCGAGGCACAGGTCCACCCGGACAATCTGCCGTCCATCCGCCTGCTGCAGGGTTTGGGCTTTGTGCAGGAAGGGTATTTGCGCGAGGCCGGATTCTGGCTCGGGCAATATCATGACCTGCTGGTGTTTTCCTTGCTGCGGCAGGATTGGGCGCAGCCGTCCTGAATGAAGATCGGCCGGCTTTGGCCGCGAAATTTTTAATCAAGAAAAACCGATAATGACAACACAGATTCCGGCCTTGCTGATCATCGACATGCAGCAGGCGATGGCCATGCCGCAGGCCGGCGAGCGCAACAACCCGCAGGCGGAGGCCAATATCGCGTGCCTGCTCGCCGCCTGGCGCGTCGGCGGCCACCCGGTGATCCACGTGCGCCACATGTCGCGCACGCCAAGCTCGCTGTTCTGGCCCGGCCAGAGCGGCGCTGAGTTCCAGCCGGCGTTCCAGCCACTGGACAGCGAGATGGTATTCGAGAAGAACGTGCCCGATGCCTTCACCCACAGCGCGCTGGAGCGCTGGCTGCACGTGCGCGGCATCCGCCGCCTGCTGCTGGTCGGCGTCAGCACCAACAATTCGGTGGAGTCCACCGCGCGCAGCGCCGGTAATCTCGGTTTCGACACCCTGGTGGTCAGCGACGCCACCTTCGCCTTTGCCCGTCGCGACTACCACGGCACGCCGCGCAGTGCGGACGAGGTGCACGCGATGGCGCTGGCGAATCTGGATGGCGAGTATGCGCAGGTGCTGAGCACCGGGCAGGCGCTGGCCTTGCTGGCGGCGGACTCGCCCGCCGCCGGCCGGCACGGCGGTGAGGCGCTGCCGTGACCAATTGCTAAACCAAGCACAACCTGAACAAAGAGGACAGCCTTGCCATGAACATCCGTGATTTCGCCCGGCAATTCCAGTTCCAGCCGCTGGCGGCCGAGCTGCATCCGCAACACCTGCCGGCCAGCGTGGCCAGCCAGGTACAGGGGCAGGAGCTGATCGTGTTCGCGGTGGCGGACGAGGCGTCGGATACCGAGCAGTTCAGCGCCCGCTACGGCTTCGGGCTGGAGGATTGCGCCAACACCATCGTGTTGCGCTACAAGAAGGACGGCGTGGAACAGCACGCGGCGGTGGTAACGCTGGGCTCGCGCCGGCTGGACGTGAACGGCGCGGTGAAGAGCGCCCTCGGCGCGCAGCGGTTGTCGTTTGCCAAGCGGGAGGTGGCCACCGCGCTGACCGGCATGGAGTTCGGCGGCATTACCGCGCTGGGCTTGCCGGCGTCGATGCGCATCCTGGTCGATGCCGCGGTGATGGCGCGCCGCTACGTGGTGGTGGGCGCCGGCGTCCGGCACAGCAAGTTGCTGCTGTCCCCGGCGCTGCTGGCGCAACTGGCGCAGGCCGAGGTGGCGGCGCTGACTTTCGACAGCGACTGACGCCGCCGCTCAGGCGTGCTGCTGCGCCGCCTGCCAGCGTTCGATGGCGTGGCAGGCCGGAGTCAGGATGTCGTCGTGGTCGGCGGCCAGGTTCAGGTTGTCCGATGCCATGCTGCGCAGCCAGGTGATCTGGCGCTTGGCCAGTTGACGGGTGGCGGCGATGCCGCG
Organism: Vogesella indigofera; assembly: GCF_028548395.1. Classification (NCBI taxonomy): domain Bacteria; kingdom Pseudomonadati; phylum Pseudomonadota; class Betaproteobacteria; order Neisseriales; family Chromobacteriaceae; genus Vogesella; species Vogesella indigofera. The sequence goes on along the minus strand of NZ_JAQQLA010000007.1, from coordinate 148,485 downwards.
TTCGACGAATTCGGCGTGGCTGTACAGGCCGTCCTGGTATTCCCACGCCTGGCGGTAGCCGACGCAGCGCATCGACGGCAGCTCCAGTGACAGCTGCGGCCAACGTTGGCGCAAGCGGCTGACCTCGTCGAGGAAACCCTGCTCCAGCATGATGTTGAAGCGTAGCGCGATGCGCTGGTGCAGCCAGCTGCGTTCGTCCGGATTCAGCGCCAGCCGCAGCAGGTTGCCGCGCGCGGCGGCGTCGCGGCCGCGTGCCAGCAGCGCCGACATGGTGTCGCCGCTGAGCAGGCAGATTTCCAGCGCGCGCTGGATGCGTTGCGAGTCGTTGGGGGCGAGGCGGGCGGCGGTGACGGCATCAATGGCGGCGAGGCGTGCGTGCATGGCCGGCCAGCCGAGGCGGGCGGCGTCGGCTTCCAGCTGCTGGCGCAGCGCCGGATCGGCCTGCGGCAGGTCGGACAGGCCGTCGGTCAGCGCCTTGAAATAGAGCATGGTGCCGCCGACCAGCAGCGGCAGCTTGCCGCGGGCGTGGATGGCGGCGATCAGGCGGTTGGCGTCGGCATGAAACTGCGCCGCGGAGTAGGCGTCCGTGGGGTCGATGATGTCGATCAGGTGGTGCGGGCACTGCGCCATCTCCGCCGCCGTCGGCTTGGCGGTGCCAATGTCCATGTCGCGGTAGACCAGCGCGGAATCGACGCTGATGATTTCGACCGGAAAACGCTCGGCCAGCGCCAGCGCGAGGCCGGTCTTGCCGGAGGCGGTGGGGCCCATCAACAGGATGGCTGCAGGATGATCGGACATGTCGGTGTGCGCTAAGGAAATGGCCGGCTATTGTCGCATGGCGCGGCCGGCCGCGGCCAACGTTGGCCGCAGCAGCCGCGGGTGACACGGCGCCGCGGCCGTCAGCCGGCGCGAGGCGGGCGGGCAATGGCGGCGTGTAGTGTTCAGCGTTCCAGCAGGTGGCGCTTGTCCTTCACCGGCAGCCAGTCGGCGTGGTCGGGCAGTGCGTCGATCTTGGCGGACAGCACCGGCCACAGCGGCGTCAACTCGGCGTTGATGGCGACGAAGTCCTGCTGGTCGGCCGGCAGGTCTTCCTCGGCGAAGATCGCCTCCGCCGGGCATTCCGCCACGCACAGCGTGCAGTCGATACACTCGTCGGGGTCGATCACCAGGAAATTGGGGCCGGCGTGGAAGCAGTCCACCGGACAGACATCGACGCAGTCGGTGTATTTACATTTGATACAGGCTTCGGTTACAACGTGCGTCATCTGGGCGCGCTCCTTTAGTAGATGGTGGGTGTCCGGGTAATGGTTGAGTCGTTTAGTCAACATTTTAGTCGTATCTCTCTATTTTCGCTGCTCCTGCCATGTCCGTCACTGCCCCCGTTCCCGTTTTGCCCTATCGCGGCCGCTTTGCGCCCAGCCCCACCGGCCTGCTGCACGCCGGCTCGCTGACCACTGCGGTCGGCAGCTATCTGGAAGCCAGGTACCACGGCGGCGAGTGGTGGCTGCGCATGGAAGACCTCGATCCGCCACGCGAGATGGCCGGCGCCGCCGACGCCATCCTGCGCACGCTGCAGGCGTTCGGCTTCGAGTGGGACGGCGACCTGGTGTACCAGCATGACCGTCACGAGCTGTATCGCGCGGCGCTGGCACAGCTGGTGGCGCAGGGCGACGCCTACGGCTGCGGCTGCACCCGCAAGGAAATCGCCGCCGCCGGCCATCACGGTGCCGACGGCATGGTCTATCCCGGCACCTGCCGTCACGGCGTGGCGCCGGGGCGCAGCGCACGGGCGTGGCGGCTGCGGGTGGACGACAGCCGCACCGTGTTTTACGACCGCCTGCAGGGTGAATACGGTCAGCACCTGCAAAGCGAGATCGGCGATTTCGTGCTGCTGCGCGCCGACGGTTTCTGGGCCTACCAGCTGGCGGTGGTGGTAGACGACATCGCGCAGGGCATGACCGACATCGTGCGCGGTGCAGACCTGCTGGTGTCGACGCCGCGTCAGCTGTGGCTGCGGCAGAAGCTGGGCGGGCCGGTGGTGACGCACTGTCATCTGCCGCTGATGGTCAACGCCGCCGGTGAAAAGCTGTCGAAGCAGACGCTGGCGCCGGCGATCGACGCCCGCTCGGCCGCCGCCGAGCTGCGGCAGGCGCTGACGCGGCTGGGGCATGCGCCGCCGGCAGAGGCGGGCGACGTGGCCGAGCTGTGGCAGTGGGCACGGGACAACTGGCAGCTGGCGCGGGTGCCGGCGGGACCTATCGTCATTGCATAGTTAACTTGGTATACAATCGCCACCCTTTCGCCAAACGGGCCTCTTTCGAGGCCCGTTTGTCATGGCAGAGCAACCGGAACAGGTTGCCGGGGTGCCGCTGCCCGGCGGCGGCACGCAGACAGAGCAAAGCGGCCGCGCCGCCCATTCAGGACCCTCGAATAATCATGCAGGATTTCATCGCTTGCACGGCCGCCGCGCCGTGCCCGTTTCCCCGCTGGCCTCAGCGCTCTTCCGCACGGAGGGCCGCATGAGTCACGCTCCGAAAACCGCCGCCAAAGGCAAACTCGGCATCTGGATGTGCACCGCGCTGGTGGTGGGCAACATGATCGGCTCCGGCGTGTTCCTGCTGCCGGCGTCGCTGGCGCAGTACGGCGGCGCCTCGCTGATCGGCTGGGTGATCACCTCGCTGGGCGCGATCTGCCTGGCGCTGGTGTTCGCCAGGCTGGCGACGCTGCTGCCGCACAAGGCCGGCGGCCCGTATGCCTACATCCACGAAGGCTTTGGCAATTTCGCCGGCTTCCTCATCGCCTGGGGCTACTGGATCGCGCTGTGGGCCGGCAACGCCGCGCTGACCGTGGCCGGCGTCAGCTATCTGGGGGTGTTTTTCCCGCAGCTGAACGACAGCAACCTCGCCGCCGGCGCCACCGCCATCGGCCTGATCTGGCTGGTGACGTGGATCAACAGCCGCGGCGCGCAAAGCTCCGGCCGCGTCGCCATCGTCACCACCCTGATCAAGCTGCTGCCGCTGGCCGGGGTCACCGTCGCCGGCCTGCTGTACCTGAATCCCGATTTCGTCGTGTTCAATCCGCAGCACAAGCCGCTGTCGGAGGCGATCCCGGCGACCATGGCGCTGACGCTGTGGGCCTTCCTCGGGCTGGAGTCGGCGTCGGTGCCGGCCGGTGACGTCGAGCAGCCGGAGCGCACCATCCCGCGCGCCACGGTGCTGGGCACGCTGCTCGCCGCCGCGCTGTACATCGCCAGCACCGTCGCGTTGCAGGGGCTGATGCCGGCAGCGACGTTGGCCGCATCGGCGGCACCGTTTGCCGATGCCGCGCGCAGCCTGTGGGGCGAGTGGGCGTACTACGCCGTCGGCCTCGGTGCGGTGATTTCCTGCTTCGGCGCGCTCAACGGCTGGTGCCTGATGCAGGGCCACATCCCGGCCGCCGCCGCGCGCGACAAGCTGTTCCCGGCCTTCTTCAAGCGCGAGAACGCGGCCGGGGTGCCCATCGTCGGCCTGCTGCTGTCCACGCTGCTGGTCACCATCCTGCTGGTGTGCAAGTACGCCGGCGGCGACAGCGGGGTGCAGATCTTCGAGTTCGTGATCCTGCTCGCCACCGCCACCACCTTGCTGCCGTACGCGTTCTGCGCGATGGCGCTGCTGGCGGTGATGCTGCAACGCCACCGCCAGTTCCGCCCCCGCGACTGGCTGGCGCCGCTGGCGTTCTCCGGTGGCGGCTTCGTGTTCGCGCTGTGGACCATTTTCGGCTCCGGCGCCGAGGTGGTGATGTGGGGCGTGCTGCTGCTCCTGGCCGGGCTGCCGGTGTATTTGTGGCAACTGCGTGAAAATATCGTGAAGGCATAAAACGCCGCTAAAAGGTTGGCCGCAAAGCCCTTCTGCCGTTGCGGCCAACCTTTTTTGCGCCAAGTGCCTGATCCTGTTGCAAAACCCGACTTGCCAAGCGCCATGGCTGCGCTGATAATGCGCCCATTCCGCAGGAGAGAGCCGCGCCGGGCCAAACCGGACGCCGCCGCCGAAGGCGCAAGTGCACCCGCAATCGCTCAGGCAAAAGGACTGCAAGAATCGGGCCGTTAGACGGCCCGCAGAATCTGGAGAGCGGCGCGTACAGCGCCCACCGAAGGGGCTAACGGCGCAATGCCGGAAAATCTCAGGTGCAGGGACAGAGGGGTGTGAGGTAGGGACAAATCTCACTCCAAGGACTTGCAATGACGGCCCCGAAACGTACCCCTTTATTTGATGCCCACGTCGCTTCCGGCGCGAAGATGGTTGATTTCGCCGGCTGGGAAATGCCGATCCACTACGGCTCGCAGCTGAAAGAGCACGAGATCGTGCGTAGCGACGCCGGCATGTTCGACGTGTCGCACATGACCGTCGTCGACATCAGCGGCAGCGACGCCAAGGTCTGGCTGCAAAAGCTGATCGCCAACGACGTGGCCAAGCTCGGCTTCGAAGGCAAGGCGCTGTACTCCGGCATGCTCAACGACGACGGCGGCGTGGTCGACGACCTGATCGTATACCTGACCGCCACCGGCTTCCGCATGGTGATCAACGCCGGTACTACCGAAAAAGACCTGGCGTGGATGGACAAGCAGTCCGCCGGCTTCGACGTGCAGCTGCAGGTGCGCCGCGACTTGGCGATGCTGGCGGTGCAGGGCCCGACCGCGATTGCCAAGGTATGCAGCGTGAAGCCGGAGCTGGCCGACGCCATCCAGGCACTGAAAGTCTTCCAGGGTCTGCCGTCCGGCGACTGGTTCTACGCCCGCACCGGCTACACCGGTGAAGACGGCCTGGAAATCATGATCCCAGCCGATCAGGCCATCACCTTCTTCAACGAACTGAAAGCCGCCGGCGTGGCGCCGATCGGCCTTGGCGCGCGTGACACCCTGCGTCTGGAAGCCGGCATGAACCTGTACGGCCACGACATGGACGAAACCGTGTCGCCGCTGCAGGCCGGCATGGGCTGGACCATCGCCTGGAATCCGGAAGAGCGCGACTTCATCGGCCGCCAGGCACTGGCGGCGCAAAAAGCCGCCGGCGTACCGATGAAGCAGGTCGGCCTGGTGCTGGAAGGCCGCGGCGTGCTGCGCGAAGGCCAGAAAGTGGTCGTCGATGGCCAGGAAGGCATCATCACCAGCGGCACCTTCTCGCCGACCCTGAAACACTCCATCGCCATCGCCCGCGTACCGGCGTCCACCGGCGCCACCGCCCAGGTTGACCTGCGCGGCACGCTGACCGAGGTGCGTGTGGTGAAAATGCCGTTCGTGCGCAACGGCAAGAAAGTTTTTGAATAAGCTGGTGTATAACGACGGGGCGAGCCGAGGCAGTCCCGATCCACACCATGACAACGCATTTTTCTGGAGAGAAACCATGAGCAACATTCCTGCCGAACTGAAATACGTATCCAGCCACGAATGGCTGCGCCTGGAAGCCGACGGCTCCGTGACCGTAGGCATCACCGAGCACGCGCAAGAGCTGCTGGGCGACATCGTATTTGTCGAGCTGCCAGCCGTTGGCGCCAACCTGGCCGCCGACGAGCAAGCCGGTGTGGTGGAGTCGGTGAAGGCCGCTTCCGACGTGTACGCGCCGATCGCCGGTGAAATCCTGGAGGTGAACGCCGAACTGGAAGCCAACCCGGAGCTGGCCAACAGCGAGCCGTACGCCGCTGGCTGGTTCTTCAAGATCAAGCCGGCCAACGCCGCTGATCTGGACGGCCTGCTGGACGCAGCGACTTACGCTGCCGAAATCGGCGCCTGATGAACGAGCCCTGCTGTCGTCAGACAGTAGGGCTTTTTGTTTTTTAGCCACGGACCACACGGAAACACACGCCCCAGCGGCAGCCTGCTTGCCCCGTGTCCTTCCGTGTGTTTCGTGGCTTATTCAGCAAACGGAATCGAAGACATGTCGCTCTCGCAACTCTTCAATCATCAAGAATTCATCGCCCGCCACATCGGCCCGTGCGAATCCGAAAAAGCCGACATGCTGGCCGCCATCGGCGTCAGCTCCGTCGAAGAACTGGTGGCACAGACCGTGCCGGCCGGCATCCGCTTCAACCGCGCGCTGGACCTGCCGCCGGCAATGCGTGAAGCCGACGCACTGGCGGCACTGAAAACCGTCGCCAGCAAGAACATTGTCAACAAGTCCTTCATCGGTCTGGGCTACTACCCGGTACAGGTGCCGGGCGTGATCCTGCGCAACGTGCTGGAAAACCCGGGCTGGTACACCGCCTACACCCCGTACCAGGCTGAAATCGCCCAGGGCCGCCTGGAAGCGCTGCTCAACTTCCAGCAGATGGTGATCGACCTCACCGGCCTGGAACTGGCCAACGCCTCGCTGCTGGACGAAGCCACCGCCGCCGCCGAAGCGATGACGCTGGCGCGCCGCGTGTCGAAAGTGAAGTCCGAGCAGTTCTTCGTCGACAGCCGCGTGCTGCCGCAGACGCTGGACGTGCTGAAGACCCGCGCCGAGTACTTCGGTTTCGAGCTGGTGCTCGGCCATCCGGAAGAAGCCGGCAACGGCGACTACTTCGGTGCGCTGTTCCAGTACCCGGGCGAATCCGGCGAGCTGCTGGACCTGACCCCGTACATCGCCGCGGCCAAAGCCCGTGGCGCGGTGGCCATCGTGGCCGCCGACGTGATGGCACTGGTGGCACTGAAGTCGCCGGCCGAAATGGGCGCCGACGTGGCGGTGGGCAACACCCAGCGCTTTGGCGTGCCGATGGGCTTCGGCGGCCCGCACGCTGCCTACTTCGCCTTCCGCGACGACATGAAGCGTTCCGCGGCCGGCCGCATCATCGGCGTGTCCGTCGATGCCAAGGGCAAGACCGCGCTGCGCATGGCGCTGCAGACCCGCGAGCAGCACATCCGCCGCGAGAAGGCCAACTCCAACATCTGCACCTCGCAAGTATTGCTGGCCAATATGGCCGGCATGTACGCGGTGTACCACGGTCCGGAAGGCGTGAAGCGCATCGCCGCCCGCATCCACCGTCTGGCGGCGATCTTCGCCCACGCGGTGAAGGCCGCCGGCGGCAAGCTGGTGTTCGACCGCTTCTACGACACGGTACAGGTTGAGCTGGGTGCCAATGCGGCCAACGTTTACGCCGCGGCGCTGGCTGCCGGCATCAACGTGCGCGATGCCGGCAACGGTGTACTGGGTGTCGCCTTCCACGAAGCCGCCACCGAGGCGGACCTGGCGCAGCTGATTGAGATCTTCACCGGCAAGGCTGCCGACATCGCCGCGCTGGATGCCGCCGCGGCCGACGCCATCCCGGCCGCGCTGAAGCGTGAATCGGCGATCCTCACGCACCCGGTGTTCAACGAGCACCACAGCGAGCACGAGATGCTGCGCTACCTGAAGAAGCTGGAAAATCGCGACCTGGCAATGAATCACTCGATGATTTCGCTGGGCAGCTGCACCATGAAGCTGAACGCCACCAGCGAGATGATCCCGGTGACCTGGCCGGAATTCGCCAACATGCACCCGTTCGCACCGCGCGACCAAGCTGTTGGCTACCTGGAAATGATCGAAGGCCTGCAACAGCAGCTGCTGGCGATCACCGGTTTCGACGCCATCTCGATGCAGCCGAACTCCGGCGCGCAGGGTGAATATGCCGGCCTGCTGGCGATCCGCCGCTACCACGCCAGCCGTGGCGAAGCGCACCGCAGCATCTGCCTGATCCCGCAATCGGCGCACGGTACCAACCCGGCCACCGCGCAGATGCTGGGCATGCAGGTGGTGGTGGTGAAGACCGACGACAACGGCAACGTGGACATGGCCGATCTCAAGGCCCGCGTCGAGCAGCATGCGGCCAACCTTGGCGCGTTGATGATCACCTATCCGTCCACCCACGGCGTGTTCGAGGAAGGCATCAAGGAAATCTGCGCGCTGATCCATGCCAACGGCGGCCAGGTATACATGGACGGTGCCAACATGAACGCGCAGGTGGGCCTGACCCGTCCGGCCGACATCGGCGCCGACGTGCTGCACATGAACCTGCACAAGACCTTCTGCATTCCGCACGGCGGCGGCGGCCCGGGCATGGGCCCGATCGGCATGAAGTCGCATCTGGCGCCGTTCATGGCCAACCACGTGGTATCGGAAGTGCCGGGCGCGGTTGCCGGCCAGAGTGCGGTGTCCGCCGCGCCGTTCGGCTCTGCGTCGATCCTGCCGATCTCCTACATGTATATCGCGATGATGGGCGCGGAAGGCATGAAGCATGCCACCGAAATGGCGCTGCTGAACGCCAACTACCTGATGCAGAACCTGTCGGCGCACTACCCGGTGCTGTACACCGGCGCCAACGGCCGTGTCGCGCACGAGTGCATCATCGACCTGCGTCCGCTGAAGGCCGCCTCCGGCGTCACCGAGGTGGACGTTGCCAAGCGCCTGATGGACTACGGTTTCCACGCGCCGACCATGAGCTTCCCGGTAGCGGGCACGCTGATGATCGAGCCGACCGAATCGGAATCCAAGGCCGAGCTGGACCGCTTCATCGCCGCCATGGTCGCCATCCGCCAGGAGATCGACAAGGTGCAGAACGGTGTCTGGTCGCTGAACGACAACCCGCTGGTCAACGCACCGCACAGCAAGGCCGACATCACCGGCGAGTGGGCGCGTGCCTACAGCCGCGAAGAAGCGTTCTTCCCGCTGCCGTACGTGCTGGACAACAAGTTCTGGCCGAGCGTGAACCGCATCGATGACGTTTACGGCGACCGCAACCTGGTGTGCAGCTGCCCATCGGTAGAAGAGTACGAGTAAGCAGAGTACCGGTAAGCGCGCGCCTGCGGCCAACCCTGGCCGTCACGCAAGCAAAACCCCGCCGGAGACGGCGGGGTTTTTTCATGGCAGCGGCGCAGCGGAGGAGTGGTTTACGGGCACGGCCCCGCTGTCGGGCAGGTGGCATCGCTTGCCGCTTTGGCCGGTGCTGGCGCATCGTCCTTGGTGGCGGCGCGCACGCCGGCGGCGGTGACATCGACCGCGGCACCGACCACGGTGGCGCCGACCTTGACGGTGGTGGCCACCACGGTGACCGCGGCATCGGCGACCGTCAGTACCGAACAGGCAGTGAGGGCCGGCAGCAGGCTGGCCAGTAGCAGGGAACGCAAGAACATGATCGGATTCCGTTGAATGACAGCCGCCAGTGTAGGGCCTGGTGCCGTGGCTGACCACGTTTCGACGCGCCGGCGCGCAGATTGGTGATGGGGCCGGTCACGGAAAACTGCTACCATGCCTGCCGATTTTCCCCCATTTACTGACGACCGCCCGCCTGTGCGAGGCGGCAGGAGCCGACGATGGCAGGAGCAAGCCTGTTAACCCTGATTGACGATATCGCCACCGTGCTCGACGACGTGGCGGTGATGACCAAGGTCGCCGCCAAAAAGACCGCCGGCGTGCTGGGCGACGATCTGGCGCTCAACGCGCAACAGGTGGCCGGCGTCCACGCCGAGCGCGAACTGCCGGTGGTGTGGGCGGTGGCGATGGGCTCGCTGCGCAACAAGCTGATCCTGGTGCCGGCGGCGCTGCTGATCAGCGTGGTGGCGCCGTGGCTGATCACGCCGCTGCTGATGCTGGGCGGTGCCTACCTCTGCTTCGAGGGCTTCGAGAAACTGGCGCACCCGCTGCTGCACAGCGCGGCGGAAGACGAGGCGCACCACCAGGCACTGACTGCGGCGCTGAGCGACCCGGCCACCGACATGCTGGCGTTCGAGCGTGACAAGATCAAGGGTGCGATCCGCACCGACTTTATCCTGTCGGCGGAGATCATCGCCATCACGCTGGGCACGGTGGCGGCGGCGCCGTTCCTGTCGCAGCTGACGGTGCTGTCCGGCATCTCGCTGATCATGACCGTCGGCGTCTACGGCCTGGTGGCCGGCATCGTCAAGCTCGACGACGGCGGCTTGCACCTCAGTGGCAAGGACAGCGTCGCGCTGCAATGGCTGGGCGCGCTGATGCTCAACGCCGCACCCTATCTGATGAAGACGCTGGCCATCGTCGGCACCGCCGCGATGTTCATGGTCGGCGGCGGCATCCTCACCCACGGCCTGTCCTTCCTGCACCACGCCATCGAGCAGACCACGGCCATCGCCGGCAACCTGCCGCTGGTAGGGCGAACATTGGCGCTGCTGACACCGACGGTGCTGGACGCGCTGACCGGCATCGTCGCCGGGGCGCTGACGCTGTTGCTGGTGACGGCGGGGCAGCGCGGCTGGCGTCTGGTGCGCGGCTGAACGCCTGAGCGGTCACCCCGGTCGGGGGCAGGGCGTTCGCCGTCACACCCGGCCGGCCGTGAAAAAGTTGAATCCGGCGCGCCCTGATGTAGAATCGGGGCTTCCTTGTTTCCGGGGTGACCCCACAGTCCGATGGACATATTCATAATTTTCGTGCTGTTCTTCCTGAACGGCATTTTTGCGATGGCGGAAATTGCCATCGTCTCCTCGCGCAAAGTACGCCTGCAGCAGTGGGCAGAAGAAGGACACCGCGGCGCCATTGCCGCGCTCAAGCTGGCCGACGAGCCGACCCGCTTCCTGTCCACCATCCAGATCGGCATTACCCTGATCGGCATCCTGTCCGGTGCCTTCGGCGAGGCCGCCATCGCCGACCGCCTGATTCCCTATTTCGCCAGCGTGCCGCTGCTGGCCGACATTGCCCGCCCGCTGGCGCTGGGCATCACCGTGCTGCTGATTACCTATTTCTCGCTGATCATCGGCGAGCTGGTGCCCAAGCGCATCGGCATGCAGAACCCGGAGGTGCTGGCCACGGTGCTGGCGCCACCGATGCTGCTGCTGGCCAGGGCGACGCGGCCGCTGGTGCGTTTCCTCAGCCTGTCCACCGAGACGGTGCTGCGCGTGCTGGGCATCAAGAAGCCGAAAGAGCCGTCGATCACCGAGGAAGAAATCAAGGTGCTGATGGAGCAGGGCGCGGAAGAGGGCATCTTTGAACGTGCCGAGCAGGAGCTGGTGGAAAACATCTTCAGCCTCGACGAAAAGAAGGTGGTCTCCATCATGACCCAGCGCAAGGACATCATCGCGCTGGATATCGACGACCCGCTGGAAGACAACCTGCGCATCATCAAGCAGAGCGTGTTCACCCGCTACCCGGTGTGCAAGGGTGGCTTCGAGAACGTGCTGGGCATGATCCAGGCCAAGGACCTGCTGCACCGCCTGCTGGATGACAAGTCGGTGACGCTGACCGAACTGGTGCGCCCGCCGCTGTACGTACCGGAGGCGATCAGCCCGATGCAGCTGCTGGAGCAGTTCAAGCGCACCCGCAACCACACCGCGCTGGTGGTCGACGAGTACGGCGAGATCGAGGGCCTGGTCAGCATCAACGACGTGATGGAGGCGATTGTCGGCGACCTGCCGACCGAGGCCTCCGACAGCGACGAGGAGATCGTGCAGCGCGACGACGGCAGCTGGCTGGTGGACGGCATGATGTCACTGGACGATTTCAAGGAACACTTCGATCTCGACATGATCGAGGGCGAGGAAACCGGCGATTTCCAGACCGTGGCCGGCTTCGTCATCTTCATGCTCGGCCGCGTGCCGGCGACCGCCGACCGCGTGGAGTGGGGCGGTTTCACCTTCGAAGTGGTGGACATGGACCGCACCCGTGTCGACAAGCTGCTGGTGACGGCGCCGCCGCCGGAAGTCACGCCGGAAGCGTGACCTGTCGTAAACAACCCCGCCTGGTGCGGGGTTTTGTTTTGCTGCATTGCTTATCGGCAATGCCGCTTTGCGGCAACAAAAAATGACGATAAAGTTAAAAGGTTTCGCAACCATAACCACAGGATAGAGAGCAATGAAACTGGAAACCCTCGCCGTACACGCCGGCTACAGCCCGGACCCGACCACCAAGGCGGTGGCGGTGCCGCTGTACCAGACCACCAGCTACGCCTTCGACAGTACCCAGCACGGTGCCGACCTGTTCGATCTCAAGGTGCAGGGCAATATCTACACCCGCATCATGAACCCGACCACCGACGTGCTGGAAAAACGCGTGGCGGCGCTGGAAGGCGGCATCGGCGCGCTGGCGGTGGCCTCCGGCATGGCGGCGATCAGCTACGCGATCCAGACCATTGCGGAAGCCGGCGACAACATCATCGCCACCAGCACCCTGTACGGCGGCACCTACAACCTGTTCGCGCACACCTTCCCGCAGCTGGGCATCACCGTGCGCTTCATCGACCCGGCCCGACCGCAGGACATTGCGGCCAACGTTGACGCGCGCACCAAGGCGGTGTTCTGCGAGTCGATCGGCAACCCGCTGGGCAATGTGGTCGATTTCGGCGCCTTTGCCGCCGAGGCGCACCGCCACGGCCTGCCGCTGATCGTCGACAACACCGTGCCGTCGCCCTACCTGTGCCGCCCGTTCGAGCACGGCGCCGACATCGTGGTGCACAGCCTGACCAAATACCTCGGCGGCCACGGCGGCAGCATCGGCGGCATCATCGTCGACTCCGGCAAGTTCCCGTGGGGCGAGCACGCAGAGCGCTTCGTGCGCCTGAACACGCCGGACGTCAGCTACCACGGCGTCAACTACGTGGAGGTGCTCGGCGCGGCCGCCTACATCGCCCGTGCCCGCGTGGTGCCGCTGCGCAATATGGGCGCCGCCATCTCGCCGTTCAACGCGCACCAGATCCTGCTCGGCATCGAGACGCTGGCGCTGCGCATGGACCGCATCTGCGACAACACGCTGGCGGTGGCCAACGCGCTGGCTGCGCATCCGGCGGTGGCGTGGGTGGAGTACGCCGGCCGCGCCGAGCATCCGCAAAAGCCGCTGGTGGACAAATACATGGGCGGCCGCGCCTCCGGCATCCTGTCGTTCGGCATCAAGGGCGGCGTAGCGGCCGGCGGCCGCTTCATTGACGCGCTGCAGCTGGTGACGCGGCTGGTCAATATCGGTGACGCCAAGTCGCTGGCCTGCCACCCGGCCTCCACCACCCACCGCCAGCTGTCGCCGGACGAGCAGCTCAAGGCCGGCGTGCGCCCGGAGATGATCCGGCTGTCGATCGGCATCGAGCACGTCGACGACATCCTCGCCGACATCCGCCAGGCACTGCAGGCGGCTGCCTGAGCGCGTAAGGCGGGCTGAATGACGCTGCGGCCAACCTTGGTGACAAGGTTGGCCGCAGTGTTTTGTGGGGCGCGTAAGTGCTTGCTGTGATGCGTGCTCAGCGCGGCGTCGCCAGCCACTGCAGCATGCCCAGCGCGGCAGCGCGGCCGCTGGCGAAGCAGGCAGTGAGCAGATAGCCGCCGGTCGGCGCCTCCCAGTCCAGCATCTCGCCGGCGACAAACACGCCCGGCAGCGCACGCAGCATCAGCTGTGCGTCGACGGCGTCGAAGCGGACGCCGCCAGCGCTGCTGATCGCCTCGTCCAGCGGCCGCGCCGCGTGCAGCGTCAGCGGCAGCGCCTTGATCGCAGCGGCGAGGCGCGCCATGTCGTTGAAGCTGTCCTTGTCCAGCAGCTCGCGCAGCAGACCGGCGCGCACGCCGTCGATGCCGCACTGCTTGCGCAGGTGGTTGGCCAGCGACGCCGCACCGCGGCCGCGTTCCAGCTCGGCGTGCAGCCGCGCCGGATCGCGGTCCGGTGCCAGGTCGAGCAGGAGGGTAGCGCTGCCGTGGGCGTTGATCTCGTCGCGGATGGCGGCGCTGAACGCGTACACCAGATTGCCCTCGATGCCGTGGGCGGATACCACGCACTCACCGCGGCGGGTCAAAGCTTGGCCGCAGGCGTCGCGGAAGGTGATGGCGACGTTCTTCAGCGCGCTGCCGGCAAATTTTTCCTGGAAATGGGCGCTCCACTGCGCGTCGAAGCCGCAGTTGGACGGCAGTAGCTCAGCCACCGCCACGCCCTTGTCCTGCAGCAGCGGTAGCCACTTGCCGTCTGAACCCAGTTTCGCCCAGCTGCCGCCGCCCAGCGCCAGCAACACCGCGTCGGCGTGCCGGACGCACTCGCCGTGCGGGGTGGCAAAGCGCAGCCCGCCGTCGGCATCCCAACCCAGCCAGCGGTGGCGCACGTGGATGTGCAGCCCGGCGTCGCGCAGCCGCGTCAGCCACGCGCGCAGCAGCGGTGCCGCCTTCATCTCGGTGGGGAACACCTTGCCGGAGCTGCCGACGAAGGTGGCGATGCCGAGGACGTGCACCCAGTCGCGCAGCGCGGTGGCGTCAAAGGCGTCGATGATCGGGGTCAGTTCCGCCTCGCGCTGGCCGTAGCGCGCCAGGAACGGCGAGCGCGGTTCGCTGTGGGTGATGTTCATGCCACCGACGCCGGCGAGCAGGAACTTGCGGCCGACCGAGGGCATGGCGTCGAACAGCTCGACATGGATGCCGTGCGCGAGCAGGGTCTCGGCGGCAATCAGGCCGGCCGGGCCGCCGCCGATGATGGCAACGCGCGGGCGGGTAGGGGAGGAATCAGGCATGGTCGGAACGTCTGCAAAGGTTGGCCGCAACGGGAGAGCGGCATTGTACCGAAATGGCGGTCGCTACAGCAGCCGCGTTTCAGCGGCGGCGGGTGGCGGCCGTTGGTGGCCGGCGTGGCGTGTCGTTTGCCGTGTGGCAGACCGGCGCGGGCTTTTTTTATTTTGTCATTTCATGCATACGGCGTTTGCAGATATTCCAAGTGGCTGTTTAAAATTGCCGATTGCTCGCCACGCCGGCGAAAGTATTGATTTTTAATTGTTTTGTTGAATTTTTCGAGAATTGAATTTTAAAAATATGCAGATTGTTTCGGAACGGAACCCGCGTGACACCCGCTTGTGCCCCACCTTGCCGCGCCGCGCCACCGCCATCATCGAGTTGCCCGATGGCGTGCTGATGACGGCCTCGGCCAACAGCCGTTTTTGCCTGCCCGGCGGCGTGTCGCAACGCGGCGAACTGCGCTCGCAGGCGCTGATCCGCCAGATCCGCGATCAGACCGGCTTGCGCATCAATTCCATGCTCTACCTGTTCGATCACATCACCCAGCACAATGCGCACAAGGTGTACTTGGTGATCGCGCAGGGCCTGCCGCGGCTGCAGGAGGGCGGCAGCCGCCTGACGCTGGTGACATCGCCGGATGCCGACATGGACATCCACATCGAGTCGCGCGCCATCCTGCGCCGCTACGCCAAGCTGCGCGGCGAGGAGGGCGCCAAGAGCGAGGCGGTGCGCGCCATGCTCAAGCTGGCCCGCTATATCGCCAAGGTGGAGTGATGACGGGCTGGCAGGCGCTGGACGAATTCGGCTTCGATCACGCGCTGGTGGCCAGCGGCGACACGGCGCTGGTGATGTTCGGCCAGCCAGCGTGCGGCGCCTGTCGCGGCTGGTACCGGCAGTTGCCGCAATGGCTGGGTGATGGCGCGGTGCGGCTGTTCTATGTCGATGTCGCCTGCGCGCAGGCACTGGCCAACCGTTTCGAGCTGTTCCAGCTGCCGGCCTTCGCGCTGTACCGGCACGGTGAATTTCACTGCCGCTTTGCCGCACCGTTCCAGGCAGATGCGGTGCGCGCGGCATTGGCGGCCGCGCTGCTGGCTCCGGCCGAGGAAGAGCCGTGAGCCAGGTTTAGCGTCTAGCGTCGCTAACAAGACCTCGCAGCGCACCTGAGCCCAGGCGCGCCGACGCAGACAGTACCAGTAGTACGGCAAGGAGGCGCAACGCAGGGTCGGGGTTTTGTTGGTGGCGCTTACTGCGCTGGCACACTGTCGGCGGCCGGCTTGGCGTCGGCCTGTTGTTCCGCCTGCTGCAGCGCGCGTTGCAGCTCTTCCGGCATCGTCACCAGGCCGAGGCCGGTGGCTCCGTTCATCAGTACGAAAGACAAGAACAGCGCCACCGGCGCGAACAGCAGGGTGCCCAGCAGGATGCGCAGCTTGGTGAGGCCGCTGCCGAACGCCAGTGCCGACACCAGTAGCCACAGCCCGATCATGCCGATGGTCATGCTGGCCACGCTGGCGACGTCGTCCGGCAGCCAGCTGCTGAGCGGGTCCAGCAGCTGGATGGCGCTGGCGGCGACGATGGTACCGGTCAGCGACGGTATGTCGGCGACACTGGCGCGGCGCAGCCACCACTGCATGAAGCGGCCGTAGAGCAGGGTCTCTAGCGTGACGTAGACGGTGAAGAACAGGATCACGTTCAGCGGTTCGCCCATGCCGGCCGGTGCGCTGGCGGCGGCGACCACCCCCAGCAGCAGCAAGGCCATGGCCAGGTGTCGGGTCGGGTACTGGTAGTGCGCCAGCGGCTGGAACTGCAGGCGCAGCATGGCCAGCGCGTCGTTGATGAGGGGCAGGTTCATGGTTCAGTCAAAAATGACGGTCTTGTTGTTGTAGGCCAGGATGCGGTTCTCCAGGTGCCAGCGTACCGCGCGCGACAGGACCACCCGCTCCAGGTCGCGACCTTTCTGGATCAGGTCGTCGACATCGTCGCGGTGCGAGATGCGCATCACTTCCTGCTCGATGATCGGGCCGTCGTCGAGGATTTCGGTCACGTAGTGGCTGGTGGCGCCGATCAGCTTCACGCCGCGGGCAAAGGCGCGGTGGTAGGGCTTGGCCCCGTCAAACGCCGGCAGGAAGCTGTGGTGGATGTTGATGACGCGGTGCGGGTAGCGCTCGACGAACTTGTGCGACAGCACCTGCATGTAGCGCGCCAGTACGATCAGGTCGACGCCGGCGTCTTCCAGCAGTTGCCACTGCTGCGCCTCGGCCTGTTCCTTGTTGTCGCGGGTGACGTTGATCACGTGGTAGGGAATGCCGTGATACTCGGCCAGGCCGCGGCAGTCCTCGTGGTTGGACACGATCAGCGGAATGTCGCAGTCCAGCTCGCCGATGCGCCAGCGGTGCAGCAGGTCGACCAGGCAGTGCTCGTATTTCGACACGAAGATCGCCATCCGCGGTTTACGCGACGATAGCGACACTTCCCAGCTCATGTTGTGCTTTTCCGCGATCGGGGCAAAGGCGGCGGCGAAGCTTTCCATCGGCAGGCTGAAGCCGTGCAGATCCCACTGGATCCGCATCAGGAACAGGTTCTCCACCGGGTCCTGATGCTGGTCGGCGTGCAGGATGTTGGCGTTGTAGGTCAGCAGGAAATTGGCGATGGCCGCCACCAGCCCCTGGCTGTCGGGGCAGCTGACCAGCAGGGTGGCCGAGTGCTTGTTGCTCATGGTGCGCTCTTTGTTATTGGTTTTCGGAAAACAAACGCCACAGTCGGCAGGCAGACTGTGGCGTCGAAGCGGATGCGGTCTGCGATCAGGCGTTGAGGTTGGCCGCATCCAGCGTGTTTTGCAATAGCGTGGCCACGGTCATCGGGCCGACACCGCCCGGTACCGGGGTGATGAAGCTGGCCACTTCGCGCGCCACGGCGAAGTCGACGTCGCCGCAGATGCTGCCGTCGTCCAGGCGGTTGATGCCGACGTCGATCACCACCGCGCCCGGCTTCAGCCATTCACCCTTCACGAATTTCGGGATGCCGACACCGGCGACCACGATATCGGCGCGGCCAACCTCGGCGGCGAGATCGGCGGTGGCGCTATGGCATACCGTCACCGTGGCGCGCGCCAGCAGCATTTCCAGTGCCTGCGGCCGGCCAACGATGTTGGAGGCGCCGACGATCACCACGTTCTTGCCCTTCGGGTCGATGCCGTACTCTTCCAGCAGTGTCATTACGCCGCGCGGGGTGCACGGGCGCAGCAACGGCATCTTGGTGGCCAGGCGGCCGACGTTGTACGGGTGGAAACCGTCGACGTCCTTCTTCGGGTTGATGCGCTCGATCACCAGCTGCGGGTCGATCTGCTTGGGTAGTGGCAGCTGCACCAGGATGCCGTCCACACCGTCGTCGGCATTGAGGGTGTCGATGATGGACAGCAGTTCCTCCTGCGAGGTGCTGCCGGGCAGGTCGTAGGCTACCGAGCGCACGCCGGCCTTTTCGCAGGAACGTTTCTTGTTCTTGACGTAGATGCCGGAGGCCGGATCGTCGCCCACCAGAATCACGGCCAGCGCCGGAGCGCGCTTGCCTGCGGCCACGCGGGCGTCCACGCCTTCGCGCACACGGTTGATCAGGGTTTCGGCGACGGCTTTGCCGTCGATAAGTTGTGCCGCCATGCTGCTATCCACCATTAAGGTTTGATGTAAACGAAAGCCGGATTTTCTCATTTTTCCGGGGTGGTGCTCAATCTTTTAGCGCATTGGCGGTGCTTTTTTTGTGCGGTGCGGCATCTGGGGTCGCGGCAGCCGCGCGCTGGCGTTGGCGGGCGCGGATCATCCATTTCGATTTTATTGCACCGCGGGTGTTGACAGGCGGATTTTCGCCACGTATAGTTCGCCTCCTGTCGTCGGGGCGTAGCGCAGCCTGGTAGCGCATCTGCTTTGGGAGCAGAGGGTCGTGAGTTCGAATCCCACCGCCCCGACCACAGACAACCCGGCATAACGTGCCCGTAGCTCAATTGGATAGAGCACCAACCTTCTAAGTTGGGGGTTACAGGTTCGAACCCTGTCGGGTGCGCCAAGCATGTTTTATCTGTGGTGGATGTAGCTCAGTTGGTAGAGTCCAGGATTGTGATTCCTGTTGTCGTGGGTTCGAGCCCCATCATCCACCCCACCCCTTTTGCCTTGTTGCAGCAATGCGGCAAAGCGCACCGCTCAGCGGTGGATGTAGCTCAGTTGGTAGAGTCCAGGATTGTGATTCCTGTTGTCGTGGGTTCGAGCCCCATCATCCACCCCAGTTAAAAACCCGGCTTTGTGCCGGGTTTTTCCATTTCTTCCCTGTTTTCCGCTTGTGGCCGGTGAAATTCACCGTATAATCGAATACATTTGCATGTATCCGATAGCCAGAGCGTGACCATGACCACCTTGCAGCCGATCAAACGCCAGACCCTGACCAGTGCGGTTACAGAATCCTTGCGCCAGCGCATCCTGTCCGGCGAATTTGCCGATGGACAGCAGCTGCGCCAGGAGGCCCTTTCCAACGAATACGGCGTCAGCCGCGTGCCGGTGCGCGAAGCCTTGCGCCAGCTGGAGGCCGAGGGGCTGATCCAGATCATCGACCACAAGGGCGCGCTGGTGTCCAAGCTGTCGCTGGATGACGTGCTGGAGTTGCTGGACATCCGCGCCACGCTGGAGAGCGAGCTGCTGCGGGCGGCCATTCCCTGTCAGGACGAGGCGGACCACGCCGCTGCCGAGGCCACGCTGAAGGAGTTCGAGCAGGCGCTGGT
Organism: Vogesella indigofera; assembly: GCF_028548395.1. Taxonomy (NCBI): domain Bacteria; kingdom Pseudomonadati; phylum Pseudomonadota; class Betaproteobacteria; order Neisseriales; family Chromobacteriaceae; genus Vogesella; species Vogesella indigofera. Next base: position 129,304 of record NZ_JAQQLA010000007.1, on the reverse strand, counting down.
CAGCAACGACATCCGCCACTGGGGCGAGCTGAATTCGCGCTTCCACCTGGCGCTGTATCGTGCCGCCAAGCGCCCGAACACGCTGGCGCTGATCGAACAGCTGCACAACAAGACTGACCGCTACACGCGGATGCAGATCCTGTTCACCCGTACCATGGAACTGGCGCACCAGGAGCACAGCAAGCTGTTGCAGCTGTGTCGCGAGGGCAAGGCGGACGAGGCAGCGGAATTCATCCGCTTCCACATCCAGTCTGCCGGCCATGCGCTGGAGTCGTACATGAACTCCGCCGAGCGTCGCTAACCGTCATTTTTGTATACAAAACGCCGTTCCTGGCCTGAGCTAGGGGCGGCGTTTTTGCGTGCGCTCGTTGCTGTAGGCGTGGACGACTTCGCCGTGCTGCAGTTTGCCGATCACCGGTACCGCCAGGTCGATGGCGTCGTGGTCGCTGGCGGAGAACGGCTGGCGGTAGGTGGTGATCACGCCCTTGACCGGCGCGGGCAGGTTTTCCAGGGCGCGGACGATGGCCTTGCCGTCGGTGCTGGTGCTGTGGCGCAGTGCCGCCGCCAGCAGCAGCAGGCTGTCGTAGCCCTGCGCCGCCGACACCGCCGATGGAATGCGCCGGCCGCCGAAGGTTTGCAGGTAGCGGGCGACAAAGTCCTGCCGCAGCGGGTCGGTGCTGTCGCTGATGAAGGTCTGCACCATGCGCGCGCCTTCGGCATTGGGGCCGGCGTCGTCGATGAAGTTGGACATCGACAGCGTCCAGCTGCCGATCAGCTGTGGCCGCCAGTCCATCTGCGCCAGCGAGTTGGCGATCTGCGCCAGTTCCGGGCCGATGGCGTAGGTCAGGATCGCCTGCGCCCCGAGATCGCGCGCCCGGCTCAGTTGCGCAATCATGTCGCGCTCGCCAAGGCGGAACTGGCCGATATAGACCGGGCTCAGCCCTTGCTGGCGCAGCGCCTTGATCAGTTCTTCCTCGCCGATGCGGCCGTAATTGGTCTTGTCGTGGAAAATCGCCAGCCGGCTCAGGCCGCTGCGTTTCGCCTCGCGCACGATCAGCGGCGCCTGCTGCGCGTCGGAGGCGGCGACGCGGAACACGTAGTTGAGCGGGTATTTCGGTGGTGCGAACTGTTCGGTGACCTTGGGTGCGGTGGCGACCGCGGTGATGGCCGGGATGCCGGCCTGCTGGTAGTGGCCCTGCGAGGCCAGCGCCACGCCGCTGTTGACGAAGCCGACGCTGGCGATCACGCGCTGGTGCAGCGTCAGCTCGCGGGCGATGCGGATGCCGATGTCGGAGCGCCCCATGTCGTCGCGCTCGATCAGCAGCAGCGGCCGGCCGCGGATGCCGCCGCTGCGGTTGATCTCCGCCGCCGCCAGGCGGATGCCGTTGCGCATGCTGATGCCCATCGGCGCCGAGCCGCCGGTGAACGGGCCGGAGACGCCGATACGGAGCGCTTCGGCCGCGGTGGCGGCAAGCGGCAGGCACAGCAACAGCAGGCGAAGGGTGCGATACACGGGTGGTTCCTGATGGCTTGACGGTCACATTCCCCGCTATTATCACACTTTGGCCCCGCTTGCGGCCAACCTTTGCCCGTAGCCGCCATGCGAACCCAACGCTTTTACCAGTCCCTCAAGCGCAGCCGTTTTTACCGGCTGATGCCCAACAGCACCATCGTGCTGTTCTTCCTGACCATGGCGGTGATGCTGTGGACGCTGGACGCGCGCGAGACCGAGCAGCTGCGCCTCGATCTGGCCAAGGACACGCTGTGGGCGGAGCAGACGCTGCGCCTGCGCCTGGACGAGCACAAGGACGAACTGTCGCGGCTGGCGCGCGACATCGGCCGCGAGGCGATCGACGAGGACCAGTTCCTGGTGCAGGCCTCGGAGTTTCTCGCCAACACCCCGGAGATGGCGGCGGTAGTGTGGGCCGACAACAGCTTTACCCTGCGCTGGATCGCGCCATACGAGGAAAGCCGGCTCACCGTCGGCTCCGGCCTCAGCGGCGTGTCCGCCTCGGCCTACCTGCAGGCGCGTACCGACGGCCGCTCGGTGATGAGCCAGCCCTACCAGCTGGAATCCGGCGAGTGGCGTTTTGACCTGATGGTGCCGGTGTTCCGCGACACCCAGTTCCGCGGCATGGTGATCGGCATCTACAAGGCCAATGTCTTCATCCGCCGCGTGCCGCCGAGCTGGTTTGCCGAGAAATACTATCTGGAGCTGAACAACGGCGAGCAATCGCTGGTGCGCAACAGCCACGGCGCGCCGTCGTCGCGCCTGTCGCAGACCATCGTGCTGGGTGGCACGCCGCTGCGGCTGGTGGCGCGACCGGTGCGCGGCGACCACAACAAGAGCCGCGTGATCCAGCTCGGGCTGATCGTCGGCCTGTCGCTGCTGACCCTGCTCAGCCTGATGAGCCTGTCGCGCCACATCCGCCGCCGCGTCGACGCCGAGCGTGAGCGCGACCGTGTCTACGGCCTGTCGCGCGAATGGCTGGGCGTGATGCGCGAGGACGGCTACCTGTTGCACGTCAACCCGGCCTTTGTCGGCGGCCTCGGCTACCCGGCGGAACAGCTGCTGGGCACCTCGATCCTCAATTACCTGCACCCGGACGAGCGCGAATCGACGCAGCAGCTGTTGCGGCAGGTGATCGAGGCCGGCAGCGTCGATCGCTACGTCGAGACGCGGGTGATCAACCGCGCGCAGGAGGTGCGCGCCATCGCCTGGGCGATGAGCCCGCTGCCGGATGCCGGCGTGGTGTACCTGTCCGGCCGTGACATCACCGCGGAAAAACAGGCGGAGCAGGCGCTGCGCCACGAGTACATGTTCCGCAAGGCGATGGAGGATTCGCTGGTGGTCGGCATCCGCGCCATCGCGCTGGACGGCCGCATCACCTACGTCAATCCGGCGTTCTGCCGCATCACCGGCTTTGACGAGGCGGAGTTGATCGGGCTGCTGCCGCCGTATCCGTACTGGTCGCCGGATATCGCCCACCACAACTACGACGCCCTGCGCCAGACGCTGTCCGGCGAGCAGTCGCAGCAGCTGTTCGAGTCGGTGATGCAGCGCAAGAACGGCGAACGCTTCTACGCACAGATGCTGATTTCACCGCTGATCGACGCCGACGGCCACCAGACCGGCTGGATGGCGGCGCTGACCGACATGACCGAGAAGCGCCACGCGCAGCAGATGCTGGAGGCGGCCAACGAACGCTTCATCGCGGTGATCGAGGGCCTGGACGCGGCGGTGGCGGTGGTGCGCGGCGAAAGCCAGCAGCTGCTGTTCTGCAACCACCGCTACCGCGAATGGTTGGCCGCACCGGAGACGGTGGACAGCTCGGAGTGCTGCGACCTGCGGTTGTACCGCCTGCTGCAGCAGGCCAGCGCCGATCAGGAGATCTGGCTGGATGACCTGCAGCGCTGGTTCCTGCTGCGCTCGCGCCCGGTGCGCTGGGTCGACAGCGACATGGCGCAGATGCTGATCCTCACCGACATCACCGAGCAGCACGACGCCGAGCAGCGCTACCAGGAACAGATGGCCAAGCTGCAGGCCACCTCGCGCCTGATCACCATGGGCGAGATGGCGTCGACGCTGGCGCACGAGCTGAACCAGCCGCTGTCGGCCATCGCCAACTACCAGGCCGGCTGCGTCGAGCGCCTGCGCCAGGGCCGCGCCACGGCGGAGTCGCTGATCCCGGTGATGGAAAAGATCACCGCGCAGGCGGAACGTGCCGGCAAGATCGTGCGCCGGGTGCGCGAATTCGTGAAGCAGAGCGAGCCGGTGTGCAAGTCGTGCCAGCCGTCCGACATCATCGACGCCGCGCTGGCGATCGCCGAGATTGAGGCGCGCCGCCTAGGCTCGGTGATCAACGTGCACCTTGCGGCCAACCTTCCCGCCGTCAACGTCGACCCGATCCTGATCGAGCAGGTGCTGCTCAATCTGATCAAGAACGGCATGGAGGCGATGCAGCAGCTGCCGCCGGCGCAGCGCGAGCTGCAGATCAGCGTGCAGCGCAGCAGCAGCAAGCGGGTGGAGGTGGCGATTGTCGATTGCGGCCACGGCGTGCCGGACGACATCAAGTCACAGCTGTTCGACGCCTTCTTCACCACCAAGAGCGAGGGCATGGGCATGGGGCTGAACATCTGCCGCTCGATTGTCGAATTCCATCAGGGTCAACTCTCGGTGGAAGACCATCCGCTGGGTGGTACCATTTTCCGATTCACTTTGCCGGTATACGAGCCATGACTGCGAGCAAATCCATCACCATCCATATCGTTGACGACGACGAAGCGTTTCGCGACTCGCTGGTCTGGCTGCTGGAAAGCCACGACTACCGCGTGATTTGCCACGACCATGCCGAGGCCTTTCTCGCCGGCTTCCGCCCGGCGCTGAGTGTCGGCTGCCTGATCCTCGACATCCGCATGCCGGGCATGAGCGGGCTGGAGCTGTACGAAGAGCTGCAGGCGCGCGGCAATCGCTGGCCGGTGATCTTCATTACCGGCCATGGTGACGTGCCGATGGCGGTGCAGGCGGTGAAGCGCGGTGCCTATGACTTCCTGGAAAAACCGTTCAACCAGGAGGCGCTGCTGCTGGCGGTGAACAGCGCGCTGGAAGCGGCCGCCAGCCTGCAGCAGACCACTACGCTGGCGCAGCAGTGCGAGGCGCGGCTGCAGACGCTGACCACGCGCGAGCGCGAGGTGCTGGAGCGGGTGATCGAGGGCAAGATGAACAAGGTGATCGCCGACGACCTCGGCATCAGCATCAAGACCGTCGAGGCGCATCGCGGCAAGATGATGGACAAGATGGGGGTGCGCTCGATCGCCGATCTGGTGCAGACCGTGGTCGCCTACCGCCAGCAAAAAGGCGGCGCCTGACGCGGCCGCACTTCCGGCAGCGACACTGAACTTTACTCGCTATGCTTGGCTCTGTAGCAGACGGCGATGCGCTGGCATTGCCGCCACCGAACCCAAGGAGCAGCCCATGTCTCAGGAACAAGCCGATCTCTTGCCGCTGCCGGATGAGGTCGATCCGCAGCGCCGCCTGCTGATTTCCGCCGTGCTAGCCGGCGGCTTTGCCCTCGCGGTACAGCCAGTGACCGCCGCCACCATCCACACCGACAGCGACGGCCTGGTCGCTGGCTGGCACAAGGCCGGCCCCGATCTGCTGCTGTACGCCGCGCGCCCGGCGCAGGGCAGCCAGTGGCCGGTGGTGCTGGTGGTGCAGGAAATCTTCGGGGTGCACGAACACATCCAGGATGTCTGCCGCCGGCTGGCCAAGCAGGGCTATCTCGCGCTCGCGCCGGAACTGTTCCTGCGCCAGGGCGATGCCCGCGGCTATCCCGACACCGCCGCGCTGATCGCCAATGTGGTCAGCAAGGTGCCGGACGCGCAGGTGCTGGCCGATCTGGATGCGACCTTGGAATACGCGCGGGTGCTGGGCGGTAACAGCGCGCGTGCGGCGATCACCGGCTTCTGCTGGGGTGGGCGCATCACCTGGCTCTACGCCGCGCACAACCCGCGGATCAAGGCCGGTGCCGCCTGGTATGGCCGGCTGCTGGGGCAGGAGACGGCGCTGACGCCGCGCCATCCGCTGGCGGTGGCACCGCTGCTGAAGGTGCCGGTATTGGGGCTGTATGGTGGTAAGGATGGTGGCATCCCGCTGGACAGCGTGGCGACGATGAAGACCGCCCTGCAACAGGGCAGCAGCGGTAGCGAGTTCGTGGTCTACCCCGATGCCGGCCACGCCTTCAATGCCGACTATCGCCCCAGCTACCACGCGCCGTCGGCCGAGGACGGCTGGCGCCGCATGTTGCAGTGGTTCCGCCGCCACGGGGTGTGATAACGATAGTTTTCTGGTGTGCTAAAGCGTTGCGGCCAACCTGACAAGGTTGGCCGCAACGCTTTTTTCATGATCAGCACGAGTAACCGGCCAGCCCTCAGGCACTGCTGTCGGGGCTGGTTGCGGCCGGCAGTTTGCTGGCGAGGAAGTCGTCGTAGCCCTTCTGCACCAGTTCGTAGGTCTGCTGGATGCCGCTGGCGATGTCACCGCCCAGCACCTTCAGCCCGTCCAGAATGTCCTTGGCCTCGTTGAAACCCTGTTCGAAGCCGCCGCGCACCAGCGCGACGAAACTGGTGGCTCGCTCCGTGTCGCTCATTTCCGGATGCTGCTGTGCGTAGGCGTCGTAAAAGCCGAGCGACAGCGACAGGATGCGCTCGGCGGTGGCTTCCGCGCTGTTGTTCTGCTTGGCGGTGGCGGCCTGCAGCGCATCGGCGCCGAAGTCCGGTGCCAGCAGCTCGTTGATCTTGTCGATGGCACTGCGATAAAGCAGTTGCTGCGACTTGTTGCCGGCACCGATCGAGACGTTGAGGCTGTCGATCACTTGGGCGTTCATCTCGTCGCGCGCGCTGCGCTCCAGCGCCGACGGCTTGTTGAGGCGGCCGGGCGCGTTGCTGGCCTGGCTGTTCTGGGCGGCGGGGGTCAGTGACGACATCCCCGGGGTGGCAAACAAGGACATGGCAAACTCCTGCAGGCTGGCACGGCATGACTGGCGGTCACGCCCGACCCCGGCGTGACTATCTCCTTGACGTTATAGCGCTTTTTTACCTGACTGCCGTGCTTTGCCGTGAGCCGGACGCAAAAAAGGCAGCCCGCAGGCTGCCTTTTGTTGTTATGGCCAGTGTGCGATCAGAAGGCGAAATGCTCGTCCGCCAGCGTCATCAGCGGCTTGGCGCCGCCCTTGATGGTGGCTTTCAGCGCTTCCACTTCCGGCAGCAGCTTGGCGAAGTAGAAGCGGGCGGTGACGATCTTGGCCTTGTAGAAGTTGTCGCTGCCGGTTTCCAGCTTGGCGTAGGCCACTTCCGCCATCCGCGCCCACAACCAGCCGTAGGTCAGGTGACCGAGCAGGCGCAGGTAGTCGCTGGCGGCGGCGCCGGCTTCGTCACGATCCTTCATCGATGCCATGCCGATGCCCATGGTGATGTCGCCGATGTCCTTCAGCAGCTTGGCCAGCGGGGCCACGAACTCGGCCAGCTGCGCGTTGCTCTCGTTGGCCTGGCAGAACTTGTGGATCTGCTTGGTGAACTTGCGCAGCTTCTGGCCCTGATCCAGCAGCACCTTGCGGCCGAGCAGGTCGATGGCCTGGATGCCGTTGGTGCCTTCGTAGATCTGCGAGATGCGGCAGTCGCGCACCAGCTGCTCCATGCCCCATTCGCGGATGAAGCCGTGGCCGCCGAATACCTGCATGCCAAGGTTGGCCGCAGTGTAGCCGTTGTCGGTCATGAACGCCTTGGCCACCGGGGTCAGCAGCGCCACCAGGTCGGCTGCGTCCTGACGCGCGTCGGCATCCGGGTGCTTCTCTTCGATGTCCAGCTGCAGCGCCAGCAGCGCGGCCAGTGCACGGCCGGCTTCGGTGTAGGCCTTCTGCGTCAGCAGCATGCGGCGCACGTCGGGGTGTACGATGATCGGGTCGGCGGCCTTGTCCGGGAACTTGGCGCCGGCCATCGCGCGCATCTGCAGCCGGTCTTTGGCATAGGTCAGTGCGCCCTGGAACGCGGCTTCGCCCAGACCGAGGCCCTGCATGCCGCAGCCGAGGCGGGCGGCGTTCATCATAGTGAACATGCAGGCCAGACCCTTGTTGGCTTCGCCGATCAGGTAGCCGCGAGCGCCGTCGAGGTTGATCACCGCGGTGGCGTTGGCCTTGATGCCCATCTTGTGTTCCAGGCTGCCGCAGTACACGCTGTTGCGGCTGCCGTCGGCGTGGAATTTCGGCACGATGAACAGCGAGATGCCCTTCACATCCTTCGGGGCATCCGGCAGCCGCGCCAGCACCAGGTGGATGATGTTGTCGGCCATGTCGTGCTCGCCGGCGGAGATGAAGATCTTGGTGCCGCTGATGCTGTAGCTGCCGTCGCCGTTTGGCTCTGCGCGGGTTTTCAGCAGGCCGAGGTCGGTGCCGCAGTGCGGTTCGGTCAGGCACATGGTGCCGGTCCAGCTGCCATCAACCAGATGCGGCAGGTAGGTGGCTTTCTGCTCGTCGCTACCGTGGGCGTGGATGGCGGAGTAGGCGCCGTGGCTCAGGCCGGGGTACATCGACCAGGCGACGTTGGCCGAGCACTGCATCTCGATGATCGGGAACGACAGCGTCTTGGGCATGCCCTGGCCGCCGTAGGCCGGATCGCAGTCCAGCGCGGTGAAGCCCAGCTCGCAGAACTGCTTGTACGCTTCCTTGAAGCCGACCGGGGTGGTTACCGACTTGGTGGCGGCGTCGAAGGTGCAGCCTTCTTCGTCGGCCGGGCGATTCAGCGGCGCCAGTTCGTTCTCGCAGAATTGTGCCGCCGCCTCCAGATAAGACGAGAAAATGTCTTGCGTGGCTTCTTCATAACCCGGCAGCGAGGGCAGGGTATCCTGAACTTTGATCAGCTCGTTCAGGACAAAGTCGAAATCGCGCAGCGGTGCTTGATAAGCGGGCATGATGGTCTCCGTATTAATGCACGGCCCGGATGCAACGGGTCGTCTCTCGTGTCGTATTGGGGTGGCGGCACAAAACCGTGTGCTGGGGCGTAGTGTGCACAGCGACGCTCGTTTAAGTCAAACGCTTGTTTTATTTTTGTTGACCGGTGCGGCGCTGCCGGTCACGGAAAGGCGCGGGTAGCCGATGAGTATCAAACGCTGGTTATTGCGGCGTATGCCGCACCCGGGAGTGTGGCTGGACAATTCGGCCCTGCTGCGGCCGCTGGCCCCGTATCTGGGCCATGCCGCGCTGTGGAGCCTGCAGCGGCGCAAGGTGGCGCTGGCGGTGGCGGTCGGCCTGTTTTCCGGGCTGATGCCGGGGCCGACACAGATGCTGACGGCGGCGTTGCTGGCGTTGCTTTTTCGCATCAACCTGCCTGTGGCGCTGGCCTGTACGCTCTATACCAACCCGCTGACCTATCTGCCGCTGTACTACCTGGCCTTCGAGCTGGGCAAGCAGTTGCTGGGCATCAACGGCGAACTGGTCATGCCGCCGTTTCCGGTATTCGATGGCGAACACCTGTGGCAATGGCAGCATGCGGTACTGGGGTGGACCCTGCACATGGGGTGGCCGCTGGTGGTGGGCGTACCGGCCCTGGGGCTGACCTTTGGCCTCACCGGATATGTTATCGTGATGCTGTTATGGCAATGCGCCGTGTTGCGACAGTGGCGCAAGCGAAAGGAAGTTCGTGGATCTGACTGAAAAGAAACTGGCCGGCGAGCAGGTGTTCAGCGGCGGCTTCATCAAGGTGCAGCGCGATAGCGTGGCCTTGCCGGACGGCAGCCCGGCGTGGCGCGAGTACATCCGTCACCCCGGTGCGGTGGCGGTGCTGGCGCTATCCGACGACGGCAAGCTGCTGCTGGAGCGCCAGTTCCGCTATCCGCTGGCACGCACTTTTCTGGAGATCCCTGCCGGCAAGATCGATCCGCAGGAGGCGCCGCTGGCGACCGCCAAGCGCGAATTGCTGGAGGAAACCGGCTACCGGGCGGCCAACTGGTTTTATCTGGGCAAGGCGTATCCGTGCATCGGCTATTCTGATGAGGTGATTCACTATTATCTGGCGACTGCGCTGACCGCCGGCGAGCGGCAGCTGGACGAGGGCGAGTTTCTGGAAGTGCTGACTGTGCCACTGGCCGAGGTAATGACAATGACACTGGATGGCCGTATCTGCGACAGCAAGAGCCTGGTCGGCCTGTACTGGTTGGCCGCATGGCAACGCGGGGAGTTGCGCTGTGAAGCCCTTTGACGCGCATCACGAGCGTCGTGGCGGCAAACGCCTGCGCATGGGCTGTCGTGCCAAGATGAAATCGCGCCATACCGGCGAAACCCACTATGGTGAATGCGTGGATCTGTCGGTGGATGGCCTCGCCATACGCTCCGCGTTTGTGCCACAATTCGGCGAAATTCTGGAAGTCACCATCATCGTGCCGCCGGTCGGCGCGGTGTACAGCAAGCCGTTCGAGACCGTGGTGGAAGTGCGCCGCTGCAATGAAGTGGAGCGCGGCAAGCTGTATGAAATCGGCGCAAAAATTATTAAACGTTAGTTACTTTACTTATGTTAATTGTTTGGAATGTAACAGCCGCTATTAAGAGCGGCTTTTTTTATTTGCATTAGCGGGCTATACCCAAAAAAACAGATGCAGCTTGTTAGTCCACTGATAACTTGGCAAGGGGGAAGAGCGGTGCGATTGGCACCGTTCCCGCTCCGCTTGCCTCCAGCAGGAGGGTTAAGCCATGAGCCCCGACATCTTCAGCAGTTTCGCTTCCCGTTTCGATCGCACTCGCGAAGAAGAATTGACCATTCAGGAATACTTGGAACTGTGCAAGCAGGATCGCACAGCCTATGCGTCTGCGGCCGAACGCATGCTGATGGCGGTGGGCGAGCCGGAAGTGGTCGATACCCGCCATGACCCCCGCCTGTCGCGCATCTTCAGCAACAAGATCATCCGTGTTTACCCGGCATTCCGTGACTTTTACGGCATGGAAGAAGTGGTGGAACAGGTGGTGTCCTACTTCCGCCATGCCGCGCAGGGGCTGGAAGAGAAGAAACAGATTCTCTACCTGCTGGGGCCGGTTGGCGGCGGCAAGTCCTCCATCGCCGAGAAACTGAAAGAGTTGATGGAACGGGTGCCGTTCTATGCCGTCAAGGGCAGCCCGGTCAACGAGTCGCCGCTGGGGCTGTTCAACTACGATGAGGACGGCCCGATCCTGGAAGAACAGTACGGCATTCCGCGCCGCTACCTGCGCGGCATTCCCAGCCCGTGGGCGGTGAAGCGCCTGCACGAGTTCAACGGCGACATCAGCCAGTTCCGCGTGGTGCGGCGTTATCCCTCGGTGCTGAAACAGGTGGCGGTGGCCAAAACCGAGCCAGGTGACGAAAACAACCAGGACATCAGCTCGCTGGTGGGCAAGGTCGACATCCGCAAGCTGGAAAGCTATGCCCAGGATGACCCGGACGCCTACAGCTACTCCGGCGGCCTGTGCCTGGCCAACCAGGGGTTGCTGGAATTCGTGGAAATGTTCAAGGCGCCGATCAAGGTACTGCACCCGCTGCTGACCGCCACCCAGGAGGGCAACTTCAAGGGCACGGAAGGCTTTGGCGCCATTCCGTTTGACGGCATCATCCTTGCCCACTCCAACGAGAGCGAATGGAAGCAGTTCCGCAACAACAAGAACAACGAGGCCTTCCTCGATCGTATCTACATCGTCAAGGTGCCGTACTGCCTGCGCGTCACCGACGAAACCCGCATCTACGACAAGCTGATCCGCAACTCGTCGCTGGGCGGCGCGCCGTGCGCACCGGGTACCCTGAAGATGATGGCGCAGTTCTCGGTGCTGTCGCGGCTGAAGGATCCGGAAAACTCCAGCCTGTTCAGCAAGATGCAGGTCTACGACGGCGAAAACCTGAAGGACACCGATCCGAAGGCCAAGTCGCAGCAGGAATACCGCGATTTCGCCGGCGTCGATGAAGGCATGAGCGGGCTGTCGACCCGCTTCGCCTACAAGATCCTGTCCAAGGTGTTCAACTTTGACCACACCGAGGTGGCGGCCAACCCGGTACACCTGCTCTACGTGCTGGAGCAGCAGGTCGAACGCGAGCAGTTTCCACCCGAGCTGGAGCAGAAATATCTCACCTTCATCAAGGAGTTTCTGGCACCGAAATATGTCGAATTTATCGGCAAGGAAATCCAGACCGCCTATCTGGAAAGCTACTCGGAGTACGGCCAGAATATTTTTGACCGTTACGTGACCTTTGCCGACTACTGGATTCAGGATCAGGAGTATCGCGACCAGGATACCGGTGAAAGCTTTGATCGCAACTCGCTCAACGCCGAATTGGAAAAGATCGAGAAACCGGCGGGCATTTCCAACCCGAAAGACTTCCGCAACGAGATCGTCAACTTCGTGTTGCGGGCGCGGGCCAACAATGCCGGCAAGAATCCGACCTGGACCAGTTACGAGAAGCTGCGCACGGTCATCGAGAAGAAAATGTTCTCCAATACCGAGGAGCTGCTACCGGTGATCAGCTTCAATGCCAAGGCCAGCGCGGATGAGGCCAAAAAGCACGAAGACTTTGTCAACCGCATGGTGACCAAAGGCTATACCCCGAAACAGGTCCGTTTGCTGTGCGAATGGTATCTGCGGGTACGCAAGTCGTCCTGAGCAATAGCGGTACCAACGTTGGCCGCGGGGCCTGCGGCCAACGTCCGTACCGCACACAAGGCTAGGAGACAATCATGTCGAATATCATCGACAGAAGACTCAACGGCAAGAACAAGTCGGCGGTCAATCGCGAGCGTTTTTTGCGCCGGTTCAAGGCCCAGATCAAGGAGGCCGTCGGCAAGGCCATCAAGGGGCGCAGCATCACCGATATCGATAGCGGCGAGAGCGTGTCCATTCCGGTAAAGGACATCTCCGAGCCGAGCTTTCACCATGGTCGTGGCGGCCGCAGCGATCAGGTCCACCCCGGTAACGAGGAGTTCATTCGTGGCGACCGTATCAACCGTCCGCAGGGTGGTGGCGCCGGTGGTGGCGGCGGCAAGGCCAGCAATGAAGGCGAGGGCGAGGACGACTTTGCCTTCCAGCTGTCGCGCGAAGAATTCATGAATGTGTTTTTCGAGGACCTGGCGCTCCCCAATCTGATCAAGACCCAGCTGATGGGCATCGAGGAAATGAAGTCGGTGCGCGCCGGCTATACCAATGACGGCACCCCGGCCAATATCAGCATCGTGCGTTCGCTGCGCGGTGCACTGGCACGGCGGGTGGCGATGGCTGCGCCGACGCTGCGCCAGCTGCGCGAGGCGGAGGAAGATCTCGACACGCTACTGGAGTCCGACGCGGACAACGGCCCGGAGGTGCGCGAGCGGCGCAAGCGCATCCATGCGCTGCGCGAGAAGGTCAACCGCATCCCGTTCATCGACCCCTACGACCTGCGCTACAACAATCGTGTCAAGCAGCCCAAGCCGACCAGCCAGGCGGTGATGTTCTGCATCATGGACGTGTCCGGCTCGATGGATGAGTCGAAAAAAGACATGGCCAAGCGCTTTTTCATCCTGCTGTACCTGTTCTTGCAGCGCAATTACGAAAAGATCGAGGTGGTGTTCATCCGCCATCACACCAGTGCGGTCGAGGTCAGCGAGGAGGACTTTTTCCACTCCCGCGAATCCGGCGGTACCGTGGTGTCGTCGGCGCTGAACCTGATGCACGACATCGTGCAGAAGCGCTACGCCAACCGCGACTGGAACATCTACGCGGCGCAGGCTTCCGATGGCGACAACTGGGACAGCGACTCGGCCAACTGTGGCCGCATCATGCAGGAAAGCCTGCTGCCGTGGTGCCAGTACTTCGCCTATATCGAGATCACCCAGGGCGAGCCGCAAAACCTGTGGTACGAGTACCTGAAGGTGGCGGAGCATTACAAGCACTTCGCGATGCAGAAGATCGGCTCGCCGGCAGACATCTACCCGGTGTTCCGCGAGCTGTTCAAACGCCAGCCTGCCACCCGCTAGCCCCGGCAGCACACATATGGAGAGCGAGGCATCATGAAACCGATCTCTACCGGATCCGAATGGACCTTTGACCTGATTGAACGTTACGACGCCGCCATCCGCGAGATCGCGCACGGCGAGTTTCACCTCGACACCTACCCGGTGCAGCTGGAGATCATCACCGCCGAGCAGATGATGGACGCCTATTCCTCGGTTGGCATGCCGGTCAACTACCAGCACTGGAGCTTCGGCAAGCACTTCGTGCAGACTGAGAAGGGCTACAAGCGTGGCCAGATGGGGCTGGCCTATGAGATCGTGATCAATTCCAACCCCTGCATCGCCTACCTGATGGAAGAGAACACCATGACCATGCAGGCGCTGGTGATCGCGCACGCCGCCTATGGTCATAACAGCTTCTTCAAGGGCAATTACCTGTTCCGCACCTGGACCGACGCCTCGGCCATTATCGATTATCTGGTGTTCGCCAAGCAGTACATCAGCCGCTGCGAGGAGCGTTACGGCATCGACGCGGTGGAAGAGCTGCTGGACTCCTGCCACGCGCTGATGAACTACGGTGTCGACCGCTACAAGCGGCCGCAGAAACTGTCACTGGCCGAGGAGCAGGCACGGCAGGTCGAGCGTGAAAACTATCTGCAGCTGCAGGTCAACGACCTGTGGCGCACCATTCCGCGCCGGGAGAAGGACGGTGCCAGCCGGGCAGCGCCGCGCTTCCCGTCGGAACCGCAGGAAAATATCCTCTATTTCATCGAAAAATCGGCGCCGCTGCTGGAACCGTGGCAGCGCGAGATCGTGCGCATCGTGCGCAAGGTGGCGCAGTATTTCTATCCGCAACGCCAGACCCAGGTGATGAACGAGGGCTGGGCCACCTTCTGGCACTACACGCTGATGAACCGGCTGTACGACAAGGAGATGCTGACCGATGGCGCGATGATGGAATTCCTGCAGAGCCACACCAATGTGGTGTACCAGCCGCCGGTGACCGCGCGCTGGTACAACGGCATCAACCCGTACGCGCTGGGGTTTTCCATGTACCAGGACATCAAGCGCATCTGCGAAGCCCCTACCGACGAAGATCGCGAGTGGTTCCCGGATATTGCCGGCACGCCGTGGCGGCCGGTGCTGGAGTTCGCGATGAAGAACTTCAAGGACGAGAGCTTCATCTCGCAATACCTGTCACCCAAGCTGATCCGCGATTTCCGCTTTTTTGCCATCCGCGACGACGACCGCGACGACAAGCTGGAGGTGTCCGCCATTCACGATGAACAGGGCTACCAGGCGATCCGTGCCAAACTGTCGGAGCAGTACAACCTCGGCTCGCGCGAGCCAAATATCCAGGTGTGGTCGGTGAACGTGCGCGGTGATCGCGGCCTGACCTTGCGCCATACCCGCCACAACCGCAAACCGCTGGACGAGGCCAGCGCGCAGGAGGTGCTGAAGCATGTCGCCAGGCTGTGGGGCTTCGGCGTCAAGCTGGAAAGTGTCGATAGCGACGGCACGGTACAGCAGCGTTTTGACTGCCATCCGGAGGTGGCGGCAGCCAGCCTCTAACTTGCCGGCAGCCGCCGGTCACTTGCTCCGAACTTGCGGCCAACGTTGGCCGCAAGTCGTTTGTGCTGCCCGCCGCGCGGGAGCCGATGATGCCCTGATGGCAGCGGATAGCGAGGCATCGCAGCAGTGGAGCGCGATGGCTGGCAGGGATGACAACCGGTGCCGTGTCTTCGGCGACAAGCGGCTGCCTGCCGCCATGCCGGACCACCGTGGCGCAAGACTGGCGTCAGCCAGCCGGCAACGCAGTGCCCGACAGCCTGCAGACCCGGTTGCGGCCCTGATGCTTGGCGAGGTACAGCGCCTTGTCGGCCAGCTCGACCGGCTGGTGTTCCTCGGACAATACCGTTGCCGGCTGGCAATGCAGCCCGATGCTGACGGTCACCACCGCGCGCTGCGCCGGACTGTCACTGGCCGCCGGAATGGCCAGCTGCTCCACCGCGCAGCGGATGCGTTCGGCAATTTGCGCCGCATGCAGTTCGTCACAGCCATCCAGGATCGCGATGAATTCCTCGCCGCCGTAGCGGGCCAGGGTGTCGCCGTCACGCAGCTGTTGCGCCATGCAGGCCGCAATCTGACGCAGGCAGTCGTCGCCCTGCACATGGCCGAAGCTGTCGTTGTAGCGCTTGAAGTGGTCGATGTCGGCCATCAATACCGTGAACGGGCGCGCCTGCTCCGGCGGGCGCTGGCGGATGGCGTCCAGTGCGTTGTCGAAGTGGCGGCGGGAAAACAGGCCGGTCAGGCTGTCGCGGATCGAGGTCTCGTATGCCTGGCTGTAGGAGCTTTGCAGCCGCTTCTGCAGGCGGAATACCTCGAACAGCAGCGCTCCCAGCATGATGGTGGCGGCGAGCTGTTCGAAAAAGCGCGAGGCGTACCAGCCGACCGTCAGCCGCTGGCTGGAGGAGAACAGCAGCACCAGATACAGCAGGTAGCCATAGCAGCACAGCGCCAGCCAGCAGTGAAAGGCGCTGCGCAGCCGCGTCACCAGCAGCACGCTGAGCAGCGCGCCGCCCCAGCACAGTAGCAGGGCAATCACCAGACCGCTGTTACGGAGTGCCCGATAGTCGCCCTGCTGGCTGACCAGTTGTCCCAGATCGGGCAGATAAGGTGGCAACCACTGTGTCACCAGCCAGATCAGCGATAGCGCCAGCAGTAGACAGCCGAGCAGGAAGGCGCTGCTCTTACGCGGCGACAGTGGCGGTTTCGGTTGCCACGCCAGGCACAGCATCGCCAGCATGATCAGCATGGCAAAACCGGCGAGGCGGGCGAACCACAGCCAGATGCTCAGGTGCGAGCCGAGTTGCAGGCCCAGTTGCCCGGGGAGCACCTCGGGCAGCATCAATAGCTGGTAGATGGCCATCAGCGCCGAGTAGGCGAACGCGGTGCCGAGCAGGCCGGTAGCGGGGCGGCGCTTGACGTAGAAATGCAGCAGGATCAGGTAGGCAATGATGCTGTTGTTGACCGCCAGCGCGGTGATCAGTACCGGCCGCAGATTGCTGCCAGCGGTGGGCTGGTTGGCGTAAGGCAGCAATAACGCGGCCGCGGCCGTCATCAACAGCATCAGCATACCGGCCAGAATCATGGCCGGGCGACTGGGGGCGGTGGAGAAATTGTCTTTCATGCGGTGGCTCGGAACGGACGACGCGGTAAAGGCTAAGCGTTGCGGCGCGCGGATGGTGCCGGCAACGCTGGTGGTTGGCCGATTGTAGCCTGTGGCGACGTCGCTCCGGCAGCTCTTTATGACATTTTGAATTTGGTGCGCACAATGTTGCCGGGCTTCGATAGGCTTTTCTTGTGTCGTCGACGGGTGACCATCGGCCTCCGCTTGCCGTCTCAGCAGGCGATGAAGGCGCGCTGGCCGTGGCGATCGCTCAGCTCGGCGAGGCGGGTGTCGTAGACCTGTTCCAGCCGGCTTTGCGTCATCACCTGTGCCGTGTCGCCATGGGCGATTTGCACGCCGTCCTTGAGCAGTAGCACCTTGTCGGCATGGCGCAATGCCAGGTTGACGTCGTGCAGCACCGCGACCATACCCAACTGCCAGCGCTGTGCCAGCTGCCGCAGGGTTGCCAGCTGCTGGTTGGCGGCGCCGATATCCAGCGCGGCGGTGGGCTCGTCCAGCAGCAGGTAGCGCTGCGCGGCCTTGCTGGCCAGTAGCTGGTGCAGCGCCCGCGCCAGGTGCACGCGCTGCAGTTCGCCGCCGGACAGGCTGGCGCAGTCGCGCGCCAGCAGTGTCTGGCAGCCGCACAGGGCCAGCGCCTGCGCCAGCATCGCGTGATCCGCGTGCGCCACGCCGATATGCAGCAGATCGGCCACACGCATGCCCGCCGGTCGCGCCGGATGCTGTTCGACCAGCGCGCGGCAGCTGGCGAGGCGGGCGGCGTCGATGCCGGCGAGGGGTTCGCCGGCGAGCCGGACCTCGCCCGCCGCGGCCGGGTAATAGCCGCCGATGGCGTGCAGCAGCGTGCTCTTGCCGGCGCCGTTGGGGCCGAGGATGACGGTGACTTCGCCCGCGGCGCAGGCAAAGCTGATGTCGTGCAGCGGGGCGGGGTGGCGCAGCGACAGCTGGCGGATCTCAAGCATGGGTTGGCCGCTTGCGGGTCAGCAGATACAGGAAGAACGGCGCACCGGCGAGGCTGGTGATCACCCCCACCGGCAGCTCGGCCGGGTACAGCAGTTCGCGCGCGGCCAGATCGGCCAGCAGCGTGAGCAGGGCGCCGGCCAGTGGTGCCAGCTTCAGCAGCGTCGGCAGGTGCAGCCCGGTCAGGCGGCGCAGGATGTGCGGTGCCATCAGCCCGACAAAACCGACCATGCCGCACTGCGACACCACCACGCCGGCGGCCAGCGCCGCCAGCGCGATGGTGATGGCACCATTGCGGCCAATGTTGAAGCCGCTGTAGAACGCGGCACGGTCGCCCAGTTGCAGCGCCTGCAGGAAACGGCCCTGGCGCTGCAGCGCCACGGTGACGGCGACGGCCAGCAGCACCAGCAGCCAGGCCTGGCGGCCGTCGCTGCCGGCAAAGCTGCCCATCAGCCAGAAGGTGACACTGCGCAGCGCGCCGTCGGGCAGGGTGCTGATCAGCAGCGTCAACAGGCTGCCGCACAGCGCGTTGACGGCGACGCCGGCCAGAATCAGCGTGGCGGTGGCGCGGCCGCGGGCCAGATGGCTGACCAGCAGCAGTGCCGCCAGCGCCCCGCCAAAGGCGGCGATGGAGACCGCCAGCGTCGGCCAGTGGGCGGCCAGTGCCAGTGCGGCGGCCAGTGCCGCGCCGCCGGAGATGCCGATCAGGCCCGGCTCGGCCAAGTCATTGTGAAAGCGGGCCTGGATGGCGAGGCCGGCGGTGGCCAGCAGCGCGCCGGCGGCGGCGGCGCTGAGCACGCGCGGCAGGCGCAGCGCCAACAACAGCTCGCGCTCCAGCGCATCGTGGCCGGGCAGCGCCAGCAGGGCGGCCAGCCTGGCCGTGGCGTGTTCGCCGGCGAGCAGGGAAATAAAGAAGGCCAGCCCGGTGAGGCTGGCCAGCAGGATCAGCAGCGTGCGTGCCGACATCTCAGTGCGGTGCGGGCATCAATGCAGGCCCAGCACATCCTGCATGTCGAAAACGCCGTGCGGCTTGGCAGCCAGCCACTTGGCGGCGCGCACCGCACCGTTGGCGAAGGTGGCGCGGCTGGAGGCCTTGTGGGTGATCTCCACGCGCTCGCCCAGCGCGGCGAACAGCACTGTATGGTCGCCGACCACGTCGCCTGCGCGCACGGTGGCAAAGCCGATGGTGCCCGGATCACGCTCGCCGGTGACGCCTTCACGGCCGTAGACGGCACACTGTTTCAGGTCGCGACCCAGCGCTTCGGCCACCACTTCGCCCATGCGCAGCGCGGTGCCGGATGGGGCATCCACCTTGAAGCGGTGGTGCGCCTCGGTGATCTCGATATCGTAGCCTTCGTTCAGCACGCGGGCGGCCATGTCCAGCAGCTTGAAGGTAAGGTTCACCCCCACGCTGAAGTTGGCCGCAAATACGATGCCGATCTGTTCGCCGGCAGCGGCGATGGCGGCCTTGCCGGCGTCGTCAAACCCGGTGGTGCCGATGATCATCTGCACCTTTTTCTCGACGCAGGCGGCCAGGTGTGTGAGTGTGCCTTCCGGGCGGGTGAAGTCGATCACCACGTGCGCACCATCCAGCGCCGCGTTGAAGTCGGTGCTGATCTTGACGCCGGTGTCGCGGCCCATGAACAGGCCGGCATCCTGGCCGACAAACGGCGAACCTTCACGTTCCAGTGCGGCGTGCAGGCGGGCTTCAGGGGTGTCGAGTACGGATTCGATCAGCGTGCGGCCCATGCGGCCAGCGGCGCCGACGATGACAATGTTCAGGCTCATCAATTCTGTCCGGCAGGTGGTGGGTTGTCGATAGCGGGGCGGGTCGCCGGGAAGGCGTTGCCTTCCACGCGAGTGACGGTGTCCTTGTCAAAGAACACGGTCAGGCGTTTTTCTTCTGCCGGCTGGCCCTGGCGCTCGATGCGGTAAGGGTAGTCCCAGCGGTCGGCATGGAAGATGTCATTCAGCAGCGGGGTGCCCAGCAGGAAGCGTACTTGCGAGCGGGTCATGCCCGGCTTGACGCGGGCGGCCGCGTCTTCTGTCACGTAATTGCCTTGCTGGATCACCATGCGGTGAGGCGAGAACCAGGTCATCGGATTGACCGAGGAGCAGGCGGACAACAGCAGGCTGGTTATGAAAAGCGTAGAAATTGTCTTGAACATCGTGACCACACCACCGTACGGGTTGGGGAATCCTGGAAAAGGTTTTATCATACTGTAAGACCACTCACCAAAGATACCCACCCCCCATGATGAACAAAGCCAGCCATCTTAAAGACATCGGCCTGAAAGCAACCGGCCCGCGCCTGCGTATCATGGAGCTGTTCGAGAACAGCAAGGATCGCCATCTGTCGGCCGAGGACGTGTACAAGAAGCTGATCGCCGAAGATGCGGATATCGGTCTGGCCACCATCTATCGCGTGCTGACCCAGTTCGAACAGGCCGGTATCCTGATTCGTCACCACTTCGAATCCGGCAAGGCGGTCTACGAGTTGAACGAAGGCGGTCACCATGACCACATGGTGTGCTACCGCTGCGGCAAGGTGACCGAGTTTTTCGACCCGAAAATCGAGGAATTGCAGAACCAGATCGCCGCGCAGCACGGTTTCAGTATCCAGGACCACTCGCTCTATCTGTACGGTGAATGCGAAGACTGCAGCAAGAGCGAGCGCAAGCCTTTCCGTCGATGATTCCCTGGCTTGGGCGGAGTCTGGAATTCCCGCCCGTGTCGCTGGCAATGGCCGAGCCGGATGGCTTGCTGGCCGCCGGCGGCGACCTGTCCGTTGCCCGTCTGCTTGCCGGATATTCTCACGGCATCTTTCCCTGGTTCTCCCCGGAAGACCCCATCCTGTGGTGGTCGCCGTCACAGCGCATGGTGGTGGAACCGGGCGCCCTAAAAGTCTCGCGCTCGATGGCCAAGGTGCTGCGCAACCGCCGCTACCGCGTGACCACCGACCGTGCCTTCGGCGCCGTGATGCAGGCTTGCGCCGTGCAGCGCGACGAGCAGGGCGGCACCTGGATCACCGCGGAGATGATCGCCGCCTATACTGAATTGCATCGGCAGGGTTATGCCCATTCCTTTGAAGTGTGGATGGACGACGAGCTGGCCGGCGGGCTGTACGGTGTCGCCATCGGCGGCATGTTCTACGGCGAGTCGATGTTTCACTGCCGGCGCGACGCCTCCAAGATCGCCTTCATCCACATGGCACAGCATCTGTTTGCCCACGGTGTCGGGCTGATCGATTGCCAGATGCCGACCGCGCACCTCGCCAGCCTTGGTGCGCGCCTGATCGGGCGGGAGCTGTTTGTCGCCCGGGTGCAGCAGCTGCTGCGTTGTCCATTGCCGGATACAGTGTGGGATTACGTCTACGATCATGAGCCATCGCGATAACGACGCCATTGCCATCATCCATTTCTACGCCACGGCCCCGTATGCCTGCAGCTACCTGGATGACCGCCAGGCCCGCTCCCAGGTTGCGGTGCCGGCGGAAGCGATCGACAGCACGGTCTACAGTCAGCTGGTAGGGCTGGGCTTCCGGCGCAGCGGCCACTTCACCTACCGGCCGTATTGCGATGCCTGCCGCGCCTGTGTGCCGGTGCGCATCCCGGTGGCGCGCTTCGTGCCGGACCGCAGCCAGCGCCGCGCGTTGCGCCGCCATGGCGAGCTGAGTACGCGCATCCTGCCGCTCGGCTTTGTCGACGAGCATTTCCAGCTGTACCGCCGCTATCAACAGGCGCGCCACGACGGTGGCGGCATGTCGGAGGATGATCCGGGGCAGTATGCGGAGTTCATCCTGAAGAGCCGGGTCGAGAGCTGGCTGGTGGAGTTTCGCGAGCAGGGCGTGCTGCGCATGGTCAGCCTGATCGACCGGCTGGATGACGGCCTGTCTGCGGTGTATACCTTTTTCGATCCGGACCAGCCGCGCACCGCGTACGGTGTTTACAACGTGCTGTGGCAGGTGGATCTCGCGCGCCGGCTGCAGTTGTCCTATCTCTATCTCGGCTACTGGATCGCTGAATCGCCGAAGATGGCCTACAAGACGCGCTACCGGCCGCTGGAGCGGCTGGACGATGGCCGCTGGCGCGCGTTCGAGCCCTGATTGCGGCCAACCTTGTCATGAAAACAGGCACCTCGAGTGCCTGTTTTTTTTGCGGGCGCTGCCCGTTTACAGCGGGCTGACGCGGGTGGTGCCACCGCCGCTGAGTACCCGCACGCGCTGGCCCTGGCTGAATGGGACATCGGCTTCCTGCACGATGGACAGCATCTTGCCACCGTTATCCAGTTTTACCGTGATTTCCAGCGCCGGCTTGGTGTTCAGCGACTGCTGCGCCGATTGTGCTGCCAGTCCGCCGGCGATAGCGCCGACGATGGCACCGGCGCCGGCGCCGCTACCCTTGCCGATATTGCTGCCGGCCAAGCCGCCCAGCGCGGTGCCGCCCATGGTCAGCAGCTCGTTGCGGTTGCCTTCCATCAGCACGTTCTTGACGGCGATCACCTGGCCGAATTCGACCACGTGCGCCTGGCGCATCTGGTCCTTGCTGTAGACCTGGCCGGAGTCGGAGGTGTTGGCGCAGCCGGTGGCCAGACCGGCGGCCAGCAGGGCGATGCCGCTCAGTTGCAGTAGTCTGCGGTTCATGATGCTCCCTTTCATGGGCTGGGTGTCAGCCGTGGCGCTTGCCGCGCAGTGCTTCGGCGCATTCGTTGATCAGGCCCGGGCCGCGGTAGATCAGACCGGAGTACAGCTGTACCAGCGTGGCGCCGGCGTCGATCTTCTCCTGGGCGTCGGCCCCGGACAGGATACCGCCGACACCGATGATCGGCAGCGCGCCGTCCAGCGCCCGCGCCAGGTTGCGGATCAGCTGCGTCGAGCGCTCGCGCACCGGCGCGCCGGACAGGCCGCCAGCCTCGCCTTGCAGCGGATGGCCGGCGATCTCGCTGCGCGACAGCGTGGTGTTGGTGGCGATCACCGCGTCCAGCTGGTGCTCGGTCAGCAGGCGGGCGATCTCCTGCGTCTGTTCGGCGTCCAGATCCGGCGCGATCTTCACCGCCAGCGGCACGTAGCGGCCGTGCTGGTCGGCCAGGCGCGACTGGCGGTTCTTCAGCGCGGCGAGCAGCTCGCCCAGTTCATCGGACTGCTGCAGCTGGCGCAAGTTCTTGGTGTTGGGCGAGGAGATGTTGACGGTGACGTAGCTGGCGCACTCGTACACCTTGTCGAGGCAGGTCAGGTAGTCGTCCTTGGCGTTCTCGATCGGGGTGCTGGCGTTCTTGCCGATATTGATGCCGAGGATGCCCTGGAAGTGGCTGTTGCGCACGTTCTCCAGTAGCGCGTCGACGCCCTTGTTATTGAAGCCCATGCGGTTGATGATGCCTTCGTACTCCGGCACACGGAACAGGCGCGGCTTGGGGTTGCCGTCCTGCGGGCGCGGCGTCACGGTGCCGATCTCGATGAAGCCGAAGCCGAGCGCGGCGAGGGCGTCGATGTGGTCGCCGTTCTTGTCCAGGCCGGCGGCGAGGCCGACCGGGTTGGGGAAGGTCAGGCCCATGGCTTTTACCGGATTGCGGCCAACCTTGCGGCTAAGCAAGCCGGTCAATTGCAGGCGATACGCGGTATCCAGCAGCGACAGGGTGGTTTCATGTGCGGATTCGGCATCGGTGCGGAACAGCAAGGGGCGTAACAGCGGGTAAAGCATGGCTTTCTCCGTAAGGTGCGAGCGCGGCTCGCGCCACAACAGGGTTAAAGGATCTGGCAGGCGTCGTCAAAACCGAGGCGTGGTGCGCGCGGGAACAGCTTGCTGGCGTCACCGTAGCCGAGGTTGATCAGGAAGTTGCTCTTGATGTCGCCTTGCGGGAAGAAGGCGGCGTCCACGGCGGCGTTGTCGAAGCCTGACATCGGGCCGCAGTCCAGCCCCAGCGCGCGGGCGGCCATGATCAGGTAGGCGCCCTGCAGTGAGCTGTTGCGCATGGCGGTGCTCTGGATCACGGCGTCGTTGCCGGCGAACCAGCTGCGGGCGTCGGTGTGCGGGAACAGGCGCGGCAGTTGTTCGTAGAACTGCATATCCATGGCGACAATCACGGTGACCGGTGCGGCCATGGTCTTGTCGCGGTTGCCTTCCGATAGGCAGGGCTTGAGCCTGGCCTTGGCTTCCGGCGACTGCACGAACACCAGGCGTGCCGGCGAGCAGTTGGCGCTGGTCGGTGCCATTTTCATCAGCTCGAACAGCTGGTGCAGGGTTTCCTTGCTGACCGGGCGGTCTTGCCAGTGGGTGTGGGTGCGGGCATTGAGGAACAGTTGTTCCAGCGCGGCGTGGCTGACAGGTGTGCTCATGTGGAGGATCTCTCTCTTGGCAGTAATTCAGGGGGCGGTGGCCGAAGTCGGCAGCAGGTTGCTCGCGGTCGCGGCGCTGATGTCCTCGCTCTTGCCGCTGGTCTTGGCAATGATGGTGATCGCCACGCGGCGGTTGCGAGCGCGGCCATCGGCGGAGGTGTTGTTGGCCACCGGCATGGTCTCGGCGCGGCCGACGGCCACCAACCGCTCCGGCGCGATGCCGTTTTCCATGAACAGACGCACGATGCTGCCGGCGCGGGCGGCGGACAGTTCCCAGTTGGACGGGAAGAAGGCGTTGCGGATCGGGATGTTGTCGGTAAAGCCTTCCACCCGCACCTCGTTCGGCACCTGCGCCAGCTGCTGCGCCACCGCCGACAGGATCTGCGGCGAATTGCCGGACGGCAGCGCCTGGCCGACCGGGAACAGTGCGGTGTCCTTGATCTCGATGTGGATGCCTTCGTCGTCCTGACGCATGCTGACCTGACCGCCCTGCATCAGCGGTGCCAGGCTCTTGCCGATGTCGGCGGCCAGCTGTTTCAGGCGTGCACGTTCCTGCAGCCGCTGCTGCCCCTCGACCGCGGTGGCGATCGGCTTGGTATTGGGGATCTCGATCATGGTGTTGGCGTTGCCGGACGGCGGCGTGGCCTGGATCGCCAGGTTGCCGCTGCGGAAGGCGTCGATCATCGACGTCGACAACACCCGGTACTTGCCTTCGTTGACCTGCGAAATGGCATACATCACGACGAAGAAGGCAAACAGCAGGGTGATGAAGTCGGCGTAGGAAACCAGCCAGCGTTCGTGGTTTTCGTGGACTTCTTCCTGTTTGCGGCGTCGTGCCATGAATGCTCCGTGTCAGAGATCAGAAAAGGCGGGTGTCGAACAGCGCACGGATGCCGCCGGCAAAGCTGACGCCGATGCGCTTGGCAAAAAAGTTGCCGAGGCCGTCGCTGGGGGTAAAGTCGACCAGCTCTTCGGCCTGGATCTGCTCGCGGGCCACCGAGCTGACCGAACCCAGGTCATCTGCCAGCCCCAGCGCGATGCTGCTGCTGCCCAGCCACACCCGGCCGCTGAAGACTTCGGCGTCGGCCTTCAGCCGGTTGCCGCGCCCCTGTTTCACTACCGCGATGAACTGCTGGTGAATTTCGTCGAGCAGCGACTGGTGGATGGCCTGCTGCTGCGGATCACGCGGCGAGAACGGGTCGTTCATCGCCTTGTTGCTGCCGGCGGTGGTCAGCCGGCGCTCGATACCGAGCTTCTCGATCGCCTTGTCGAAGCCGAAGCCGTCCGACACCACGCCGATGGAGCCGATGATGCTGGCCTTGTCGACGTGAATCTTGTCGGCGGCGGCGGCGATGTAGTAGCAGCCGGAGGCACACACTTCTTCCACCACTAAGTGCAGCGGAATGGTGGGGTGCAGCTTTTTCAGACGGCGGATTTCGTCATTGGCGATGCCGGACAGCACCGGGCTGCCGCCGGGACTGTTGGCGCGGATGATGATGCCCTTGGTATTGCGATCGTTGTAGGCGTGCTCCAGTCCTTCCAGCAGCCGGCCGCTGGCATTGTTTTCGCTGTCGATGGCGCCGTCCAGCGAGATAACCGCGGTGTGCTTGCCGCCCAGCGTGCCGCTGTCCTGTTCGTCCTGCCAGAAAAACAGTGCCAGCAGCGTGCCGATCAGCAGCAGCCACACCAGGCGGAAGAAGGTCTTCCACTGGCGGGTGCGTTTCTGTTCCAGCAGTGCCGCGCCAGCCAGCTTTTCAATCAGCTGGCGCTCCCATTTGGGTTCTTGCTCCATGCTTGCCTCAATCTTCCGCAACGTTGGCCGCAAGGCGCATCAGGCGCCGTCGGCTTGCGGCAAATAGTATATCCGACCCTCGCGCTCGGCGATCGCGAGCGACTGCAACGATAGTCCGCGGCAGGGGCCGGCAACGCAGTAGCCGTTGTCCGGCAGGTACAGCGCGCCGTGCATGCTGCAGATCAGGTAGTCGCCGTCGCCGTCAAAGAAGCGGCCTTCCTGCCAGTCCAGCTCCACCGGTACGTGACGGCAGCGGTTGAGGTAGCCGTATACCACGCCGCCATGACGAATGACAAATGCGGCGGCCGTTTCGCCGTGCTGCCGGAACTCGAAGCGCACGCCGTTGCCGCCGTCCTGCAGGGCGTCGGCGTCGCAGATCAGCTGCGCTGCTGGATCAGCCATTGCTGCAGATCGTCAAAGACGTCGAAAATCGCCAGCGGTTCGCAATCGAGCAGGTCTTCCACCGGATGCGCGCCGTAGCTGACGCCGACGCTGAGGGTGGCGGCGTTGAGCGCCATCTGCAGGTCGTGGGTGGTATCGCCGACCATCAGCGTGCGCTCCGGTGCGACACCCAGCTGCGCGGTGATGTCCAGCAGCATCTGCGGATGAGGCTTGGAGTGGCACTCGTCGACGGTACGGGTGGTGAGGAAGTGTGGTGCCAGGCCGGTGACGCTCAGCGCACGGTCCAGGCCAACACGGCTCTTGCCGGTGGCCACCGCCAGCAGGTAGCCGGTGGCTTCCAGTGCGGCCAACCCTTCGGCCACGCCATCGAACAGCTCGATGGTCTCGTCGCCGGCCAGATAGTGGTGGCGGTAGGCCTGCACCATGTCCTGGTAGCGCGGCTCCGGCAGGCCCGGGCACACCACGCGCATGGCGTCGACCAGACCGAGGCCGATCACGTGGCTGGCGCGCTCGCGCGGCGGGATCGGCAGGCCGAGGTCCTGGCAGGCGGCCTGGATGGAGCGGGTGATGTGGGCGGTGGAATCCATCAGGGTTCCGTCCCAGTCGAACACGATCAGATCGAAACGGGTAGTCATGATTGGGGCAGGGTATCCAGAAAGCGGGTCAGTTCGGGCGGCAGCGGTGCCTGCAGTTGCAGCTCCTCGCCTGTGAGCGGGTGTGGCAGCACCAGGTTGGCCGCATGCAGGAACATGCGCTTCAGGCCGTGGCGTTGCAGCTCGCGGTTGGCGCTGAAATCGCCGTATTTTTCGTCGCCGGCAATCGGGCAGCCGTTGGCCTGCATGTGCACGCGAATCTGGTGGGTGCGGCCGGTACGCAGCAGCGCCTCCAGCAGGGTGAAGTCGCGGTAGCGTTGCTGCACCGTGAAAATGGTGTGCGCGTAGATGCCGAGCGTCTCGTCGACGCGCACCATGCGCTCGCCGCTCGGGGTGTGGAAGCGGTGCAGCGGCAGCTTCACGTGGCGGATATTGTCCGGCCACTGTCCCAGCGCCAGCGCGAAGTAGCGCTTTTGTGGCACGTCGTTGCGGATCATTTCGTGCAGCTTGACCAGCGCCGAGCGCTTCTTGGCGATCATCAGCAGGCCGGAGGTTTCGCGGTCGAGGCGGTGCACCAGCTCCAGGTAGCGCGCATCCGGACGCGCCTTGCGCAATTGCTCGATGACGCCGAACGACACGCCGCTGCCGCCGTGCACGGCCACGCCGGCCGGCTTGTTGATCACCAGCAGCGCATCATCCTCGTACACGATCGGGAAATTGGCGCCGGGTACCACCTGGCCGTCGGTCGCCTTGGCGGCGAGGCGGATCGGCGGAATGCGCAGTTCGTCGCCTTGCTGCAGGCGCTGCATCGCGTCGGCACGGCCCTTGTTCACGCGGATCTCGCCGGAGCGGATGATGCGGTAAATATGGCTTTTCGGCACGCCCTTGAGCAGGCGGGTCAGGTAGTTGTCCAGGCGCTGATCGGCACCGTTTTCGTCGACGGTGATGAATGTAACGGAATCTTTGCGAATGTCAGTCATATTGCTTATACTCCGTTGGCTCCTTCGCCTGAAATAGTGCGATGTGTAGCACACCGGAAATGGGTCGCAGACAATACTGCCTGTGGCGCTGCTGCGCAACAAAAACCGGCCGGCAGGACATTGGTCCTGACCTGACGCCGGTTGTACCGGGCGCAGCCATGGTTATCTCGCTCACCCCGAAGTAGCGATGTTAATGCATTTAGATGCATGACGCACTCACGCAAGTTTCCCGTTTCGGGGCGATAAGGCCCGCACCGAAGCTTTGCAGCAAAATTTGACCCGACGTGGCCACCCGATTTTGCCGATCCTGCCACCAAGGCAGGGTGGGTTTGGTAAGCGCCGAAGCATGGCGCAGCAGGGGCCGCGTGTAGAACAAGAAGTTGGCTTAATCCGATCGTAGTTCAGTTGCTCTTTACTCCGACACTTCTTAACGGCATGCGCTCATTACACTCATTGAGCCGTCAAATACTTGCTGTACCCCTAGCGTGAGTGCACGCGTAGGGACATGATTAATGAAACGCATGCTTTTTAATGCGACACAGGCAGAAGAACTGCGTGTCGCCATCGTTGATGGGCAAAAGCTCATCGACCTCGATATCGAAACCGTCGGTAAAGAACAGCGCAAGGGCAACATCTACAAGGGCACCATCACCCGGATCGAGCCATCGCTGGAGGCGTGTTTTGTCGACTACGGCACCGACCGTCACGGTTTCCTGCCGTTCAAGGAAGTTTCCCGCAGCTATTTCCAGCAGCACGAAGGCGGTCGTCCGCGTATCCAGGACGTGCTGCGTGAAGGCATGCAGGTTGTCGTGCAAGTCGAAAAGGACGAGCGTGGCAACAAGGGTGCCGCGCTGACCACCTACGTCAGCCTGGCTGGCCGCTATGTGGTGCTGATGCCGAATAACCCGCGTGGTGGTGGCGTGTCGCGCCGCATCGAGGGTGAAGAGCGTCAGGAGCTGAAAGACCTGCTGTCGCAGCTGGAAGTGCCGGGCGGCATGAGCCTGATCGCGCGCACTGCTGGTATCGGCCGTTCGCTGGAAGAGCTGCAGTGGGACCTCAACTACCTGCTGCAACTGTGGCGTGCCGTTGACAGCGCCGCCGGTGCCCAGTCCGCGCCGTTCCTGATTCTGCAGGAAGGCAGCCTGGTGATTCGCGCCATCCGCGACTACTACCAGCCTGACATCGGCGAAATCCTGATCGATACCGAAGAAATCTACGAACAGGCCCGCCAGTTCATGAGCCACGTGATGCCCAACAACGTTGGCCGCGTGAAGCTGTACAAGGACCCGGTGCCGCTGTTCTCGCGCTTCCAGATCGAACACCAGATCGAAACCGCGTTCTCGCGCGCTGTGACCCTGCCGTCCGGCGGTGCCATCGTCATCGATCACACCGAAGCGCTGGTTTCGGTCGACGTCAACTCGGCGCGCGCCACCAAGGGTTCCGACATCGAGGACACCGCGTTCCGTACCAACCTGGAAGCGGCGGAAGAAATCGCCCGCCAGCTGCGCCTGCGCGACCTGGGTGGCCTGATCGTGATCGATTTCATCGACATGGAAAGCCAGAAAAACCAGCGTGACGTGGAAAACCGTCTGCGTGACGTGCTGAAGCACGACCGCGCTCGCGTGCAGATGGGCAAGCTGTCGCGTTTCGGCCTGCTGGAACTGTCGCGTCAGCGTCTGCAGCCTAGTCTGGGTGAAACCAGTCACGAAGCCTGCCCGCGCTGCCACGGTATCGGCTTCATCCGTGGTATCGAATCCTCCGCGCTGCACATCCTGCGCATCATTCAGGAAGAGGCGATGAAGGAAAACACCGGCGCGGTGCACGCGCAGGTGCCGGTCGATGTGGCCACTTTCCTGCTCAACGAGAAGCGTGCCGAAATCTACTCCATCGAAGCGCGTCTGGATGTGGCCGTGGTGCTGATTCCTAACCTGCACCTGGAAACCCCGCACTACAAGATCGTACGCGTACGCCACGACGATCTGGCGGAAGTGGGCGATGCGCCGAGCTATCAGCGCGTCGAAATGCCGGAAGAAGACACCTCGCACCCGTTCGGCCAGGAAAAGCCGAAAGTGGAGCGCCAGGAAGCCGCGGTCAAGGGCGTGACCCCGGCGCAGCCGGCACCACAGGCCGCCGAACCGGTTGCCCCGGTGGCTGTCGCCCCGGTGGTAGTCGCCGAGCCGGGTCTGCTGGCCCGGGTGGTCGGCTGGTTCAAGTCGGTGCTGTCGCCGGAGCCGCAGGTGAGCGAAGCCAAGCCGGTGGTCGAAGAGAAGCGTCCGCAGCGTGAAGCGCGCAATCCGCGCCAGCGTAACGGCGAGCGTCGTAGCAATGGCCGCCGCGAGCGGGAAGAGCGCGCACCGGGCGAAGGCCGTGCCGAACGTCAGGAACGCCAGCCACGCAACGACAATCGTCGCAATGAAGTGCGTGAAGAAGGTCAGGCGCCGGCCCGTGCAGAGCGTGCGCCACGCCGCGAGCGTGAGCCGCGTGAGCCGCGCGATAACGCAAATGCAATGGTGGCGCGCAGCGATGCCGCTGCTGATGGCGCGGTGAAAGAGCAGCGTGACAATCAGCGTAACGACCGTCGCCGTGAACGAGAGCAGCAGCGTGTCGCCAAGGAACAGCAAGTGGTGCAGGCGCCGGAGCTGGAAACCGAGCAGCCAGCGGTGGATGCCGTGGTGGCGGATGCGGTGGTAACAGAGGCAGTGGTTGCGCCGGAGCAGGGCGAGCGCGAAGCGCGCGAGCCACGTGAACGTCGTCGTCGTCGCAGCCGTCGTGATCGTCGTGATGACACGGCGGTGGCCGGTGAAGCCGGCGCCGAAGTGACGGCCGAACAGCAGGCGACCGAGGTGGTAGCCGATGCCGCTGTAGTGGCCGAGGCTGCGCCAGTGGCCGCCGAGGAAGTGGCACAGCCGGTTGCTGCGGTTGAGGTGGCGGAAGCCGAAGTTGTCGAAGCCGTTGTGGTGGCAACCGCCGAGCCGGTGGCGCCGGAACTGGTTACCGCCGCGGTGGTAGAGCCTGCGCTTGACGAGGTCGTGGTGGTGGCGCCTGTGGCCGAGATCCAGCCCGAGCCTGCGGTCAACGTTGTGGCAGTGGCGGAAGTGGTGTCCGAGCCGGTGGAGGAAGTGCCTGCCGAGCTCGTTACCGAAGTCGTTACCGAAGCAGCTGCGGTCGAGGAAGTGCTGGCCCCGGTAGCAGAGGTAGTGGTCGAGCCGACGCCAGTAGTGGTGGCCGACGCCGCTGCGGCAGCCGGTCTGGTGATGGTGACTACACGTGCCGCCAGCGAGCTGCCGGAAGTGGTGCAGCCAGAGCCGGTGCTGAAGGGCAAGCGTCGTCGCGAAGTGGTACGCCAGGCTGAAGACGGCGAAGCGCCTGTCGAGCTGGTACAGGTGCAGACTCAAGCCCCGGCTAGCCCGGACGCCTAAGTTGATGCGGACGTCAAGCCCGGAAAATTCATTTTTCGGGCTTGACGAATCGGCGATCGCTGTCTAAACTGCGCACCTCTTTAGGCAATTCCCTGATAGCTCAGTCGGTAGAGCGACGGACTGTTAATCCGCAGGTCCCTGGTTCGAGTCCAGGTCGGGGAGCCACCAACACCCAGTGCAGCAAGCCAGCGATGTAATGTCGGCTTGATGTCAGCAGTAATTAAGTTTGAATGTTCCCTGATAGCTCAGTCGGTAGAGCGACGGACTGTTAATCCGCAGGTCCCTGGTTCGAGTCCAGGTCGGGGAGCCACCAACACCCAGTGCAGCAAGCCAGCCGATGTGATGTCTGGCTTGATGTCAGCAGTAATTAAGTTTGAATGTTCCCTGATAGCTCAGTCGGTAGAGCGACGGACTGTTAATCCGCAGGTCCCTGGTTCGAGTCCAGGTCGGGGAGCCAGCAATACCCAAAGCAGCAAGCCCGTGATGTAATGTCTGGCTTGATGTCAGCAGTAACAAGTTTGATGTTCCCTGATAGCTCAGTCGGTAGAGCGACGGACTGTTAATCCGCAGGTCCCTGGTTCGAGTCCAGGTCGGGGAGCCAGCCAAATCAAAAACCCGCCTTCCGGCGGGTTTTTTGTTTAGCATGTGGCAGCGGCAATGGAGAAAACGGCATGATCAAGTCGGTAGTGGCGATTGCCAGTGGGGCGGTGTTGGGCGCCTTGCTGCGCTGGAGCTTTGCGGCGCAACTCAACCGCCTGTTTCCGGCCATTCCGCCGGGTACCGTGGTTGCCAACTGGCTGGGCGCGTATCTGGTGGGGCTGATCGCCGGCCTGTTCGTGGCCAATCCGCACTGGCTGCCGGAGTGGCGGCTGTTCATCCTTACCGGTTTTCTCGGTGCACTGACCACGTTTTCCACCTTCTCACTGGAGGTGGTGTCCTTGCTGCAGCTGCAGCGCTATGGCACCGCACTGCTGGCGGTGTCATTGCACCTGTTTGGCTCGCTGCTGCTGACCATTGCCGGCTTCGCCACCGCGCGCTGGCTGGGGTAGGGCGCAGGGCGCGAGTTCGCCGCAGCCTGTTACCGTCGCACTGGTGCCAGCATGATCTCTAACCCGCATCATGCTGGTGGCGATAGCACATGAAAAAGCCCACCTTGGAAGGTGGGCTTTTTGTTTGCTGCTGGCGTGACTTACTTGGTGGCCAGCCAGTCCTTGGCACTGGCGATGGCTGCGCTCAGGTTTTCCGGTTGGGTGCCGCCGGCCTGGGCCATGTCCGGACGGCCACCACCCTTGCCACCAACCTGCTGTGCCAGATGGTTGACCAGCTCGCCGGCCTTGAAGCGGCCGGTTAGGTCTTTGGTGACGCCGGCGATCAGCGCTACCTTGCCGTCAGCTTTGCTGCCCAGTGCAATCACGGCGGAGCCGAGTTTGTCCTTCAGCTTGTCGAGCAGGTCGCGCAGTGCGGCACTGTCGGCGCCGTCCAGCTCGGCGGCCAGCAGCTTGATGCCGTTTACCTCGATGGCCTGTTCCGCCAGGCTGTCACCGGCGGAGGCGGCCAGCTTGCCCTTGGCCGCGGCCAGCTCCTTCTCCAGTGCCTTTAGTTCGCTTTGCAGCGCGCCGATCTTGCTGAGTATCTCATCGCTGGTCTGCGCCTTGAGGTTGGCCGCAGCGCTCTTCAGCAGGCTGTCCTGGGCCTGTACATAGGCGACCGCGCCTTCGCCGGTCACCGCTTCGATGCGGCGCACACCGGCCGCGACGCCGCCTTCGGCCACGATCTTGAAGAAGCCGATGTCGCCGGTGCGGCCAACGTGGGTGCCGCCGCACAGTTCGGCGGAGAAGTCGCCCATCTGCAGTACGCGCACTTCATCGCCATATTTCTCACCGAACAGCGCCATGGCGCCGGCACGGATGGCGTCGTCGTAGCCCATCAGGCTGGCCTTGACTTCGTGGTTGGCCGCCACCACGTGGTTGACCACGCGTTCGATCTCGGCGATCTCTTCGGCGCTCAGCGGCTGGCCATGGGCGAAGTCGAAACGGGTGCGTTCGGCGTTGACCAGCGAGCCTTTCTGCGCAACGTGGCTACCCAGTACCTTGCGCAGCGCGGCGTGCAGCAGGTGTGTGGCCGAGTGATTGCGCGCGGTGGCCAGACGCTTGTGCAGGTCGATGGTGGCCTGCACGGTGTCACCTACAAACAAGATGCCGCGGGCCAGGCGGCCGGTGTGGCCGAATACCGCCGACTTGATCTTCTGGGTGTCGTTGACATCGAACAGGGCGCTTACGCCGCCAGCGATGGAAATCTCGCCGACGTCACCCACCTGACCGCCACCCTCGGCGTAGAACGCGGTGTTGTCCAGCACCACGATACCCTCGTCACCAGCATTTAACATTTCGACTGGTTGAGTGCCTTGATATAGCGCGATCACCCTGGCATCGACACTGTGTTTGCTGTAGCCGTGGAAGCTGGTATCGGCGCCATCGTAGCTGACGTTGCCGGCGACCTTGAAGGCGGATGCGGCGCGGGCGCGGCTGCGCTGTTCTTCCATCGCACGCTCGAAACCGGCCATGTCGACCTCGATGTGGCGCTCGCGGCAGATGTCGGCGGTCAGGTCGACCGGGAAGCCGAAGGTGTCGTACAGCTTGAACACGGTGTCGCCGTCCATCGCGGTCTTGCCGCCGGCAAGCGCAGCATCGACCAGCGCCATGCCGGTTTCCAGTGTTTCGGCAAACTTGATTTCTTCCTGGCGTAGCGTGTCCTCGATCACCGCCTGTTTCTGGCGCAGCTCGGGGTAGGCGTCACCCATCTCGGCCACCAGGTCGGCGACGATCTTGTGGAAGAACAGGCCTTTCTGGCCCAGCTTGTAGCCGTGGCGGATGGCGCGGCGCGCGATGCGGCGCAGCACGTAGCCGCGACCGTCGCTGGACGGCAGGATGCCGTCGGCGATCATGAACGAGCAGGCGCGGATGTGGTCGGCGATCACTTTCAGCGACGGCACGCTCTGGCTGTATTCGATGCCGGTTTCGCGCGCGGCGGCGCGCACCAGGCAGGCGAGGGCGTCGGTTTCGTAGTTGGAGTGTACGCCCTGCAGCACGGTGGACAGGCGTTCCAGACCCATGCCGGTATCCACCGATGGTTTCGGCAGCGGGTGCAGGGTGCCGCTCTCGTCGCGGTTGAACTGCATGAACACGTTGTTCCAGATTTCCATGAAGCGGTCGCCGTCTTCGTCCGGGCTGCCCGGTGGGCCGCCGGCGACTTCTTCGCCGTGGTCATAGAAAATCTCGGTACAAGGGCCACACGGGCCGGTGTCGCCCATGGTCCAGAAGTTGTCGGACGCGTACGGCGCGCCCTTGTTGTCGCCGATGCGGATGATCTTGTCCGCCGGCAGGCCGACGGTTTTGTGCCAGATGTCGTAGGCTTCGTCGTCGCTGGCGTAGACGGTCACCATCAGCTTGTCTTTCGGCAGCGCCAGCCATTGCTCGCCGGTGAGGAATTCCCAGGCGTAGGTGATGGCGTCCTGCTTGAAGTAGTCGCCGAAGCTGAAGTTACCCAGCATCTCGAAGAAGGTGTGGTGACGCGCGGTGTAGCCGACGTTTTCCAGGTCGTTGTGTTTGCCGCCGGCGCGTAGGCACTTCTGGCTGGTGGTGGCGCGGGTGTAGTCGCGCTTTTCGAAGCCGAGGAACAGGTCCTTGAACTGCACCATGCCGGCCACGGTGAACATCAGGGTCGGGTCGTTGCCGGGAATCAGGCTGCTGGAGGCAACCACCTGATGGTTTTTCGAGGCAAAGAAGTCGAGGAACTTCTGGCGGATTTCAGCTGTTTTCATGGTGATTGGTCAGTATCTTCAGTGAATTCGGGTTGCGGCCAACCTTGCGGTGGCGCGGTGCAAAAAGCGATGCCCGATTGTGGCAAGCGTGGCCGGTGCTGGCAAGTGCCGCTGCCGCTCATTCGTCGTCAATGTCACGGCTGGCGCCGCGCAGGATGCGTTGGATGATGTCCATGGTAAAGCCGCGGCTGGCGAGAAAGCGCATCTGCTTCAGCCGCTCCTGCTGGTCGGCCGGTGGGCGGCCGAACTTGCGCTGCCAGATGGCACGCGCGGTCGCCAGATCGTCCTGCTGCGCCAGCGCGGACTGGATGGTGTCGCGGTCGATGCCGCGTTCGCGCATTTCCTGCGCCAGGCGGCGGCTGCCGTAACGTTGGCTGCGGCTATTGGCAAAGGCTTCGGCAAAGCGGCTGTCCGATTGCCAGTGATCGGCCGCCAGCTGCTCCAGCAGCGCGTCGACTTCTGCTTCGCTGTCGGCAAACGGCGCGAGCCGCCGCTTCAGTTCCAGCCGCGAGTACTCGCGGCGGGACAGAAGATCGACGGCTCGCGCCTTCAGACTTTTTTCAGTGCCGGCCATCAGGCATCAAAGGTGTCGTCGAGCAGCTCTTCTTCGTCTGCTGAGTCATCCTTGTTGGCCACGGTCTGTACGCCGACGGTTTCGCGGATCTTGCGCTCGATTTCCTTGGCGATTTCCGGATTGTCCTTCAGCCACTGGCGGGTATTGTCCTTGCCCTGGCCGATCTTCTGGCCGTTGTAGGCGTACCAGGCGCCGGACTTGCTGATGAAGTCGTGCTCGACACCCATGTCGATGATTTCGCCTTCGCGCGAGATGCCTTCGCCGTAGAAGATATCGAACACCGCCTGCTTGAACGGTGGGGACACCTTGTTCTTCACGACCTTGACGCGGGTCTCGTTGCCGATGACCTCTTCGCCCTTCTTGATGCCGCCGATGCGGCGGATGTCCATGCGCACCGAGGCGTAGAACTTCAGCGCGTTACCGCCGGTGGTGGTTTCCGGGCTGCCGAACATCACACCGATCTTCATGCGGATCTGGTTGATGAAGATCACCAGCGTGTTGGTGCGCTTGATGTTGCCGGTCAGCTTGCGCAGTGCCTGTGACATCAGACGCGCCTGCAGGCCAACGTGGCTGTCGCCCATTTCGCCTTCGATTTCCGCCTTCGGCACCAGTGCCGCCACCGAGTCGACCACGATGATGTCGACGCCGCCGGAGCGCACCAGCATGTCGCAGATTTCCAGTGCCTGTTCGCCGGTATCCGGCTGCGAGATCAGCATCTCGTCGACCTTGACGCCCAGCTTTTGCGCGTAGGACGGGTCGAGCGCGTTTTCCGCGTCGATGTAGGCGCAGGTGCCGCCCAGCTTCTGCGCCTCGGCGACCACTTGCAGGCACAGTGTGGTCTTGCCGGACGATTCCGGACCGTAGATTTCCACCACGCGGCCACGCGGCAAGCCACCAACGCCCAAGGCGAGGTCAAGGCCGAGAGAACCGGTACTGATCACCTGCAGGTTTTCATGCACCTGGTTGTCGCTCATGCGCATGATCGAGCCTTTGCCGAACTGCTTTTCGATCTGGGCCAGTGCTGCGCTCAGGGCCTTGCTCTTGTCTTCGGAACGCTCCGCCATGCTTGCTCCATTCATTCAACGGTGTGGTGTAAGGGATTAGGTTTGATTATGTACGTTTTCATCTGGCGTGCCAAATAAAAGCGACAGGCAACGATGCGTGCGCGCCACAAGGGCAGGGGCGCGCGGGATATCAAGCGCAGGATTATCGCACAAAACCCCCGGAGGCCAAGCTTGCTTCTGGCATAGCCGGCGGCGCAAGTAATGCTTTTGGCGGCAAGCCAAGCTGTGCCAGAATGGCTGCATGTTGAATGAACGTACGCAACGCCTGCTCAAGGTGCTGGTCGAGCGCTATATTGCCGACGGCCAGCCGGTCGCCTCGAAAACGTTGGCCGCAGTCTCCGGTCTGGAACTGTCGCCGGCCTCCATCCGCAACATGCTGGCGGACCTGGAGGCGATGGGCCTGATTGCGTCGCCGCATACCTCGGCCGGACGGGTGCCGACGCAGCGCGGCTACCGCCTGTTCGTCGATCGCCTGATCACCATCCAGCCGCTGGCGGCGCCGATGGTGCAGGAGCTGCGCCACAACCTGCAGCCGGATAGCCCGCAGCGCGTGCTGCAGGCGGCGTCGCAGATGCTGTCGGAGCTGACCCAGTTTGCCGGCGTGGTGATGACGCCGCAGCGCCCGGACGGCGCCTTCCGCCAGATCGAGTTTTTGCGCCTGTCCGAGCGGCGGGTGCTATTGATCCTGGTGACGCTGGAAGGTGATGTGCGCAACCACCTGTTCAACACCCCGCGCGATTACAGCGGCAGCGAGCTGATCGAGGCCGCCAATTTCCTCAACCAGCACTACGCCGGCCAGGCGCTGGCCGGGGTGGTCGACCGCATGGAGCAGGAGCTGACCTGCCTGCAGGGCGACATCTCCGGACTGATGACGGAGGCGATCCGTTTCGGCCGCGAGAGCCTGAGCGGCGACGAGGTGATGGTGTCCGGCGAGGGCAAGCTGCTGTGCGCCAACGACTTCGGCGGCGACCTGCAGCGGCTGCGCGAGCTGTTCGACACCTTCCAGCGCAAGACCGAGCTGCTGCAGCTGCTGGAGCAGAGCCGGCAGGCGCCGGGGGTGAACCTGTTCATCGGCGACGAGTCTGGCGTGGTGACGCTGGACGACTGCAGCGTGGTGATCGCGCCGTACCGGATGGGCGGCCAGGTGGTTGGCACCCTCGGCGTGGTCGGTCCGACGCGCATGGCTTACGAGCGGGTGATCCCCATCGTCGACATCACCGCGCGGCTGGTCTCCAGCGCACTCAATTTCAACGACTAGAATTCAATCACCGGCCGCCTTGCGGCCAACCTTTTGACGGATCCGCCATGTCTTTTCTGCCCAAGATGCTGTTGTCCCTGCTGGCGCTGTGCGCCGCGCTGGCCCGTGCCGATGCCGCCTTTCTGGCGCGCCAGGACGTGCAGCGCTACATCGACGAACAGGTCGCCGCCGGTGCGCTGACGCGGCCGGAGCTGGAGGCGGTGTTCGCCAATGTCGAACTCAAGCCGAACATCATCAACATCATGGACCGCCCGTCTACTGCGCGGCCGTGGTACCAGTTCCGTCCCAATTTCTACAGCGAGCGGCTGATGGGCGAGGGCGTGGCGTTCTGGCAGGCCAACGAGGACGCGCTGCGCCGCGCCGAGCAGCAATACCATGTCGCGCCGGAAATGATCGTCGCCATCATTGGCATCGAGACCCGCTACGGCGGCAACACCGGCAGCTTTCGCCTGGCCGATGCGTTGTCCACGCTGGCCTTCGACTATCCGCGCCGCGCCGCGTTCTTCCGCGACGAGCTGACCGAGCTGCTGCTGCTGGCGCGCAGCGAGAACGTCAACGCCTTGTCGCTGAAGGGCAGCTACGCCGGGGCGATGGGGCTGCCGCAGTTCATGCCGTCCAGCTTCCGCAAGTGGGCGGTGGATTTCGACGGTGACGGCCATCGCGATATCTGGAGCAACCGCGTTGACGCCATCGGCAGCGTCGGTAACTACTTCCAGCTGCACGGCTGGCTGGGTGGCGACGACGTGGTGGTGCCGGCCGAGGTGGCACCGGGCGAGGCGCTGGACAAGTTGCTGGCCGACAAATTCAACCTGCACTACAGCGTGGCCGAGCTGAAGGCGCTGGGGGTGTCGCCGCAGGCGCCGGTGCGTGACGACGCCAAGGCGGTGCTGTTCGCGCTGGAGGTGGCGCCGGGCGAGGTGCGCTACTGGCTGGGGCTCAATAATTTCTACACCATCACCCGCTACAACAAGAGCATGCTGTACGCGATGGTGGCGCACGAGCTGGCGCAGGAAATCCGCAACCGCTACCTGGCGACGCGTTTTGCCGCCACGCCTGCTCCCTGAATCGGGCGCAAACTGCTAGAATCGCCCGCCATGACCTATCAAGTTCTCGCCCGCAAATGGCGCCCCAAACGCTTCGCCGATCTGGTCGGCCAGGAACACGTGGTGCGCGCGCTCAGCAATGCGCTGAAAGAATCGCGCCTGCACCACGCCTACCTGCTGACCGGTACCCGCGGCGTGGGCAAGACCACCATTGCCCGCATCCTGGCCAAGAGCCTGAACTGCGAGACCGGCACCACCGCCGAGCCGTGCGGTGTGTGCCAGGCCTGCACCCAGATTGATGCCGGTCGCTTTGTCGACCTGCTGGAAATAGACGCCGCATCCAATACCGGCATCGACAACATCCGCGAAGTGCTGGAAAACGCGCAGTACACGCCGACCATGGGCCGTTTCAAGGTCTACATCATCGACGAAGTGCACATGCTGTCCAAGAGTGCCTTCAACGCGATGCTGAAGACGCTGGAAGAGCCGCCAGCACACGTCAAGTTCATCCTCGCCACCACCGACCCGCAAAAAGTGCCGGTCACGGTGCTGTCGCGCTGCCTGCAGTTCAGCCTGCGCAACATGACGCCGCAGCAGGTGGCAGGTCATCTGGCGCACGTGCTGGACACCGAGGGCGTGAGCTTCGAGGCACCGGCGCTGGCGCTGCTGGGCCGCGCCGCCGCCGGCTCGATGCGCGATGCGCTGTCGCTGCTGGATCAGGCCATCGCCTACGGTGTCGGCGACGTGCGCGAAGACGGCGTGCGTGCGATGCTGGGCGCGGTCGACCAGCGCTACCTGTTTGCCCTGCTGGAGGCGCTGGCCGATGCCGACGGCGCGCGCCTGATGCAGGAAGTGGAAGCGCTGGTGGCGCGCGGTATCGGTTTCGACAGCGCGCTGGCGGAGCTGGCGATGCTGCTGCACCAGCTGGCATTGGCGCAGACGGTGCCGGACGCCATCGCCGCCGACGAGCCGGAGCGCGACGCG
Organism: Vogesella indigofera; assembly: GCF_028548395.1. Classification (NCBI taxonomy): domain Bacteria; kingdom Pseudomonadati; phylum Pseudomonadota; class Betaproteobacteria; order Neisseriales; family Chromobacteriaceae; genus Vogesella; species Vogesella indigofera. The sequence continues at coordinate 89,408 of NZ_JAQQLA010000007.1, read as the reverse complement.
CTGTTTGCCCTCGCGCAGCGCCTAGGCGCCGAGGACGTACAGCTTTACTACCAGATCGCGCTGCATGGCCGTCGCGATCTGGCGCTGGCGCCGGACGAACACGCCGGCTTCAGCATGACCATGCTGCGCATGCTGGCCTTCCATCCGGCACAGGGTGGCGCCGACGTGGCGCCGCGTGCCGCTGCGCAGAACCGCCCGGCACCGGGCGCGCCACAGCCTGTGGCCAACCTTGCGCCGGCAACGGCGGCGCCATCGCCGGCGCGCGCGCTGCTGGCCAATATCGGCGGCAAGTCGGCGGTGACGCCTGCCGCCGCCGCCGAGCCGCTGCCGGCGGCAGAAACGGAACCCGAGCCCGCCCCTGCGGCGACGCCGGCCGTCGCGCCGCCAGCGGCTGATGTCACGCCACCCCCACCACCGGCCGATCTGGCGCCGTGGCACGAGGCGCCGGTGGCAGAGCCAGCGGCAGTAAGCGTAGCGAGCGCGCCAACGGTGACGGTGGCCGATGAGGCTGACGCGGCCGATACGGTCGACGAAGAGATGGTCGAGCTGCCGGCAGCCGGCGACGCCGACGGCGAACTGGCCGAGTACGCGCTGTTGCAGGCGGAAGCCGACGCCACACTGGCGCAGCCGGCGGTCATAGTCTTCGATGGCGACTGGTCGGCGCTGATCGGCCAGCTGGGGGCCAGGATGGGCGCCGCGCGCATGCTGGCGCAGAACGCCGCGCTGAAACAGTGGGACGGCGAGGTGTTCCACCTTGCTGTGCCGGAGGCGTTCCGCAATATGGCGGGCCGCGATTTTCAGGACAAACTACGCACGGTGCTGGGCGAGCATCTGGGCCGTGCGGTACAGATCAGCGTGTCGATCGAGACGCTGGATGTGGAAACCCCGGCGATGCGGGACGCCCGCTTCAAGCGCGAGCAGCTGGCCGAGGCCAGGCTGATCATGCAAAACGATAAGGTGGTACAGCAACTCGTGCAGGAAATGGGCGCGACCTTGCTGGCCGAGACGATACAACCCGTTCAGGAGTAAGACGATGTTTGGTAAAGCCGGAATCGCGGGTCTGATGAAACAGGCCCAGCAAATGCAGGAAAACATGAAAAAGGCGCAGGAAGAACTGGCCAAGGTCGAGATCGAGGGCCAGTCCGGCGCCGGTCTGGTCAAGGTGGTGATGACCTGCAGCCACGACGTGAAGCGCGTCAGCATCGACGACAGCCTGCTGGAAGATGCCAAGGAAGACAAGGAAATGCTGGAAGACCTGATCGCGGCGGCCTTCAACGACGCCAGCCGCAAGGCCGATGCGCTGTCGCAGGAGCGCATGTCCGGCTTTACCGCCGGCATGAACCTGCCGGCCGGGATGAAACTACCGTTCTGAGTCATGCCCCGACAAAGGTTGGCCGCAAGCCGTGCGTGCTTGCGGCCAACCTTTTTTGTGATCAACAGGTCCTGTCATGAAAAATCCACCGTCCCTCGATCAACTGATCGCCGCGCTGAAAGTGCTGCCCGGCGTCGGCCCCAAGTCGGCGCAGCGCATGGCCTTTCATCTGCTGCAACGCGACAAGGCCGGCGCCGACAAGCTGGCGCGGGCGCTGGATCGGGCGCTGCTCAATCTGCGCCACTGCGAGCGCTGCCACACCTTCAGCGAGACGCCGCTGTGCAATGTCTGCGCCGATGACAAGCGCCGGCAGGAAGTGCTGTGCGTGGTGGAGATGCCGGCCGACCTGCTGATGCTGGAGCAGACCCGCTGTTACGACGGCCTCTACTTCGTGCTGATGGGACGGTTGTCGCCGATGGACGGGGTCGGTCCCAAGGACATCGACCTGGAGCGGCTGATCGCGCGCGCCTGTGACGGCGTGGTGACCGAGGTGATCGTGGCCACCAACTTCACCGCCGAAGGCGAGGTCACCGCGCACCTGATCGCGGAAATGCTGAAGGCGCAGGGGCTGAAGGTGACGCGCATCGCGCGCGGCATGCCGGTCGGCGGCGAGCTGGAGTATGTCGATCCGGGTACGCTGGCGCAGGCGATGTACGAGCGGCGCACGTTGAGCTGAATGCTTGTCGGCCATGAAAAAGCCGCCCGGTCCGGGCGGCTTTTTTGCGGCCGATCTTGTGCTCAATCCAGCAGCTTGTGCAGGGTTTTCTCGTACACCTGCGATAGTGGCTCGATGTCGTCGACGCTGACGCACTCGTTCAGCTTGTGGATGCTGGCGTTGATGGGGCCGAACTCCACCAGCTCGCGCGCGATGCGCTTGATGAAGCGGCCGTCGGAGGTGCCGCCGGTGGTGTTCAGCTCCGGCTCCACGCCGGAAACCTCGTGGATCGCGCTGCTGATGGCGTCGGTCAGTGCGCCCGGTGCGGTCAGGAACGGGTTGCCGGACAGCAGCCAGTGTAACTCGTAGGCCAGGCCGTGCTGGTCCAGGATCTGGTGCACGCGGTCCTTCAGCGTCTCCGCGGTGTGCTCGGTGGAGAAGCGGAAGTTGAACTTGATGTCGCAGCTGCCGGGAATGATGTTGGTGGCACCGGTGCCGGCGTGGATGTTGGAAATCTGCCAGCTGGTCGGCGGGAAGTATTCGTTGCCGTGATCCCACACCTCGGTGGCCAGCGCCGCCAGTGCCGGCGCCGCCAGGTGCACCGGGTTCTTGGCCAGGTGCGGGTAGGCGATATGGCCCTGGATGCCGTGTACGATCAGGTGGCCGGACAGCGAGCCGCGGCGGCCGTTCTTGATGGTGTCGCCGAACTGCTGCGACGAGGTCGGTTCGCCGACGATGCAGTAGTCGATCACGTCGCCGCGTGCTTCCAGCGCATCCACCACGCGCACGGTGCCGTCGGTGGCGATGCCTTCCTCGTCGGAGGTGATCAGGAAGGCGAGGGTGCCCTTGTGCTGCGGGTTGGCCGCGACAAAGCGTTCGCTGGCGGTGATGAAGGCAGCCAGCGACGCCTTCATGTCGGCCGCGCCGCGGCCGAACAGGTGGCCGTTGCGGATCACCGGCTGGAACGGGTGGCTGTCCCACTGGTCGACCGGGCCGGTGGGCACCACGTCGGTGTGGCCGGCAAAGCACAGTAGTGGTGCGCCGTGGCCGCGATGGGCCCAGAAGTTGCTGACGTCACCGAACGGCATGCGCTCGATGGTGAAGCCGAGGTCTTCCAGGCGGGCGATCATCAGTTCCTGACAGCCTTCGTCGCGCGGGGTGATCGAGTCCAGGGCGATCAGGGTCCGGGTCAGTTCCAGGGTTGCGCTCATTTGCCGAATGCCTCCTGATAGTCGGCTTCCTTGAAGCCGAGGTGCAGCTTGCCGTTGTGCTCCAGCACCGGGCGCTTGATCAGCGACGGCTTGCAGATCAGCAGGTCGATAGCGCTGGCCGGGATGGTCGCCAGTGCCTTTTCGGCCTCGCTGAGCGCGCGCCAGGTGGTGCCCTTGCGGTTGATCACCTGTTCGAGGCCGAGGCTGTCTATCCATTGCGCCAGCTTGTCGGCGGCGATGCCCTGTTTCTTGAAGTCGTGGAAGGCGTAGTCAATGCCCTGCGCGCTGAGCCATTGGCGGGCTTTTTTGACGGTGTCGCAGTTGGGAATGCCGTAAAGGGTAATCATGGTGGGTGTAATCGTCGGCTGTGGTTCAGTGGGATAGGGTAAAGCCGGCAAAGCTTTCGCCGTCTTCCGGCTTGCTGTCTTCCGGCTTGCTGTTGTCGTGGTTGATCAGCCAGTACAGGTTGGTCGGCGAGTCGGCGTTGTGCAGTGCTTCTTCCAGCGAGATCAGGCCATCCTTGTACAGGCGGAACAGCGACTGTTCGAAAGTCTGCGCGCCCTCGGTCATGCTGGCCTCGATGGCCTCCTTGATCTTGTCGATCTCGCCGTTGCGGATCAGGTCGGCAATGTGCGAGGTGTTGATCAGCACCTCCAGCGCCGGGCGGCGTTTGCCGTCGCTGGCGGGGATCAGGCGTTGTGAGATCACCGCCTTCAGCGCGGCCGACAGGTCCATCAGCAGCGCGCTGCGGTTTTCCAGCGGGAAGAAGCTGATGATGCGGTTCAGCGCGTGGTAGCTGTTGTTGCCGTGCAGGGTGGAGATGCACAGGTGGCCGGATTGGGCGTAGTTGATGGCGTGGGTCAGCGTTTCGGCGTCGCGGATCTCGCCGATCATCAGCACGTCCGGCGCCTCGCGCATCGCGCTTTTCAGCGCGTTCTGGTAGCTGTGGGTGTCGACGCCGATTTCGCGCTGATTCACCAGCGAGCGCTTGTGTTCGAAGATGAATTCGATGGGGTCTTCCACCGTCAGGATGTGGCCGGTCTGCGTCTGATTGCGCTGTTCGATCATCGCCGCCACCGTCGAGCTCTTGCCGGAGCCGGTGGCGCCGACGACAAAGATCAGGCCGCGCTTGAGCGAGGTCAGCTCCCTCAGCGTTTCCGGCAGGTTGAGCTGACCCAGCGACGGGATCTTCGGTGCGATGTAACGGATGACGATGCCGATGCTGCCGCGCTGGCGGAAGATATTGACGCGGTAGTTGCCCAACTCGTCTACCGCGGTACCGAAGTTCATCTCCAGCTCGCGTTCGAATTCGTCGATCTGCTCCGGGCTCATCAGGCTGTGGGCGAGGCGTTGCACGTTTTCCGCGCTCAGCGGCTTGTCGTTGACCGGCAGGGTATGGCCGTCGATCTTGATTTGCGGTGGGGCGCCGCAGCTGAAAAACAGGTCGCTGGCCTTCTTGTCGGCCATCAGTTTCAGGAACGGGAGCATGAGCATGGTTGCAGGTTGCCTTGTGGTCGCCTCGGGTGGCGCTAGTCTAGCCCGAATGGGGGCTGGCTGTAGAGAGCTTGGCCATGAAAAAACCCGCCGAGGCGGCGGGTTGTTGGTGACAGGTGCGAAGGTGTCAGGCGCGCAGCGCGCGGCGCAGGATCTTGCCGACATTGGTTTTTGGCAGTTCGTTGCGGAACTCGACCGCCTTCGGCACCTTGTAGCCGGTCAGGTTGGTCTTGCAGTGCTCGATGATGTCCTTCTCGTTCAGGCTCATGTCCTTGCGCACCACGAAGACCTTGACCACTTCGCCGGACTTGTCGTCGGGGACGCCGACGCAGGCCACTTCCAGTACTCCCGGGTGCATGGCCACCACGTCTTCGATTTCATTCGGGTACACGTTGAAGCCGGACACCAGGATCATGTCCTTCTTGCGGTCGACCAGCTTCACGAAGCCGTCGTCGGTAATCACGGCGACGTCGCCGGTGGCGAGGAAGCCCTGGCTGTCGATGACCTTGGCGGTCTCGTCAGGGCGGTTCCAGTAGCCTTTCATCACCTGCGGGCCGCGAATGCACAGCTCGCCAGCCTCGCCGCGCGCCACCGGCTTGCCGTCGTTGTCACGCAGTTCGATCTCGGTGGACGGGACCGGCACGCCGATGGTGCCGTTGTATTCCTTCAGATCCAGCGGATTGATGCAGGCAGCGGGGCTGGTTTCGGTCAGGCCGTAGGCTTCGATCAGCGGTGTGCCGGTGACCTGTTTCCACTTTTCCGCCACCGCCTTCTGTACCGCCATGCCGCCGCCCAGTGCCAAGCGCCAGGTGGAGAAGTCGACGGTTTTGAACTCCGGGTGGTTGAGCAGTGCGTTGAACAGGGTGTTGACCCCGGTCATCGCGGTGACCTTGTACTTCTTCAGCTCCTTGATGAAGCCGGGGATGTCGCGCGGGTTGGTGATCAGCACGTTGAGTGCCCCCAGCTCGGTGAACACCATCAGGTTCGCGGTCAGCGAGAAGATGTGATACAGCGGCAAGGCGGTGATGATGATTTCCTGCCCTTCGCGTACCACCGGCTTCACCCATTCGCCGGCCTGCAGCATGTTGGCGACGATGTTCTTGTGCAGCAGCATCGCACCCTTGGCGACGCCGGTGGTGCCGCCGGTGTACTGCAGGAAGGCGATGTCGTCATGACCGAGGGCAACCTTGCACAGCGGCTGCTTGCTGCCCAGTGCCAGGGTGTCGTTAAAGCGGGTGTGACCCGGCAAATTCCACGGCGGCACCATCTTCTTGATCTTGCGCACCACGAAATTGACGATCAGCGACTTGGGGAAGCCGAGCATGTCGCCGATGGCGGCAACCACCACGTTTTTCACCGGAGTGCGCGCAATCACGTCCTCCAGCACGCCGGCGAAATTCTCCAGGATGACGATGGTTTCGACGCCGGCATCCTTGAGCTGGTGCTCCAGCTCGCGCGGGGTGTACAGTGGGTTGACGTTGACCACGGTGCAGCCGGCGCGCAGGATGCCGAACACCGCCACCGGATACTGCAGCAGGTTGGGCATCATGATGGCGACGCGGGCGCCCTTGGCCAGTTGCAGGGTGTTTTGCAGATAGGAGGCAAAATTGGCCGACAGGGTGTCCAGCTCGCCGTAGCTCAGAATCTTGTCCATGCACGCCATGGCCGGGCGGTCGCGGAATTTGTTGACGCTGCGCTCAAAAACCTCGACGACCGACTGGAATTCGTCGATGTCGATCTCGTGGGCAACACCGGCTTGGTAGTTTTTTAGCCAGATTTTTTCCATAACGTGTGGCTTCTCCATCGTGCTGTTTATGCGATGCCGCAGCCGAGCCCCTCGGTGCGGTGTGTTGTATCTATCTTTTTTAGCATTATCCAAAGCTGTATTCCAAACGATCGTTCGGAATCATTGCAAATGTACAGGATGTCACTACAAGTGCAAAGCGCGGGCTCTGGCGTGCACTTGGTGCATTGGTTTTCATCTGTCGTGAAATCAGGTATAATCGCGCCATTTTAAGGGATGGGCGGTTCGCCCATTTTTCATTTCTGGAATCGAATGCCCATGGATGTACGTTTGCTGCTTGAGAATACGCTGCCCGGTCTGGGGTATGAACTGGTTGATTTTGAATTGACCCCCGGTGGTGGTTTCCGCGTATTCATCGACAAGCCGGGCGGCATTACGGTCGAGGATTGTGTCAGCACCAGTAATCACCTGACACGTCTGTTCATGGTTGAAAACATCGACTATGACCGACTGGAAGTGTCCTCGCCGGGTCTTGATCGCCCCTTGAAAAAGGAGGCGGATTATGTGCGCTTCCAGGGGAGTCTGGCCAAGGTAAGAACCCGTTTGCCGGTCGAGCAGCAGAAGCGTTTCTTGGGCCGTATCGCGGGCATCCAGGACAGCGTCTTGCAGCTTCAGCTCGAAGATGGTCGCACTGTGGCCATTCCCCTGTCCAATATCGACAAAGCCAGGCTGGAGCCTGAGTTCTGATCGGGCAGGATGTTGGCCGCATATATAAGGTAAAGAAGAAATTCGGAGGGTTGGATGAGTCGTGAAATCTTGTTGCTGGTGGATGCACTGGCAAGTGAAAAGAACGTCAGCCGTGAAGTGGTATTCGGTGCGCTGGAACTGGCCCTGGCCTCGGCGACCAAGAAGAAGTTCAATGAAGATGAGCTGGATATTCGTGTCGAGATCGACCGTCATACCGGTCAGTACCATACTTTCCGTCGCTGGACCGTGGTCGATGCCGAAGCGCTGGAATTCGAAGATCGCGAACTGAGCCTGGAAGAGGCGCGCGAGCGTGACCCTGCCATCGAGCTGCATGGCGTGATCGAAGAACCGATGGAAGCGGTCGAGTTCGGCCGTATCGGCGCCCAGGCCGCCAAGCAGGTCATCCTGCAGAAAATCCGTGATGCCGAGCGCGAGCAGCTGCTGAGCGAATTCCTGCAGCGCCGCGAGAGCATCGTGGTCGGTACCATCAAGCGTATCGAGCGCGGCAATGCCATCGTCGAGTGCGGTCGTCTGGAAGCGGTGCTGCCGCGTGACCAGATGATCCCCAAGGAAAACCTGCGTGTTGGTGACCGCGTCAAGGCCTACCTGATGCGTGTTGATCGTCAGGGCCGTGGCCCACAGCTGATCCTGTCGCGTACCGCACGCGAATTCCTGGTTCAGCTGTTCGAGCTGGAAGTGCCGGAAATCGAAGAAGGCACGCTGGAAATCAAGGAAGCTGCACGTGATCCTGGCCTGCGCGCCAAGATGGCGGTGAAATCCAACGATGCGCGTCTTGATCCGCAGGGTACCTGCATCGGCATGCGCGGTTCGCGCGTGCAGGCGGTGACCCAGGAACTGGCGGGCGAGCGTATCGACATCGTGCTGTGGTCGCCGGATCCTGCCCAGTTCGTCATCAATGCCTTGTCGCCTGCCGAAGTCAATCGCATCATGATTGACGAAGACAACCACAATATGGACGTGGTGGTGGAAGAAGAGCAGCTGGCACTGGCCATCGGCCGTAGCGGCCAGAACGTGAAACTGGCTGCCGAACTGACCGGCTGGGGTCTGAATATCCTGACCGTGACCGAAGCGGAAGAAAAGCATCTGGAAGAAGATGCCAAGCTGCGCGAACACTTCATCCAGCATCTTGGTGTCGATGAAGACATGGCCAACCTGCTGGTGCAGGAAGGTTTTGCTACGCTGGAAGAAGTGGCGTATGTGCCAGTGGCGGAAATGCTGGAAATCGAAGGTTTCGACGATGCGCTGGTGAATGAACTGCGCAGCCGGGCCCGCGATGCCATCCTGACCCTGGCCATTGCCTCGGAAGAAAAAGTGGAAGAAGTGGCCGACGAGCTCAAGGATCTGGAAGGTATGGATGCCGAGCTCTTGCGCAAGCTGGCCGAAAACGGCGTGACTAACCGTGACGACCTGGCCGATCTCGCCGTTGACGATCTGGTCGACATGACCGGCATGGAGTCCGAGGCTGCCCGCGCCTTGATTATGAAGGCTCGTGAGCACTGGTTTGACCAGTAAGGCCCGGAACGATTGCTAGAGGAATTAGGAATACGCATGGTTTTGACAAATATTAAGCAGTTTGCCAGTGAGCTTGGCCTTTCTCCTGAGAGGCTCGTTGAGCAGTTGAACAAGGCCGGTGTCGCCAAGCGCGGCCTGGAAGAAACCCTGACCGAGGGTGACAAGAAGCGTTTGCTGGACTTCCTGAAAACCTCGCACGGTGCGCGCGATGGTAACCAGGTGACCCTGACCCGCAAACAGACTTCCGAAGTGCAGAGCGCAACGGGTGGTACGGTGAAGGTGGAAACCCGCAAGAAGCGTGTGTTCGTGCGTCCGGAAGACGAGGCACCGAAGGCGGTTGCTGCGCCAGTGGTGGAGGCCGCGCCGGTAGCGGTTGCCGCACCGGTGGTGGAAGCCAAGCCCGAGCCAGTCGTGGTTGCCGAGCCGGCCAAAGTGGAAGCGGCGAAGCCGGTAGAAGCCAAGCTGGTTGCTGCCAAAGCGGAAAAGCCCGCCGAAAAAGCACCGGAAGTCAAGGTGGAGGCCAAGCCTGTCGCTGCGGAAACGCCGGCAGTGCCAGTGAAACAGCCGACACTCAGCCGTCCGGCATCGATCCTGTCTGACGCCGAACTGGCCTCCCGCGCTGCGGAAGAGGCTCGTCAGGCCGAATTCCGTGCCCGTCAGCAAGCACTGATGCGTGAGAAGCAGGAGCGTGAAGCCCGCCGTACCGCCGCTCGTCTGGAAGCCGCAGCACCAGCGCCGGTTGCCAAGCCGGCACCGGTGGAGGTCAAGCCTGCCGCTCGTACCGAAGACATGCCGCGTTCGGCCAAGCCAACCCAGCCGCGCATGCAGCCTGCTGCTGGCGGCCGTGACGGCGCCGCGCCGCGTCCCGATGGTGCCCGTCCACAAGGTGGCCAGCGTCCCGCCGGTGCCGGTGGTCAGCGTCCGGGCCAGGGTGGTGCAGGTCGTCCTGCCGGTGCTGGTGCCCGTCCGGCGCCAGGTGCGGCCCCGTCGCGTCCGGCTGCGCCTGGCGCACCTGCCGCCGCTCCGGCGCCAGCCGGTGATGTCCGTCGCGGTCCGGCGAAAAAAGGTGGTGCCGGTGGTCGTGACTGGAATGACGGCAAAAAAGGCAAGGGCCTGAAAACCCGTGGTGGCGACGCCAGCAATGACTGGAAGAGCCGCAAGGGTGGCAAGCACAAGAACAGCAATAACGCCCACGCGTTCCAGGCGCCAACCGAGCCTATCGTGCACGAAGTGCTGGTGCCGGAAACCATCACCGTTGGTGACCTCGCTCACAAGATGGCAGTGAAGGCCGCCGAAGTGATCAAGGTACTGATGAAGATGGGCATGATGGTGACCATCAACCAGGTACTGGACCAGGAAACCGCGCTGATCATCGTGGAAGAAATGGGTCACGTCGGCAAGGCCGCCCAAGCGGACGATCCGGAGGCGTACCTGGACAAGGATGAAGTGGCCGAAGCCGTCGAAGCGCTGCCGCGTCCGCCGGTGGTGACCGTGATGGGTCACGTTGACCACGGTAAGACCTCCTTGCTCGATTACATCCGTCGCGCCAAGGTTGCTTCCGGCGAAGCCGGTGGCATTACCCAGCACATCGGTGCCTACCACGTGGAAACTCCTCGCGGCGTGGTGACCTTCCTTGATACCCCGGGTCACGAAGCGTTTACCGCTATGCGTGCCCGTGGTGCCAAGGCGACCGACATCGTGATTCTGGTGGTAGCTGCCGACGACGGCGTGATGCCGCAGACCATTGAAGCGATTCACCATGCCAAAGCGGCCGGTGTGCCGATCGTGGTGGCAGTGAACAAGATCGACAAGCCTGAGGCCAACATCGAGCGCCTGCGCCAGGAACTGGTTGCCCATGAAGTGGTGCCGGAAGACTGGGGTGGTGACACCATGTTTGTCGAAGTGTCGGCAAAAACTGGCCAGGGCATCGACTCGCTGCTGGAAAGCATCCTGCTGCAAGCCGAAGTGCTGGAACTGACCTCGCCGGTCAATGCGCCGGCCAAGGGCGTGATCGTCGAAGCGCGTCTGGACAAGGGTCGCGGCCCGGTGTCCACGCTGCTGGTACAGTCCGGTACCCTGAAGAAGGGCGATGTGATTCTGGCCGGTACCGCCTTCGGTCGCGTTCGTGCCATGATCGACGAGAACGGCAAGCAGATCGACGAAGCCGGTCCATCGATTCCGGTGGAAATCCTGGGTCTGTCCGACGTGCCGTCCGCTGGTGAAGACGCGATGGTGCTGACCGACGAGCGCAAGGCGCGTGAAATTGCGCTGTTCCGTGCCGGCAAGTACCGTGACGTACGTCTGGCCAAGCAGCAGGCCGCCAAGCTGGAAAACATGTTTGCCCAGATGGCGGAAGGCGAAGTGCAGAGCATGTCGCTGATTATCAAGGCCGACGTGCAGGGTTCTTACGAAGCGCTGGCGCACAGCCTGCAGAAACTGTCGACCGACGAAGTGCGGGTCAACATCCTGCACTCTGGCGTGGGCGGCATTTCCGAATCCGATATCAACCTGGCGATCGCGTCCAAGGCCATCGTGGTCGGCTTCAACGCCCGTGCCGATGCCGCTGCGCGCAAGCTGGCGGAGAGCGAAGGCGTCGAGATCCGCTACTACAACATCATTTACGATGTGGTAGACGACGTGAAGGCTGCCATGTCCGGCATGCTGGCACCGGAGAAGAAGGAGCAGATCCTGGGTACCGTCGAGATCCGTCAGGTTATCTCGGTGTCCAAGGTGGGCAACATCGCCGGTTGTATGGTGACCGACGGCATCATCAAGCGCTCGGCCAGCGTGCGTCTCATCCGTCACAACGTGGTGGTGCATACCGGCGAACTCGACTCGCTCAAGCGCTTCAAGGACGACGTCAAGGAAGTGCGTCAGGGTTACGAGTGTGGCCTGATGCTGAAGAACTTCAACGACATCCAGGAAGGCGATCAGCTGGAAGCGTTCGAGATCGTGGAAGTCGCCCGTACTCTGTAAGTGTTAAGCTGCAGGCGAGCGTTGTCCCGGCCACTGGCTGGGCAGCGCTCGCCTTTGTCTTTCTGGAACAGGACACAAGACATGGCAAAAGCCAAAAAAGGTTTCTCCCGCTCGGATCGCATCGCCGAGCAAATCCAGCGCGAGCTGGCCGAGCTGATCCGCAAGGGTCTGAAGGACCCGCGCGTCGGCTGGGTCACCATCACCGCGGTGGAAGTGACCCGCGACTACTCCCACGCCAAGGTGTTTTACACGGTGATGGAAGAGGGCAAGCGCGAGATCACCCAGGAAGCGCTGGAGAGTGCCGCCGGTTACCTGCGCAACGGCATCGGCAAGGTGTTGCAGATTTTCACCACGCCGCAGCTGCACTTCATCTATGACGATTCCATCGAGCGTGGCGTGTACATGAGCCGCCTGATCGATGAGGTCAACGGCACCGCGGTGACGGTGGCCCAGGACGCGGACAGCAATGCGGACGAGCCGGTGGCGGATGAAGCCGAAGGCGATGAGCCGATCGACGACGCGGATGATGAGGCTGGCGACAAGGCATGAGTGCACCACGTCGGGTGAAATTGCCGATCAACGGCGTGCTGCTGCTGGACAAGCCTTACGACGTCAGCTCCAACGGTGCCCTGCAGAAGGCGCGCTGGCTGTATAGCGCCGCCAAGGCGGGCCATACCGGCGTGCTCGATCCGCTGGCGACCGGCCTGCTGCCGGTGTGCTTTGGCGAGGCGACCAAGTTTTCGTCCTATCTGCTGGATGCCGACAAGGGCTACCGCGCCACCGTCAAGTTCGGCCAGGTCACCACCACCGGTGACATCGAGGGCGAGGTGGTCATCGAACGGCCGGTGACGTTTGACCGTACGGCGCTGGAACAAACGTTGGCCGCATTCTGCGGTGTGATTACCCAGGTGCCGCCGATGTATTCGGCGCTGAAATTCCAGGGGCGGCCGCTGTACGAGTATGCGCGCGAAGGCATCGAGATCGAGCGAGCCGGGCGCGAGGTCACCATCCATCGCATCGAGCTGCTGTCGTTTGACGGTGTCGATACCGCGGTGATCGAGGTGCTGTGCAGCAAGGGTACCTATATCCGTACCCTGGCACAGGATGTGGGCGAGCGGCTTGGTTGCGGCGCGCACCTCACCGGCCTGCGCCGTACCACCACCGGTGGCTTCCGGCTGGAGGACGCGCACACGCTGGAAGCCATCGAGGCCCTGCCGCGCGAGGCGCGCGACGGCCTACTGCTGCCGGTCGATATCCTGGTGTCGCATTTCCCCGAACAAACGTTGGCCGCAGAAGACGCGCGCCGTTTTTGTCACGGCCAGGCCGTGCGCGGTGCCAAAAACTGTGCGACAATGCAGCGCTTTCGTGTTTACCAAGCGCAGACACGGGAGTTTCTCGGACTGGCGGATGCAAGCGAAGATGGCTTGCTTCAACCGGTGCGGGTAATGGTTGCTCCGGCAACCGAATAGTGAAGTGTGGATGGGTTTCGGCTCGCTACACTTGTCGGGTGGCAACACCCTAAACCGATATCGGAGTTTATTATTATGGCAATGACCGCCGCTCAAAAAGCACAGATCGTTAAAGACTACCAGCGCCAGGAAGGCGACACCGGTTCTACCGAAGTTCAGGTAGCGCTGCTGACCGCTCGTATCAACGATCTGACCCCGCACTTCAAAGCGAACACCAAGGATCATCACAGCCGTCGCGGCCTGCTGAAACTGGTTAGCTCCCGTCGTCGTCTGCTTGACTACCTCAAGCGCACTGACGTCGCTGGCTACCGCGCTCTGATCGCTCGTCTGGGTCTGCGTAAGTAATCGGTTTAAATTCGAAAAAGTCGCAGCCTGTCTGCGACTTTTTCGTTTCTGCAGTATCTTATTGAGTCAACGGGGGGAGCCTCTAGGAATCGGTATCGGTTACGGTGTTGATTGCTAGGGGTTCCCGTTGCAAGTTCTATTCCTTAAATCAAAGGAAACCTCACGTGTTTAATAAAGTTACCAAATCGTTCCAGTACGGTCGTCACACCGTGACCCTGGAAACCGGCGAAGTTGCCCGTCAGGCATCCGGTGCCGTAGTCGTTACTGTTGAAGATACCGTGGTGCTGGTATCGGTTGTCGGCTCCAAGAACGTCAAGCCGGGCCAGGACTTCTTCCCGCTGACCGTGGACTACCTGGAGCGTACCTACGCTGCCGGCAAGATCCCGGGCGGCTTCTTCAAGCGTGAAGGCAAGCAGTCCGAAAAAGAAATCCTGACCTGCCGCCTGATCGACCGTCCGATCCGTCCGCTGTTCCCGGAAGGCTTCTACCACGACGTGCAGATCGTGGCCACCGTGATGTCGCTGAACCCGGAAGTGGATTCCGACATCCCGGCAATGATCGGTGCCTCCGCTGCACTGGCGATCTCCGGTCTGCCGTTCAACGGCCCGATCGGCGCCGCCCGCGTTGGTTACGCCAATGGCGAATACATCCTCAACCCGACCGCTACCGAGCTGCTGACTTCGGACATGGATCTGGTGGTGGCCGGTACCCAGCGTGCCGTACTGATGGTGGAATCCGAAGCCAAGGAACTGTCCGAAGCGATCATGCTCGGCGGCGTGGTGTTCGGCCACGAGCAGCTGCAAGCCGCGATCAACGCCATCAACGAATTCGCTGACGAAGTGAACCCGGTGATGTGGGACTGGACCGCACCGGCCCAGAACGAAGAGCTGATCGGTAAGATCCGCGACATCTCCGGCGAAATGATCGCCAACGCCTTCCGCATCCGCCAGAAGGGCGCCCGTTCCGAAGCACTGGGTGCCGCCTGGTCCGCAGTGAAGAGCGTACTGATCAACGAAGACACCGACACCCTGCTGGCCAACGAGATCAAGGGCATCTTCAAGTCGCTGGAAGCCGAAATCGTGCGTGGCCAGATCCTGGCCGGCGAACCGCGTATCGACGGTCGCGACACCCGCACCGTGCGTCCGATCGCCATCCGCACCGGCGTGCTGCCGCGCGTACACGGTTCCGCGCTGTTCACCCGTGGCGAAACCCAGGCCATCGTGACCACCACGCTGGGCACCAAGCGTGACGAGCAGATCATCGACGCGCTGGCCGGTGAATACACCGACCGCTTCATGCTGCACTACAACTTCCCGCCGTACTCCACCGGTGAAGCCGGCCGCATGGGCCCGCCGAAGCGTCGTGAAATCGGTCACGGCCGTCTGGCCAAGCGTGCACTGGCGCAGGTACTGCCATCGGAAGCCGACTTCGGCTACACCATGCGTATCGTGTCGGAAATCACCGAATCCAACGGCTCCTCGTCGATGGCATCGGTATGTGGCGGCTGCCTGTCGCTGCTGTCCGCCGGTGTGCCGCTGAAGGCGCACGTGGCCGGCATCGCCATGGGCCTGATCCTGGAAGGCAACCGCTTCGCGGTGCTGACCGACATCCTGGGTGACGAAGACCACCTCGGCGACATGGACTTCAAGGTTGCCGGTACCGCTGCCGGTATCACCGCGCTGCAGATGGACATCAAGATCCAGGGCATCACCAAGGACATCATGCAGATCGCGCTGGAGCAGGCCAAGGAAGGTCGTATCCACATCCTCGGTCACATGAAAGAGGCGATCGAAGGCCCGCAAGAGCTGTCGACCCACGCGCCACGCCTGTACGTGATGAAGATCAACCCGGAGAAAATCCGTGAAGTGATCGGCAAGGGCGGCGAAACCATCCGCGCCATCACCAAGGACACCGGTTGCGAGATCAATATCGGCGAAGACGGCACCATCACCATCGCTTCGGTTTCGACCGAAAGCGCGGAAGCGGCCAAGAAGCGCATCGAAGAGATCACTGCCGAAGTGGAAGTGGGCAAGGTCTACGAAGGTCCGGTTGTGAAGATCCTCGACAACAACGTCGGTGCTATCGTCTCGATCATGCCGGGCAAGGATGGTCTGGTACACATTTCGCAGATCGCGCACGAGCGCATCAAGAACGTGGCCGACTACCTGCAGGAAGGCCAGATCGTGAAAGTGAAAGCGATCGAGATGGATGACCGCGGTCGCGTGCGTCTGTCGATCAAGGCGCTGCTGGACAATCCGGCGGCGGCTCCGGCCAGCGGCGACGCTGCCTTCGGCCTGAAAACCGGCGCCTAAGCCCGTACGCTAGCGCATGAACAAACCGCCTGTCCGGCTTGCCGGGCAGGCGGTTTTTTTATGTGCGGCCAACCTTGGGCGTGGTCGCCGGCAAGTTCAGCCTTCGCTGCCGACCTGTGCGCGGCGCTTGCCCGGTCGCGGCTGGTAGTCGGCGAGGCTCGGCACCTGCCACAGATACCAGGTCGCGACGCTGCGGTAGGGGCTGCAGGCGGCAGTGGCGGCCAGCAGCTCGCGGCGGCCGGGCAGCGCCGGCAGGGCTTTCAGGAAGCGGTAGCCCTCGCGCACGCCGAAGTCATCGACCGGCAGGATGTCCGGCCGTGCCAGGGTGTAGAGCAGCAGCATTTCCACCGTCCAGCGGCCGATGCCCGGCAAGGTCACCAGCCGTTCGATCAGTGCGGCATCGCTCAGCCGCGCGGCCTCCTGCCGTGACGGCACGCGGCCGTTCAGCGTGGCGGCGGCGATGGCGTGGATGGTGTCACTCTTGCGCCCGGAAAAGCCGCAGCCGCGCAACTGTCCGCTGTCCAGCGCCAGTAGTTGCGCCGGTGTCGGGAACGCTGGCTGCGGCTGGCAGGCCAGCAGCCGAGCCAGCATGGCATCGCCGGCGCGCACGTGCAGTTGCTGGTAGGCGACGGCGCGCACCAGCGCCTCGTACGGTTCGCGCGCCGGCTTGGGCTGCAGCCGGCAGTGGCCGACCTCGGCCACCAGTCGCGCCCAGTCGGCATCGATGGCGGCCAGATGCCGGCTGGCGGCGTGGTAGGGGCCATAGTAGGGGGCGTGCGGCAGGGTAGACATGGCTAGCAGGGCAGAGGATGGCAGACAGGGCACGCTACCCCTGCGCCGCGCCGACCGCATCCTGTTTCTTGCGCCGGCTTGTTGCAATGGCGGCCACTGTCGCAAAATAGGCGAATTCGGCAGCAAGCGGCGGGGTGCCGGGCGCCGCCGCGTTGGCTACAGTAGGCTCATACAGTGGCTGACGAGTGCAAAAGGACATGACCATGAACGCGACAGCAAAACGCCGCGCCCTGGCGGCGGCAACGGAAAGCGACCCGCGCTGGGCGGCGGTGCTGGCACGCGATGCGCGCGCCGACGGCCGCTTCTATTACTCGGTGCAGAGCACCGGCGTCTACTGCCGGCCGTCGTGTGCGGCGCGGCAGGCGCGGCCGGAGAACGTGTGCTTTCATGCCAGCTGCGCCGACGCCGAACGTGCCGGCTTTCGCCCCTGCCGGCGCTGCAAGCCGGACCAGCCGTCGCTGGCGCAGCAGCACGCGCAGAAGGTCACCGTCGCCTGCCGCCTGATCGACGACGCGGACACGCTGCCGGACCTGGCAACGTTGGCCGCAGCGGTCGGCCTCAGCCGCTACCACTTCCATCGCCTGTTCAAGCAGCACACCGGGCTGACACCGAAGGCCTACGCCGCCGCGCGTCGCGCCGAGCGCGTGCGCAACGGACTGAAGCAGCATGACACGGTGACGGCGGCGATTTTCGACGCCGGTTTCAACGCCAACAGCCGCTTCTACGCGCAGGCCGACGCGGTGCTGGGCATGACGCCCGGCGACTACCGCGCCGGCGGCGCGCGCACGGTGATCCGCTTCGCCGTCGGCCAGTGCACGCTGGGCGCGATCCTGGTGGCGCAGAGCGAACGCGGCGTGTGCGCGATTTCGCTGGGGGATGACGCCGAGGCGCTGCTGCACGAGCTGCAGGACCGCTTCCCGCGTGCCGAGCTGATCGGCGGTGACGCCGCCTTCGAGCAACTGGTGGCGACGGTGGTCGGCTTTGTCGAGGCGCCGGCGCTGGGGCTGGACCTGCCGCTGGACGTGCGCGGCACCGCCTTCCAGCAGCGGGTGTGGCAGGCTTTGCGCGAGATTCCGCCCGGCGAGACCGCCAGTTACCGCGACATCGCCCGGCGTATCGGCGCGCCGCAGGCGGTGCGCGCGGTGGCCGGCGCCTGTGCGGCCAACGTGCTGGCGGTGGCCATTCCCTGTCACCGCGTGGTGCGCACCGACGGCAGCCTGTCCGGCTACCGCTGGGGCGTGGCGCGCAAACAGGCACTGCTGGCGCGCGAGGCCAAACCGTGAGCTCTGGCGATCAAGGCGCGGCGATGACGGCTGCGGTGTTCAAACGGGTACGCGGACGATGACGGCCGACCTGTTTGCCGACCAGCCGCCACAGTGGCAGGAGTCGCTCGGCGACGGTGCGCTGGTGCTGCGCGGCTTTGCGCTGCCGTACGCGGCGGCGCTACTGCAGGCCTTGCCATCCTTGCTGGCGCAGGCGCCGTTGCGCCACATGCTCACCCCGGGCGGCCAGCCGATGTCGGTGGCGATGAGCAGTTGCGGCGACTACGGCTGGGTCAGCGATCGCCGCGGCTACCGCTACGCGGCGCAGGACCCGGCCAGCGGCGAGCCATGGCCGCCGCTGCCGGCGGACTGGTTGCGCTTGGCCGCCAGCGCGGCGGCGGCGGCCGGTTTTGCCGGTTTTGAACCGGATGCCTGCCTGATCAACTGCTATCAGCCGGGCGCGCGCATGGCGCTGCATCAGGACCGCGACGAGCGCGACTTCAGCCAGCCCATCGTGTCGGTATCGCTGGGGCTGCCGGTGGTGTTTCTGTTTGGCGGCATGCAGCGCAGCGAGCGTGCGCAACGGGTGTCGCTGGCGCACGGCGACGTGGTGGTGTGGGGCGGACCGGCGCGCCTGCGCTACCACGGCGTGCTGCCGCTGCAGCCGGGCAGCCATCCGCTGCTGGGGGCGCAGCGCATCAATCTCACTTTCCGCAAGGCGCGCTAGCGGCGGCCCTTGACCTGGTCATGCTCGGTCACGCGTCTGGCGTTGCCGGCACAGCTGGGCACCCGTTCCGGCAACAACGCCGCACCCCACAGTGGGGACGCGGCGTTGGCTTTTTATGGCTGATCGGTATTGCCGCCACGACCGGTCGGCGCGGGTAGCCGCGACAAGGTTGGCCGCAGCGTTGCGGCCAACCTTGCGCCTTACTCGATGGCCGAGCTGGCACGCGTCTGCTGTCGCAGCAGGAATTTCTGGATCTTGCCGGTCGAGGTGCGCGCGATCGGGCCGAAGATGATGCGCTTGGGCACCTTGAAGCGGGCGAGGTGGGCGCGGCAGTGTTCGATCACCGCCGCCTCGTCGCCGCTGACGCCTTCGCGCAGCTCGATGAAGGCGCACGGCACCTCGCCCCATTTCGGGTCCGGCAGTGCCACCACCGCCGCCGCGATCACGTCCGGGAAGCGGCACAGCACGTCCTCCACTTCCAGCGACGAGATGTTCTCGCCGCCGGAGATGATCACGTCCTTGGAGCGGTCCTTGATCTTGACGTAGCCGTCGGGCTGGATCACCGCCAGGTCGCCGGTGTGGAACCAGTCGCCGGCCAGCGCCTCGGCGGTGGCGGCCTCGTTCTTCAGGTAGCCCTTCATCACCAGATTGCCGCGGAACATGATTTCGCCCATGGTCTCGCCGTCGTGCGGCACTTCCTGCATCGTCTCCGGATCCAGCACCGTCATGCCGTGCTGCATGGTGTAGCGCACGCCCTGGCGGCCGTTGCGTTCGGTGCGGCTGGACAGGTCCAGCGCCTGCCACGCCGGCTGCTTGGCGCAGACCGCGGCCGGGCCGTAGGTTTCGGTCAGGCCGTAGACGTGGGTGATGTTGAAGCCGAGCTTCTCCATGCCCTCGATCACCGCCGACGGCGGCGCGGCGCCGGCCACCAGGCAGTTGACCGGGTGCTCGATGCCCTGTTTGCACTCCGCCGGCGCGTTGATCAGCATGGTGTGCACGATGGGCGCGCCGCAGTAGTGGCTGACCTTGTGCTGCTTGATCAGCTCGAAAATCAGGCGCGGGTCGACGCGGCGCAGGCAGACGTTGGTGCCGACGTTGGCCGCAACCGTCCACGGGAAGCACCAGCCGTTGCAGTGGAACATCGGCAGCGTCCACAGGTAGATGGCGTGGTGCGGCATGCCCCAGTCGACGATGTTGCTGATGGCGTTGAGGTAGGCGCCGCGATGGTGGTAGACCACGCCTTTCGGGTTGCCGGTGGTGCCTGAGGTGTAGTTCAGCGCGATGGCGTCCCACTCGTCGGCCGGCAGCTGGCAGGCGAATTCCGGGTCGCCGCCGGCGATGAACTCCTCGTACTCCATCTGCCCCAGACGCTCGCCGGGGCCGTCGTATTCCGCATCGTCGACATCGATCACCAGCGGCGGCGTCTGCAGCAGCGCCAGCGCCGGGGCGATGGTGAAGGCGAACTCGCGGTCGGTGATCAGTACCCTGGCCTCGCCGTGCTGCAGCATGAAGGCGATCGCTTCTGGATCGAGCCGGGTGTTGAGGGTGTTCAGTACCGCGCCGGACATCGGCACGCCGAAATGGCACTCCACCATCGCCGGGATATTGGGCAGCATCACCGCCACGGTGTCGCCGGCGCTAACACCGTGGCGTTGCAGTGCCGAGGCCAGGCGCCGGCTGCGGCTGTAGGTGTCGCGCCAGTTGCGCTGCAGGCTGCCGTGGATGACGGCGATGTGTTCGGGGTAGACGCTGGCGGCGCGCTCGATGAAACCCAGCGGCGACAGCGCGGTGAAATTGGCGGCGGTCTTGCAAAGACCGCTCTGGTAGGGCTTGCTTGCTTGTGACATCCGGCTCTCCTGTGGTGCTGCTTTGTGTCGTGCCGTCCGGCCCGGGGCAGGGCGGCGCCAACTGTTATCCGGTCGATGGTTGCGGCAAAACCTTGCGCAACTTTGTGTCAAATGTAACGAATCGTTGCCACCGCGGCATTTTGTGGTGGTGCTGCTCTAAAATGGTGTTTTTACTCGCTATGCCAGTGTTTTCTGGCGAAGGAGCGTCGTGATGATGCAACACCCGCCGCCAGAGGCCGCGCCCGGCGCCATGCTGCTGTCCTGGCTGGACCTGCTGGACCAGGGCGTCACCGTGTTCGATGCCGAGCTGAAGCTGGTGGCCTGCAACCAGCGTTTCCTGACGCTGCTGGATTTCCCGCCGCAGCTGGCGGCGGTGGGCACGCCGTTCGAAGCCTACATCCGTTATAACGCCTGCCGTGGCGAATACGGCCCCGGCGATGCGGAGTTGCAGGTGGCAGAGCGGGTGGTGCGCGCGCAGCGCTTCGAGCGCCATGACACTGAACGCATGCGTCCGGACGGTTCGGTGCTGCGCGTGCGCGGCGAGCCGTTGCCGCAGGGTGGATTCATCGCGCTGTACACCGACCAGACCGAACAGCAGGCCTACGCACGACTGCTGCAGCAGCAGAAGCTGGATCTGGAAGGCCACGTCGGACAGCGCACCGCCGAGCTGGAGCAGGCGCGGCACCAGCTGCGTGCCGCACAGGCGGCCAACGCGCAGCTTGGCGCCGACTTGCAGCGCAGCGAACAGCGGCTGCGGCTGATCACCGACACCATCCCGGCGCTGATCGCCTATTTCGACCACGGCCAGATCTACCGTTACGCCAACAAGGGCTACGCCGACTGGTTCGGCCGCGACAGCGCGCAGATGAGCGGGCGCCACATCTCGCTGGCGCTTGGCAGCAAGTTCTACGCCGCGGTGCAGCACTATGTCGAGGAGGCGCTGACCGGCAAGCAGCTCAGCTACGAGTACTCGATGGAAAAGGACGACGGCAGCACCATCTTCGCGCGCAGCACGCTGGTGCCGGAGATCGCCGCCGACGGCGAGGTGCTCGGCTGCTTCGTGCTGTCCTTCGACATCACCGAGCAGAAGCAGACCCAGGCGGCGCTGGTGCAGGCGCAGAAGATGGAAGCCATCGGCCAGCTGTCCGGCGGCATGGCACACGACTTCAACAACATGCTGACCGTGGTGCTGGGCAACCTCGGCGAATTGCGCCACCGTCTGCCGCAGCAGCCGGCGCTGCTGGACTATCTCGACCCGGCGCTGCACGCCGCCGGACGCGGCGTGGAACTGGTGCGGCGCCTGCTGGGCTTTGCCCGCCAGCAGCCGCTGCTGGCGCAGCCGGTGCCGATCGGCGGGCTGATCGGCGGCATGATGCAGCTGCTGCAGCGTTCGCTGCCGGAAAACATTGCGCTGGATTGCCAGCTGGCGGCGGAGCACGACTACGTGATGGCCGACGCCAATCAGCTGGAAAGCGCCATCCTCAACCTGGTGCTGAACGCGCGCGACGCGATGCCGGACGGCGGCAGGCTGCAGATTGCGGCCAACGTCGAGACGCTGGATGCGCGCGCCGCCGCCGAGTGGCAGTTGGCCGGCGGCGACTACATCCGCATCGACGTGACCGACAATGGCTGCGGCATGACGCCGGAGGTGCAGCTGCGCGTGTTCGAGCCGTTCTTTACCACCAAGCAGTTCGGCAGCGGCAGCGGCCTGGGGCTGGCGATGGTGTACGGCTTTGCGCGCCAGTCCGGCGGCCAGGTCAGCGTCAGCAGCCAGCCGGGGGGCGGCAGCGTGTTCAGCCTGCGCCTGCCGCGTACCACGCCGACGGCGCAGCCGCACGGCCGGCTCGATTTCAGCGGCCGGGCCGGTGGCCGCGAACGGCCGCTGGTGCTGCTGGTGGAGGACGATCCGGAGGTGCGCCGCGTGGTGCAGCGGCAGCTGAGCGCGCTCGGCTATCCGGTGGTGGAGGCGGAAAACGGCGACGAGGCGGCGACGCTGCTGGCCAGCATCGCCGACATCGGCCTGCTGCTGAGCGACATCGTGATGCCGGGCCGGCTCGGCGGCCGCCAGCTGGCGGCGCTGGCGCGGCAGCAGCGGCCGGAGATCCGCATCCTGCTGATGAGCGGCTACGCCGCGCCTGCGGAGGCGGCGGATGACCGCACCCGCGACATTCCGCTGCTGGCCAAACCCTTTACCGAGGCCCAGCTGGGCCGGATGCTCGACGAGGTGATGTTGTGTCCCAGAACGAACTGACGGCGGCGGTGCCGCCCGAAAAACTGATCTACGTGGTGGAAGACGACCTGGCGGTGGCGCGGCTGATCAGCGGCGTGCTGGCGGAGTACCAGTTCCGTCACGAATCGTTCCGTACCGGCCAGGCCTTCCTGCAACGGCTGCGGCAGCAGGCGCCGGACCTGTGCATCGTCGACCTCGGCCTGCCGGACATGGACGGCATGGCGCTGGTGCGACAGATCCGCGAGCGCCATCGCTGCGGCGTGATCATCCTCACCGGCCGCGGCCATGTCGGCGACCGGGTGATGGGGCTGGAGAGCGGCGCCGACGACTACATCATGAAGCCGTTCGAGCCCCGCGAGCTGGTGGCGCGGGTGCGCAGCATCCTGCGCCGCTGCGAGGCGCCGGGCGAGATTGGCGACGCGGCACGGCAGCGGGTGGCGCACTTTT
Source organism: Vogesella indigofera (assembly GCF_028548395.1). Lineage (NCBI taxonomy): Bacteria > Pseudomonadati > Pseudomonadota > Betaproteobacteria > Neisseriales > Chromobacteriaceae > Vogesella > Vogesella indigofera. Next base: position 66,245 of record NZ_JAQQLA010000007.1, on the reverse strand, counting down.
CCGGCTGGCGCTTCGACGTGGCGCGGCTGTCGCTGTACGCGCCGGACGGTGGTGAGCGCCCGCTCAGCGCCGGCGAGGGGCTGATGCTGTTGCGCTTCCTGGAGCGTCCCAACCGCGTGCTGCCGCGCGAGCAGCTGCTGGGGCAGCACGACATCTCGCCGTTCGACCGCAGCATCGACGTGCGCATCTCGCGGCTGCGGCGCAAGCTGGAAGACGACTCCTACAATCCGCGCCTGATCAAGACCGTGTACGGCGCCGGCTACCTGTTCGTCAGCAGCGTGGTGTGGGAATAGCGCGTTCGCGCGCTGCGGAATAAGGCTGCGGCCAACCTTGTGGCCAAGGTTGGCCGCAGCGTTTTGACATTTGCCGTTACACCGGCAGTTCGCAGCCGCTGCGGGCGCTGTCCAGTCCCAGCTCGATCAGCTGCATCACTGCGATCGCGTCGTCAGCCGGCACCGGGTTGGCGCCTTCGCCATGGATCGCCGCCGCCACCGCGGCGTAGTAGTGGCGGTAGTCGCCGTTCAGGGTCGGCACCACGTCGCCGTGTTCCTCGCCATCCTGCTGCCAGTAGTGCAAGCCGTGCAGCGGGTCCTCGCCCCAGCCGGGGCCGCCCGGCGCCTCGCCGCGTTTCAGCGCCGCTTCCTGGGTGTCCAGCCCGTATTTCACGTAGCTGCCCAGCGTGCCGTGCACCGCGAAGCGCGGCACGCCGCCGCTGATCAGGCTGCTGGCCGACAGCCGCACCCGCAGCCGGCCGTAGTGCAGCTGCACGTGGAAGTAGTCGGTGGCGACGGCGCCGCAGCGCTGCGCGGCGAAGTCGGCGTGGATGGTGCGTGGTCGGCCAAACAGCTGCAGCGTCTGGTCCAGCAGGTGCGGGCCGAGGTCGAACCACAGTCCGCCGCCGGCGCTGGCGGACTCGCGCCAGCGCGCCTGCACCTGCGGCCGGTAGCGCTCGAAGCGCGACTCGAACAGCGCGATGTCGCCCAGCGTGCCGTCCTGCAGCAGCTGGCGCAGGGTGAGGAAGTCGGCATCCCAGCGCCGGTTGTGAAAGGCCGACAGCAGGCGCCGGTGCACGCCGGCCAGCACCTGCAGCTCCTGCGCCTCGGCTGCGGTCAGCGTGAACGGCTTGTCGACCACCACGTGCTTGCCGGCGGCCAGCGCCGCCGCGGCCAGCGGGAAGTGGCTGTCGTTGGGGCTGGCGATCACCACCAGATCGATGTCCGGGTCGGCAAGCACCAGCGCCACGTCGCTGAGTACGCGGCTGCCGGGGTGCTCGTGCAGCAGCTGTTCGCCCTTGCTGCTGACGATGGTGTGCAGGCACAGCGCCGGGCAGGCGTGCAGCAGCGGGGCGTGGATGGTGCGGCCGGCGTAGCCGTAGCCGATCAGGGCGACATTCAGGGGCATGCTCATGGTGGGTCTTCCGGTGGGTCTTTACTTTCAGCCTAGTCCAAGGGTGGCGGGCGGCTGGATTCATTGCGCGCCCGGCAGCGCTTTAATGGCCTGGCATGGCGCGGCAGGGGGCAAGAAAAAGGCCCCGTGTCGTGATACGGGGCCGCTGGCCTTAGAACCTGTTCAATGTCTGCTGCGCTTCGGCGATACCGCGTTAAAAGCGCCTTCGGAATGCTCATTTACGACTTGTAAACTCCGCTTCCTCAGGCGCTTTCGCCTTGTCTCGCTCTAGCTCGCGAGACTTTGAACAGGCTCTTACTGGGCGGCCGAGGCGGCCGGCGGCGCCGGATCTTCCTCTTCTTCCCACGGCAGGGCGACGCGGGTGCTGTTGACCAGCAGCGTACCGTTCTTGAAGTCGATCTTGGTGGCCAGCTGGCCGTTCTGCTGCGTGATCAGCTTCTGGTTTTCCCATTCGCTGAGCTGGGCGTCGAGCAGGCTCTTGGCCAGGTTGTCGATTTCGCCGAGATCCGGCTGCTCTTCGGCGCTGGCGTCGACGGTGAACAGGTTGCGCGCCTGCGCCACCACCATGTTTTCCAGCGTCTGACGCGGCAGCTCGATGTTGAGCAGCGCGATGAAGCGCTTGATGAATTCCAGCGGCGTCTTCAGATCGCTTTCCTGCAATCCCTGCAGCGCGATCTGCCCGTCAAGCTTGGCCTCGCCGGTCGGCATGCGCAGCGAGAAGGTATTGATCATGATCTTCGGATCGTTGATCAGCAGCGGCAGGCCCTGCTTGGTGATCGCCTCGATGTAGCGCTTGCGCAGCTGGGTCGGGTCCTTCTCCTCGAACGGGATGCGAGTGAAGGCCTGGTCCAGTTTCACCAGCGTCGGACCGTGCAGGTGGTTGGCGGAGATGTCCAGCTTCAGCGGCCCGTACACGCTGTCGTTGTAGCTGAAGGTGTCGAAATCCAGCTTGCCGCGGGTATTGATGAATTCTTCCTGCTCGCTGGTGACGATCTGGTACTTCAGGTTCTTCAGCTCGACATTCGACGGCCGGAATTCGCCGCTCGGGTTGATGAACTCGCCGACGCGCACGCGGCTGACCAGGTGGATCAGCTCGTTGAGCTTGATGCTGTACGGAATGCTCTCGTTCCACTTCAGGCTGACATTGGCCACCGACAGCTCGCCGGTACCGAGCTTGACGCCGGTGTTGCCGGGACGCACGTCGGACAGGTAGCGGATGTTGTCAAAGCTGAAGCGGCCCTTGGGGCCGGCCTCCAGCACGAAGCCGGGTGATACCGACTCGGCCTGGTATTCCTTGTAGCCGGCGGCGTAGTTCAGGTGCAGGTCGAAACCGCGCCAGGTCATCTTCACGCCGGCGAGGGTTTCCTCATAGTCGAATTGCGGCACCGCCACGCTCAGTTCGCCGCCGCCAGCGAGGCCGAGGCGGTTGACCACGGTGATCGGCTCGGCGTCACCAAAGAAGCGCTGCAGTGTCTTGCGCGTGCCCTCGCTCATGTCGAAGGTGGTTTCGACGCGGGCGCGGCCGGGGCTGAAGTGGCCGCTGAGCAGGCCCGGCAGCGGGCCGTGCGCCACGTCGTGGTGGTAGCGGATGGTGCCCTGGAACAGCGGGCGCACGTTTTCCGGCAGCAGGCCGATGTAGGGGCCGAGCAGTTCCTGGTTGAACTCCAGCTCGGTGGTTTCCTGCGACGAGAACCAGCCGCGCTGGTACTGGTGCGACTTGACCTTGAACACCGACATCGCCGCAATCATCTGGTGTTGCTCTGCCAGCGTTTCCTCGGCCTTGATGCCGGCCCAGTAGGAAAAAGCGCCATAGAAAGCAAAAGTGCCGGCGACAGCGGCGGCGGTGAGTTTGATAGCGTGCTTGTTGACGTTCACGATCCGGCCTGAGTGACGAAATGACTGCGTATCTTACAATAGCCGCGCCGGTGTGACGAATCGGTACGCTGGCGACTGTCGATTCTTTTGCCGTTTACGCCGGCGATTTGTGTAAAATGGCGCGTTATCTCTATTAAAACAATGAGGTTTGACTACGAATGGAATGGCTTAACGGTCTGATCGACCTGCCCTGGTGGGGTTATATCGTGGTGGCATTGGTCCTGACCCACATCACCATCGCGTCGGTGACCATCTTCCTGCATCGTCATCAAGCGCACCGCGCACTGGATCTGCACCCGATTCCGAGCCACTTTTTCCGTTTCTGGCTGTGGCTGACGACCGGCCAGGTCACCAAGGAATGGGCGGCGATTCACCGCAAGCACCATGCGCGCTGCGAAACGGCGGAAGACCCGCACAGCCCGCAAGTGCTGGGCATCAAGAAAGTCATGTGGGAAGGCGCCGAACTGTACCGTGCCGCCTGCAAGGACCGCAGCATCATGGAAAAATTCGGCCACGGCACGCCTGACGACTGGCTGGAACACAACCTGTACACCAAGCACACCGGCAAGGGCATCCTGCTGATGCTGGCCATCGACGTGGTGCTGTTCGGTGCCGCCGGCCTGTCGATCTGGGCGGTGCAGATGGCGTGGATTCCGTTCTTCGCCGCCGGCGTGATCAACGGTATCGGCCACTTCTGGGGCTATCGCAACTTCGAGAACGAAGACGCCTCCACCAACGTGCTGCCGTGGGGCATCCTGATCGGTGGCGAAGAGCTGCACAACAACCACCATACCTTCGGCACTTCGGCCAAGCTGTCGTACAAGTGGTTCGAGTTCGACATCGGCTGGATGTACATCCGCATGCTGGAGATCGCCGGTCTGGCCAAGGTGCGCAAGGTGGCGCCGCGGCTGGTGGAAGAGCAGCGTACCCAGCAGCTGGATCTGGAACACCTGCAGGCGATCATCGCCAACCGCTACGCGGTGGCGGCTCGCTATGCTCGCGAGCTGAAGGACGTTTACCGCGTCGAGGTGGAAAAGCTGCACCTGCCGGAGCTGAAGGCGCCGCAGCTGGTGCGCAAGATGAAGGTCTGGCTGAAGCAGGACGCCAAGGACACCCCGGTGCAGGAACGCGAACAGCTGGCGGTGGTACTGGAAAAGAGCCAGGTGCTGCATACCGTGTACTCGATGCGCCAGGAACTGTCTCGCCTGTGGGAGCGTTCGTCGCTGACCCGTGACGAGCTGCTGAAGGAACTGCAGGACTGGTGCGCCCGCGCCGAGGCCAGCGGTATCGAATCGCTGCAGCGTTTCTCGCTGAGCCTGCGCCGCGCCTCGGTGGCCTGATCGCCGCTGTTGTCTGAACCCAGCGCCGGAGCGAGTCTCCGGCGTTTTGTTTGGTGCCGCCGAGCGGCGCCAGTGCCACCATCTATTTATTCGGGAGTCGCAATGAGTCTGTATCGCCACAAACCAGGCAAGCGCATGTCGGAAGCCGTGGTCGTCAACGGCCTGATCTACACCGTACAGGTACCGGAAAGCGGTCAGGGTGATGCCCGCGCGCAGACCGCCGAGACCCTAGGCCTGATCGACACCGTGCTGGCCGAACTGGACAGCGACAAGAGCAAGATCGTGGAAGCCACCATTTTCCTGACCGACCTCGCCGATTTCGATGCCATGAACGAGGCATGGGACGCCTGGGTGGCGGAGGGCAATGCCCCGGTGCGCTGCACGGTACAGGCGAAACTGGCCCATCCGGACTGGAAGATCGAGATCCGCATCGTCGCCAGCCGCTAAGGTTTGAGTGGGGTAGCTGAGGCCGGCGGTGCCGGCACGATGGCGACAAAAACGTTGGCCGCCAGCATCTTTCAGTGCTGGCGGCCATTTTGTTGCATTGTTACTGGGCGCCAGGGTGTGGCCATCCCGGGGGTGCGTAGGCGTGGCCTGCGGCCAACCTTGCGACAACTATCAGCTGTTGATGGTTGCCAGCTGCCAGCCGCCCTTGCCGTCTAGCTGCAGGATCTGTGCATGATGGACCAGCAAGGTACTGCGATGACCGACGCTGACCAGTGCGGTATGCGGCAGGCGCTCGCGTACCAGCCGGTAGAGCGTGTCTTCCAGTTCCTCGTCCATTGCCGAGGTGGCCTCGTCCAGAAACGCCACCGCCGGTGCCGCCAGCAGCAGGCGCCCGAAAGCCAGCCGTTGCTGTTCGCCCAGCGACAGGATGTGGCTCCAGTCCGCCTCTTCGTCCAGTCGGCTCTGCAGGTGTCCCAGATGGACGGCCTCCAGTGCCTCGCTAACTGCCTCGTTGCCGGTGGCCGGATGCGGGTAGCACAGGGCCGCCCGCAGGCTGCCTAGTGGCAGGTAGGGCTTTTGTGACAGGAATAGCACGTCATGCGGGTGCAGGATGACGCCGTCGCAGTATGGCCACAGCCCGGCGATGGCGCGCAGCAGCGTGGTCTTGCCGCTGCCGGACGGGCCGCGGATCAGCATCGACGATTCTGCATTGACGTGCATGGTGGCGCAGTCCAGCAGGACCCGGCCGGCTGGGGTGCGGATGCTGACATTCTGCAGCTCCACGCGGCGCGCATGGTCGCGCACGCGCGGTGTCGGTAGCGCGGCGGCGCCTTCGACGGCATCAAGAAAACCGGTTAGACGATCCAGCACCGCCTTGAAGCCGGCGAATTCGTCGTAGGCAGAGCGGAAGAACGACAACCCGTCCTGCAGCTCGCCGAAGGCATTTGCCGTCTGGATCATGTCACCCAGCGAGATCTGCTTGGCAAAGAAGCGTGGTGCCTGGATCACGAACGGGAAGATGGCGGCGGTCTGGCTGATGGTGAGATTGAAGCCGGAGAACTTCAGCGTCCGGAACACGATGGCCCAGGCATTGCTGATGATTTTGGCAAAGCGCAGGCGCAGGGTGCTGCCTTCGACGGCTTCGCCACCATAGAAGGCAATGCTCTCGCTGTATTCACGCAGCCGGACCAAAGCATAGCGGTAATCGGCACCCAGTTTTTCGTTAAGAAAGTTCAGCATGATCAACGGCCGGCCGATGCGGAAGGCAAACACGGTGGCGATGATCACGTACAGGTAAACGGCGAATACCATGCCGCGCGGGACTTCTACTCCGAGCAGAGCCAGTGTGCCGGACAGCCCCCACAGGATCAGAGTGAATTCGAAGATCGACACCAGCGAGCCGATTACTCCCATTGATAGCGACAGTGAGGAATTGACGAAGCTGGCGATGTCTTGCTGGATACGCTGGTCCGGGTTATCCGCCGGTTTGGCCAGGTGCTCGCTGCGGTAGTAGGCCTGGTGATCCAGCCAGCGCGTGAGTAGGCGTTCGTTCAGCCACTCCCGCCAGCGGATCAGGAAGCCCTGGCTCAGGTAGGTGTTGAGCAGGATACGGCTAACATGGACGGTGGCCAGGATTGCAAAAATTAGTATCGAGGCCCAGAACAGCTTGGCATCCAGCTTCTGCAGTGAGGTGTACATCTCGTTGTACCAGCGCGAGAACAGTACGTTCAGGCGCACGCCGCTGAGGGTCAGCAGTACGATGACCAGCAGCGACAGCACTGGTCGCCAGCCGTTGAGCGAGGGGCGGAACAAGTCGCCGCTCAGGCGCCAGAACTGGCGTCCCCAGCGCGAAAAATGCAGCAGGCTCCAGCCCGCCAGCAGACTGCACACTAGCGTGATGGCAAAGGCCTTTCCCAGCCAGATCGCGCTCAACAGTAATTCCTGACTCCAGTTCATCGGTTCTCCTTATGGTGCGGTAATGCAAATCCCGGTTCGATATGGCCGCCAGCATAGCGTTTTTTGCGCGGGCGGGGCAGCGGCAAACTCCGCTGCGGGGGGATTGACAGCTTTGCTACAATAGCGGTTCACCAATAACCAACTGCACAGGCTCATCCAGTCATGCTTAATCTTTACAACACACTGACCCGCCAGAAAGAAGCATTCAACCCGATCGAACCCGGCAAGGTAAAGATGTATGTGTGTGGCATGACTGTCTACGACCTGTGTCACATCGGCCACGCGCGCATGCTGACCGCGTTTGACGTGATCTACCGCTGGTTTGCCGCCTCCGGCTATGACGTCACCTATGTGCGCAACATCACCGACATCGACGACAAGATCATCAAGCGCGCCGCCGAGCGCGGCATCAGCGCCGAAGCGCTGGTGGAAGAAACGATCGCCGACATGCACGCCGACACCGGGGCGCTGGGCCTGTTGCGGCCAACCTTCGAGCCGCGCGCCACCCAGCACATCGACGGCATGCAGGGCATCATCAGCAAGCTGATCAGCCGCGGCAAGGCCTACCCTGCAGCCAACGGCGACGTCTACTACGCGGTGCGCGAGTTCGACGGCTACGGCAAGCTGTCCGGCAAGACGCTGGACAATCTGCGCGCCGGCGAGCGCGTCGAGGTCGATCCCAACAAGCGCGACGCGCACGACTTCGTGCTGTGGAAAGCCGCCAAGCCGGGCGAGCCGCAGTGGCCGAGCCCGTGGGGTGCCGGCCGTCCGGGCTGGCATATCGAGTGCTCGGCGATGAGCTGCCATCACCTGGGCGAGCATTTCGACATCCACGGCGGCGGCGAGGACCTGCAGTTCCCGCACCACGAGAACGAAATCGCGCAGAGCGAAGGCGCGCACGGCCAGCAGTACGTGAACTACTGGATGCACAACGGCTTCATCAACGTCGACGGCGAAAAGATGTCCAAGAGTCTGGGCAACTTCTTCACCATCCGCGACGTGCTCGGCCATTTCGACGGCGAAGTGATCCGCTTCTTCATCGTGCGCAGCCACTACCGCAGCCCGGTCAACTTTACCGATGGCATCCTCAACGACGCCAAGCAGGGCCTGACCCGGCTCTACACCGCGCTGCGCGGGCTGGAACTGCCGGCCTCCAGCGGTATCGACTGGAGCAATGCCTACGCGGCGCGTTTCAAGGCGGCGATGGACGACGACTTCGGTACCTCCGAGGCGATTTCCGTGCTGTTCGAGCTGGCCGGCGAAGTCAATAAGAGCCGCGACGTGCAGCTGGCGCGGCTGCTGAAGGACCTGGCCGGTGTGCTGGGCCTGTTGCAGCGTGACCCGGAAGCCTTCCTGCAGGGCGAGGCCGGCGATGGCCTGTCGGCGGCGCAGATCGAGTCGCTGATCCAGGCGCGCAAGGATGCACGCGCCGCCAAGAACTGGGCCGAGTCCGACCGCATCCGCGACCAGCTGACCGCGGCCGGCATCGTGCTGGAAGACAGCGCCGGCACCACCACCTGGCGCCGTGCCTGAGCGCGGGCGGGCAGGGCTGGCCGCTGGCCAGCTTTTGCTTGCCAAACCATTGTCAAGTGCGGATAATGCTGCGTTTTAGATGAAGCGCAGGCAAAACCCCTGCGCCCGATTGAAAAGGAAACCGAACATGCAAGCTGACATCCAGCCGAACTACAAAGAAGTTAACGTGACTTGCTCTTGCGGCAACACCTTTGCCACCAAGTCCACCATGGCCAAAGACGCCTTCCACATCGAAGTGTGCTCCGAATGCCACCCGTTCTACACTGGCAAACAGAAGATCGTTGACACCGCTGGCCGTGTTGACCGCTTCAACCAGAAGTTCGGCAGCTTCTTCAAGCGCTAATCCGCTTGCAGCAGTCCGGAAAAAGGCAGCCACGGCTGCCTTTTTTGTTGTTCCGGTTTATCCTGAAGCCCATTGTCCGAGTACGGCTGTCCCATGCTGACCTATAGCGACTCCTCCCAGTCCCGCCTGCCTGCCGCCACCGAAAAACCGTGGCTCTTGTTGTTGCTGACCTTTGTCTGGCTGTGGCCGGGCATTGTGGGGCACACGCCGTGGAAGCCTGACGAACCCTACGTCACCGCCGTGGTGCAGCACATGCTGGCCGGCGGCCCGTGGTGGCTGCCGGCGATCGACGGCCAGGCGTATCTCGACAGTGCGCCGCTGTATTACTGGGTGGCGACGCTGTTCGCGCGGCTGCTGTCGCCGTGGCTGCTGCCGCTGCATGATGCGGCGCGGCTGGCGACGCCGCTGTTCATGGCGATCGGCCTCGCCTTTGCCGGCGGCGTCGGCCGCGAGCTGATCGGGCGCCGTCATGGCCGCAGCGTGGTGCTGATCCTGATCGGCTGCCTGGGCCTGATCGTCACCGGCCACGAGATGAATCCGGTAGTGGCCGGCTTTGCCGGTTTTGCCGCGGCGCTGTACGCGCTGGCGCTGACACGGCGGGCGCCGGCGCTGGCCGGCGCCATCCTCGGCGCGGCGACGGTGGTGCTGTTTCTGTCCACCAGCCTGTTGCCGGTGCTGCTGGTGTGGAGCGTGGCGCTGATGCTGCCGGCCTTCGTCAGCTGGCGCAACAAGGGCTACGCCATCACGCTGCTGATGGCGCTGCTGTTTGCCTTGCCGCTGGCGGCGCTGTGGCCGCTGGCGCTGTATCGCGGCGCGCCGGCGGTATTCCACGCCTGGTGGCAGTTCCACGCGCTGGGGCCGCTGGACGGCTTCGGCGGTCTCGGCCTGTTCCACGAGTTCGGCTACTACCCGAAACTGGTGCTGTGGTACGCCTGGCCGGCGTGGCCGCTGGCGGCATGGACGCTGTGGAAGAACCGCCGCTACGAGTTGCCATTGTTGCAGTTGCCGCTGCTGTTCTTCGCGGTGATCCTGCTGCTACTGACCTTCTCCAATCGCAGCCATACCGAGGACGCGATGCCGCTGCTGCTGCCGCTGGCGGTGCTGGCGGCGGTGGAGCTGGATAGCCTGCGCCGTGGCGCAGCTGCCTTCCTCAACTGGTTCGGCCTGATGGCGTTCGGCCTGTTCTCGCTGCTGGTGTGGCTGGGCTGGGCGGCGATGAACTTCGGCTGGCCGGCCAAGCTGGCGCAGCGCGCCAGCTATTTCAGCCCCTACTATGAGCCACAGGTATCGTGGCTGGCGCTGCTGCTGGCACTGGTCGCCACCGCGCTGTGGGGTTGGGCGGTGACGCGGCGCCATCTGCGCGGCCGCCAGGCGGTGACCAACTGGGCCGCCGGACTGGCGCTACTGTGGGGGTTGCTGATGACGCTGTGGCTGCCGTTCCTCGATGCCGCCAAGAGTTACCAGCCGGTGGTGCAGAGCATGATGCGGGCGATGCCGGCCGGTGAGTACTGCGTGTCGGTATCGGCCAGCCAGCAGCTGGCGCGCATCAGCTGGGGCTATTACGCCGGCCTGCGCCTGCAGCCGGTGGCCGACGGTGCCGCACCGGCCTGCAAGCTGTTGCTGATGGTGCGCGACCGCCATGCTGACGCGCCGCTGCCGGGCTGGCAGGAGCGCTGGCGCGGCAACCGCGCCCGCGACAAGCGCGAGCAGTTCGTGCTGTGGCAGCGACAGGACTGACGAGTCGCAGCAAGGCTACCGCTGCCGCAATGCCGCTCACTTGGCCAGTGAGCGGCATTTTTTCTGCGGATTTTTCCCGGTGCTGTTCTACGGCAAGGCGCGATCAGGCTTGTTGCGAGAGGTGTGTGGTCGGTGGTTGGCCGCCGCAATCCGGATGATGTGGTCGGCGTAGCCGTTGAGTTGCGGGAGCGCAGGCGCACTGGTCCGAGGTGAACGCGCGTCAGCTTGGCGGGCTGCTACGCGGTTTGCATCTGCGAAACCCGGCTGCGCAGCCCCAGCAACAGGGCCAGCACGATCAGCGCCGCTGCCACGGCAAAGGTAGCGTGCAGGCCGCTACTGGCGGCCTGCGGGCTGCCTGCCGGCAAGGCGGCGCTCTTGCTGGCCATGGCGAACACCGCGCCCATGGCGGCAGTGCCCGTAATCAAGCCCAGATTGCGTGACAGGTTGAGCAGGCCGGACACGAGACCGCGCATCTCGGCAGTCACACCGGCCATTACCTGCGTATTGTTGGCGGCCTGGAACAAGGCATAGCCTGCGGTGGTGGCGCTGAGGGCCGCCACGTAGCCCGTGATACCAGCGGCGACGGGCAGCAGTGCCAGGGCGCAGCTGCCGGTCAGCATCAGCAGCAGACCCAGCAGTGTCATCGGGTGTGCGCCGTAATGGTCGACCAGCTGGCCGGCCGGCACGCCGCTGACGGCGGCCACCAGCGGCCCGACCGACATCACCAGCCCCAGCCGGGTGGTGGACAGTCCCAGCGCCTGCGTCAGATAGAACGGGCCGACCACCAGGGTGGCCATCACCACTGCCGTCACCAGCGTGCTCATCGCCATGCCGGCCACCAGCAGCGGCCTGCCCAGCAGCGACAGCTTGACCAGGGGCGCGCTGGCCCGCTGCTGGCTGACGACGAACAGTGTGGCCGCCAGCAGCGTCAGTCCCAGCAGGGCGTTATTGCGCAGCCCCCAGTCGCCGCGGCCAACCGTCATGGCCAGCGCATACGCGGCCAGGGCGAGGCTCAGCAGCACGGTGCCGGTATAGTCAAAGCGGCTGCGTGCCGTCTGGCGTGGTGGGGTGGCCGGCAGATGGCGTTGCAGCAGGAAGAAAGTGACGATGCCGAGCGGAACGTTGGCCGCAAAGACCGACTGCCAGCCAAGAGTGCCGATCAGCAAGCCCCCCAGCGACGGCCCCATTGCGGTACCGATGGCCGAGGCGGTTCCCAGCAGGCCCATCGCGCTGCCGGTTCTTTCCCCTGGCACGAGATCGGCGACGTAGGCCATGCTTAAGGCCATCATCAGCGCCGCTCCCAGACCCTGCACGGCCCGGGCGGCGATTAGCACCGGCAGTGACGGGTAGGTGCTCAGCAGCGAGGCCGCGCTGAACAGCCCGACCCCGAACAGCAGCAGCGGCCGGCGGCCGAACAGGTCTCCCAGCCGCCCGGCGCTGACGATCAGCGTGGTGATGGCCAGCAGGTAGGACAGCACGACCCACTGTACCTGCTGGAACGAGGCCGAGAACACCTCGCTCAGGGTGGGGAGCGCCACATTGGCGATGCTGGTGCCCAGCGCCGACAGCAGCATGGCCAGGGACAGGCTCAGCAGGGCGTGACGCTCGCCGGCGGTAGCTGCTGGCATGGATTGTTTATCGCGGTTCATGATGATTCCTTTTGTTCGGGTTGCCGTGGCTTGCGGCCAACGTTGGCCGCAAGCCGGCCGTGGGTTGCCTCAGCCGCGTGTGGCACGCACCAGGCAGTCGATGGCGTAGAGGGTGCCGTCAGCGGTGTGCACCGGGCGCCGCAGCCGTTCGGCGCGCTCGATCCGTAACTCGGGGGCCAGCAGCGTGGCGACCTGTTCCGCGGTGTAGAGCACCTCGGCGTGCCGTGGTCCGCCATGGCCGTGCATCAGGTTGTGCGTGTGGTGGGCAATCAGCAGCAGGGTGCCGCCCGGTGCCACGGCTCGTGCCGCGCGCAAGAGGATGGGCGCCAGTTCCTGCCATGGCAGCTGCAGGTAAACCAGGGTGACGAGGTCGAAAGCCCGCTCGGCGGGGGTGTAGTCATTGAGATCCGCCGCCACCAGGCGAATGCGCTCCGCCACCTGGCGCGATTGCGCCAGACGCTGGCCCTTCTCCAGCGCCAGCCGGGCAAAATCGACGGCCTCCACCGACCAGCCCTGGCTGGCCAGCCACACCGCGTTGCGGCACTCGCCGGCCGCCAAATCCAGTGCCCGCCCCGCGGGTAGTGGCCGCACATGCTGTTCCAGGGAGCGGTTGGGATTCACGCTCCAGATGAAGTCATCGTTGGCGTAGCGCCGGTTCCAGTCGTCTACCTGCATGAGCCAGGGTTCACCGGGAATGCTGGCGGCCTGCGGCTCGTGCGGCAGTGCATTGTCGTGTCGGGTTGTCATGTCATTGGCTCCTGAAGTGGGTTTCTAGTAGCTTAGGTCCGGGTATAACATGGCGGAAGACGCATGGTTTGCACCTGATACATGCATGAAACGCAATCATCACGGCAGGTGGCAGGAGGGCAGCATGGGAACACCGGATTTGAATCTTCTGATTACGCTGGATGCGCTGCTCAGCGAGGGCAGTGTCGCCGGTGCGGCGCGGCGTCTCGGCCTGAGTCCGTCGGCGATGAGCCGTGCCCTGCAGCGGCTGCGCGACAGCACCGGCGATCCGCTGCTGGTGCGCTCGGGCCGCGGCCTGGTGCTGACCCCGCGGGCGGTGGTATTGCGCGAACAGGTGAGCGGGCTGGTGCAGCAGGCGCTGCAGGCCTTGAGCCCCGCCGCGACGCTGGACCTTGGCAAGGTGAACCGTCGCTTTACCCTGCTGTGCAGCGACGGCTTTGTCGAAAACTTCGGGCCGCGGCTGTTGCAGCGGGTCGGCAGCGAGGCGCCCGGCCTGCACCTGAGCTTCCTGCCCAAAGTCCGGCGCGACAGCAGCTATCTGCGGGATGGCACGGCCGATCTGGAGACCGGCGTGATCGGCAAGGGCACGGCACAGGCGCTGCACGCCCGTGCGCTGTTTCGCGATCATTTCGTGGGCGCGGTGCGCGAGGGGCACCCGCTGCTGACGGGCGACATCTCGCTGCCGCGCTACGCCGCTTGCGGCCACGTCGCCGATTCGCGGCACGGTCCCGGTCATGATCCGGTCGATGTGGCGCTGGAGGCGCTGGGCACACCCCGCCGCATCGTGACCTCGGTGGCCGGCTTTGCCACGTCGCTGGCGCTGGCGCGCAATACCGACCTGGTGGCCACCGTACCGGAGCGGCATACCCGCTATTTGCGCACCGGCATGGCCACCTTTCCCCTGCCGCTTGCCGTGGCGGAGATCACGCTCTCCATGCTCTGGCACCCCAGGCTCGATGCCGACCCTGCACACAAGTGGCTGCGTTCGGTGGTGCACGCAGTCTGCATGGAGTGAGCCGGACCGGCCCGTCCTGAGGTTTGCCTGACGTGCGCGCCACAATGACAAACGCCAGCCGGTAGGCTGGCGTTTGACGTTTGTGGCCAACGTTGGCCGCAGGCGCTAGCTCTGCAGCTCGGGCAGATCGACAAACAGTTGCAGCGCCTCCGGGTTGGCCAGCGCGGTGAGGTTGGTCACCGGCAGGCCGTGGATCACGTTCTTCACCGCCAGTTCGACGATCTTGCCGCTGATGGTCTTCGGGATGTCGGCGACGGCGATGATCTTGGCCGGCACGTGGCGCGGGCTGGCGCCGTTCTTGATCTTGTCGCGGATGGCAGCCTGCAGCGTCTTGTCCAGCTCGCAGCCGTCACGCAGCTTGACGAACAGCACCACGCGCTCGTCGTCCTGCCAGCGCTGGCCGACGACGATGCTGTCCAGCACCGCGTCGAAGGTTTCCACTTGGCGGTAGATCTCGGCGGTGCCGATGCGCACGCCACCGGGATTCAGCACCGCGTCGGAGCGGCCGTAGATGATCATGCCGTCGTGCTCGGTCAGCTCGGCGTAGTCACCGTGGCACCACACGTTGTCGAAACGCTCGAAGTAGGCCTTGCGGTACTTCTCGCCATCAGCGTCGCCCCAGAAGCCGACCGGCATCGACGGGAACGGTTTGGTGCACACCAGCTCGCCCTTTTCGCCGACCACCGGCTGGCCGGCATCGTTCCAGATCTCCACCGCCATGCCCAGGCCACGGCACTGCAGCTCGCCGCGGTAGACCGGCAGGCTGGCGCAGCCCAGCGCGAAGCAGGACACGATGTCGGTGCCGCCGGAGATGGAGGCGAGGTTGATGTCGTCCTTGATCGCGTCGTACACCCAGTCGAAGCTTTCCGCCACCAGCGGCGAGCCGGTGGAGAACACCGCGCGCAGGCAGCTGAGGTCGTAGTCACGCTTGGGCTGCAGGTCGATCTTGCGCAGACCGTCGATGTACTTGGCCGAGGTGCCGAACTGCGCGCAGCGATAGGCCTCGGCGTATTGCCACAGGATGTGGCCGCCCTTGGCGAATGGCGAGCCGTCGAACAGCATCAGCGTGGCGCCGCTGGCGAGGCCGGACACCAGCCAGTTCCACATCATCCAGCCGCAGGTGGTGAAGTAGAACAGGCGGTCGCCGGCGTGCACGTCGGCGTGCAGCTGGTGCTCCTTCAGGTGCTGCAGCAGGGTGCCGCCGTGGCCGTGCACGATGCATTTCGGCTTGCCGGTGGTGCCGCTGGAATAGAGGATGAACAGCGGGTGGTTGAAGCCGACGCGGCGGAACAGCAGCTCGCTGGCGACAAAGCTGTCGACGAAGCGCTCCAGGGTGACGGCCTTGGGCACTGTTTCCGCGAAGGCGTCGGCGCGCTCCAGGTAGGGCACCACGATCACTTTTTCCACCGACGGCAGGCCGCTGGCGATGATCTGCATCTTCTCGCTGATGTCGACCTGCTTGCCGTTGTACCAGTAGCCATCCGGGCAGAACAGCAGGCGCGGCGCGGTCTGGCCGAAGCGATCCAGCGCGCCGTCGGTGCCGAAGTCCGGCGAGCAGCTGGTCCACACCGCGCCGATGCTGCTGGCGGCCAGCATCGCGGCCACCGTTTCCGGCATGTTGGGCATGTAGCCGGCGACACGGTCGCCTTCGGCAATGCCGTGCGCCAGCATCGCCTGCTGCAGGCGCGACACCAGATCGGACAACTCCCACCAGGTCAGCTCGCGTTTGACCTTGTCCTCGCCCCAGAACACCATCGCCAGCGTGTCATCGCGGCGGCGCAACAGGTTTTCCGCGTAGTTCAGCGCGGCCTGCGGGAAGAAGCGCGCGGCGCGCATGCCGTCCTTGTCTTCCAGCGCCACGCTGCCCTTGTCACCGATCACCCCGGCGTAATCCCACAGCTGGCTCCAGAAGCGCTCCGGGCGCGCGATGCTGGCGTGCCACAGGCTGGAGTAGTCGGGATAGCGCTGGTTGTCCAGCGTTTCCGCCAGCCGGGTAAAGGCGGTCAGGTGGGTCGCGCTCAGGCGGGCCGGCGACGGCTGCCAGATCGGATGGTCTGCTGCGTGCATATCAAGTCTCTCCTCAGGAAGCGTGTGGGGTCGCTCAAGGGTGTCATTCTTTATTATGAAAGCTGTTTGCCGGCCAGTTTACTGCACAGCCATGCCTGCGGTATAGGTCGCCGGCCGCGCGATCGGTGCCGCGTGTGGCCAGCTGGCGGCGTGTTGCGGCCAACCTTGTGCCGGGTTGGCCGCAAGCGTGGCGGCTCAGTCTTCCGAATAACTGCCGTCGTGCATCCAGCGCGCGTGCTGCGGCGCCTTCCGCGTTTCCGCCCATTCGTTGAGCATGTCCCACTTCACCTCGTCCAGCATCTGCATCATCTTCGGCGTGCCGGTATTGCAGGCCAGCTCCAGGCGGTGGCCGTTGGGGTCGAAGAAGTAGATCGACTTGAAGATGGTGTGATCGGTGGGGCCGATCACGTCGATGCCGGCGGCCTGCAGCCGTGCCTTGGTGGCGAGCAGGGTGTCCAGCGAGTCCACTTCCATCGCCAGATGCTGCACCCAGTTGGGCGTGTTCTGGTCGCGGTCCATCGGCGGCCGTGTCGGCAGCTCGAAGAAGGCGAGGATGTTGCCCTGGCCGGCGTCGAGGAACACGTGCATGTACGGATCCGGCGCCTTGGTGGACGGCACTTCGTTCTCGGCGATCGCCAGCACGAACTTCATGTCGAGGTGTTTCACGTACCACTCCACCGTTTCCTTGGCGTCCTTGCAGCGATAGGCGACGTGGTGGATTTTCTTGATCAGCATGATGGTTCTCTCCGTGAACGGTGGCCGGGGTGCGGCGCTGATTTCAGTCTGGCACTGATCGCGGTGGCGGCCAGTGGCGATGCTGGCAAGTTAACCATTAATTCGTTATTGGTCAATTTGTTCGATAATAACAAATATTATCGCGGTGACCGGCGTGGCGAAAATGCTAGAATTGCCGCCGTTTCGACAACACTGACCATGCCAGCGGGCAAGACGGGGTAACGATGGAAAAAGACCGGCGCGGAATCCAATCAATCGAGGTGGGCGGCAGCCTGCTGCAGACGCTGGTGCGCCACGGGGCGCCGATGATGCTGAAGGACCTGGCCGGCGAGGCCGGCATGCCGGCGGCGAAGGCGCACCCCTATCTGGTGAGTTTCGGCAAGCTGGGGCTGATCGAGCAGGACGCGGGCAGCGGCCTGTACAAGCTGGGGCCGTTCGCGCTGCAGATGGGGCTGGTGGCGCTGCACGAGCTGGACGCGGTCAAGATCGCCACCGAGCGGGCGGCGGCGCTGTCACTGGATATCCAGCAGAACGTGGCGCTGGCGGTGTGGGGCAACCACGGGCCGACCGTGGTGCGGATCCAGGAGTGCAATCGGGTGGTGCACATCAATATGCGTACCGGCACGGTGATGTCGCTGCTGGATTCGGCCACCGGCAAGGTGTTTGCCGCCTATCTGCCGCCGAGGCTGACCGAGGAGATGATCGCCAGCGAGATGGCGGCGCGGCAGGCCGGCATCGAGGAGCAGGCCGCGTTCCAGTCGGCGCTGCAGCGGGTGCGCGAGCGGGGCATGGCGCGGGCGGTGGGCTATCCCTTGCCCGGCATCAACGCCTTCAGCGTGCCGGTGTTCGATCACGCCGGCCAGCTGGCGCTGGTGATGACCACGCTGGGGCCGGCGGCGACGTTTTCCTCAGACTGGAACGGGACGATCGCGCAGCGGCTGCGCAGCACGGCGGCCGACATCTCCGCGCAGATCGGTTACCGCGGCTGAGTCGCGGGGGAGCGGGATGCCCGGCCGTATTTGCTGCCGTAGCGAGGCCGGTACCGCGGGGGCGTAGCTCACAAAAAGCAAAACGGGCTGGCAGATGCCAGCCCGTTGCCGTCTTGCTTAGCCGCCGGAGCAGCCGCAACCGCCGCCGCCGCCACAACCGCCTTGCTGGGCTGCCGGCGCCTGGGCCGGTGCCGGCTCGCTGTCGGCGACATGGATGGTGAAGTCGATGACAACCTGTTGCGGCGAGCGCTCCACGTAGTTGATCAGCACCTGACCACCATAGCGCTGCTCGATCTGGCCGAGCAGCGGCAGCGGGTCGTGGTCGTTGACGAAGCGCATGCGCTCGCCATGGTTCAGCGATTCCAGCGCGCCAAAAATGGCGGCATGACGGAAACGCTTGGCCACGCCGCGCGCATCAAAAGGGAAAACCGACAAATCAGAGGTGTGGGTGTGCATGGATGGACTCCTGTCTGTAACAGTGCCCAGCTTACGCACCCGCCGCACCGCTTTCCTTGAGGCAAGATAAGCGCCGGCGCGCTGGCGCCAGGGGGCAGTATTTGGCGTTCAGTATTCGGCGTCCGCCAGTAAGGGCGCGGCGAGATCCTTGGCCGACAACTGCAGCTGGTCGTGCAGCGGCCACGCTATCGCCAGTTGCGGGTCGTCCCAGCGCAGCGCACGCTCGTGCTGCTGGCTCCAGTAGGCGGTGGTTTTGTACAGGAATTCGGCGTGTTCGCTCAGCGTGACAAAGCCGTGGGCGTAGCCTTCCGGTATCCACAGCTGGCGATGGTTGGCAGCCGATAGCAGGGTGCCGAAATGCCGGCCGAAGGTGGCAGAGCCGCGACGCAGGTCGACGGCGACATCGAACACTTCGCCGGCCACGCAGCGCACCAGCTTGCCCTGCGCCTGTGGCGGTAGCTGGTAGTGCAGGCCGCGCAGCACGCCGCGGCTGGAGCGGGAGTGGTTGTCCTGCACGAAGGTGACATGGCGGCCGATGGCGGCATCGAACTGCTGCTGGTGGAAACTCTCGTAGAAAAAACCACGCTCGTCGCCGTGGATGCGGGGTTCGATCAGCCATAGGCCGGGCAGGTTGGTTTCGCGGAACAGGCTCATTCAGCGCCCTTCTTGCAGTAATTGCAGCAGGTAGCGGCCGTAGCCGGTCTTGGCCAGCGGTGCGGCCAAGCTTTGCAGCTGGCTGTCGTCGATATAGCCCATGCGCCACGCCACTTCTTCCGGACAGGCCACCTTCAGGCCCTGGCGTTTTTCGAGGGTGGCGATGAATTGGCTGGCCTCCAGCAGCGAGTCGTGGGTGCCAGTATCCAGCCAGGCGTAGCCGCGGCCCATGGTCTCGACCGTGAGCGTGCCGCGTGCGAGGTAGGCGGCATTGACGTCGGTGATCTCCAGCTCGCCGCGTCGCGACGGCTTGATCGACTTGGCGATGTCGACCACTTGCGCGTCGTAGAAGTACAGGCCGGTGACGGCGTAATGGGACTTGGGCCGCGCCGGTTTCTCTTCGATGCTGATGGCCTGGCCGGCGCCATCAAACTCGACCACGCCGTAGCGCTCCGGATCGTTGACGCGATAGGCGAACACGGTGGCGCCCTGTGCTTGCGCCGCGGTGCGCTGCAGTTGGCTGGCCAGCTCGGCGCCGTAGAAAATATTGTCGCCCAGCACCAGTGCCGACGGCGCACCGGCGAGGAACGATTCGCCGAGAATGAAGGCCTGCGCCAGGCCGTCCGGGCTGGGTTGTACCGTGTACTGCAGCCGGATGCCCCACTGGCTGCCGTCGCCCAGCAACTGCTGGAAGCGCGGCGTGTCCTGCGGCGTGGAGATGATCAGGATGTCGCGGATGCCGGCCAGCAACAGCGTGGTCAGCGGATAGTAGATCAGCGGCTTGTCGTAGACCGGCAGTAACTGCTTGCTGACCGCCAGGGTGGCCGGATACAGGCGGCTATTGGCGCCACCGGCGAGGATGATGCCTTTGCGGTTCATGGTTTTCTTGCGTTATCGAGGGTCTGGAACAACTGGGCCACGCCTTCCTGCCACGACGGCAGCTGCAGGCCGAAGGTCAGGCGCAGCTTGCTGCAGTCGAGCACGGAATTGGCCGGCCGCGTGGCCCGTTGCGGGTACTCGTCGCTGCTGACCGGGTGCAGGCCATCCGGCGGCAGCATCAGCGCCCAGCCGGCGTCGCGGGCCAGCGCGATGACGTGGGCGGCGTAGTCGTGCCAGCTGGTACGGCCGCTGGCGGCAAGGTGGTAGGTGCCGTAGCTGGTGCTGTCAGGGTAGTTGGCGTAGTGCGGCAGCAACAGCGCGCACACGTCCGCCAGCAGGCTGGCCGGGGTCGGCGCGCCAAACTGGTCGTCGACCACGTCCAGGCGGTCGCGGGTTGCGGCCAACCTGAGCATGGTTTTCAGGAAGTTCTGGCCGTAGACACCGGCCACCCACGAGCTGCGCAGGATGTAGTGGTGGCAGCCGCTGTCGCGGATCGCCTGTTCGCCCAGCCATTTGCTGCGGCCGTACACCGATTGCGGATTGGGGGTGTCGTCTTCCAGCCAGGCGCCGAACTTGCTGCCGTCAAAAACGTAGTCGCTGGAGTAGTGCACCAGTAGCGCGTTGTTGGCCGCGGCCCACTGCGCCAGCAGCGCCGGTGCGGTGGCGTTGACGGCATGGGCCAGCGCGATTTCATCCTCGGCCTGATCGACCGCGGTATAGGCCGCGGCATTGACAATGATGTCTGGCTGCAAGGCGTCCAGCGTCGCGGTTAGGGTGTGCGGTGCCGCCAGATCGAATTGCCGGCGGCCGGGGCAGCTCAGCACCCCGTGCAGCGCCAGCGCGCGCCTAAGCTCGAAACCGACCTGGCCGCTGCCGCCGGTGAGGAGGATGGTGGCCGGCCGGCTCATGGCTGCTTACCGTATTGTCGGTCCAGCCAGTCGCGGTAACGGCCGCTGCTGACGCCCGCGACCCAGTCCGGGTTGTCCAGATACCACTGCACGGTCTTGCGGATGCCGGAGTCGAAGGTTTCGGCCGGTTTCCAGCCGAGCTCGCGTTCCAGCTTGCGCGCGTCGATGGCGTAGCGGCGGTCGTGGCCGGGGCGGTCGGTAACAAAGGTGATCTGTTCGGCGTAGCCCTTGCCGTCGGCGCGCGGGCGCAATTCGTCCAGCAGGCGGCAGATGGTGCGCACCACGTCGAGGTTGGTCTTCTCGTTCCAGCCGCCGACGTTGTAGGTCTCGCCCGGCGTGCCGGCGTCCAGCACGCGGCGGATAGCGGCGCAGTGGTCCGTCACGTACAGCCAGTCGCGGATCTGCTGGCCGTCGCCGTAAACCGGCAGCGGCTTGCCGGCCAGCGCGTTGAGGATGACCAGCGGGATCAGCTTCTCCGGGAAGTGGTAGGGGCCGTAGTTGTTGCTGCAATGGGTAGTCAGCACCGGCAGGCCGTAGCTGTGGTGCCAGGCACGCACCAGGTGGTCGGCAGCGGCCTTGCTGGCGGAGTAGGGGCTGTTCGGCTGGTAGCGGTGCTCTTCGGTAAACGGGGCGTCGTCTGCGGCCAACGTTCCATAGACCTCGTCGGTGGACACGTGCAGCAAGCGGAAGGCGGCCTTGTCGGCGGCGGGCAGTTCGCTCCAGTAGGCACGCACCGTTTCCAGCAGGCTGAAGGTGCCGACGATATTGGTGTCGATGAAGTCGCCGGGGCCGTGCAGCGAGCGGTCGACGTGGCTTTCGGCGGCAAAGTGGATCACCGCGCGCGGCTGGTGTTCGGCCAGCAGGCGGCCCAGCAGTGCGTGGTCGCCGATGTCGCCGTGCACGAAGCGGTGCCGCGTATCGCCTTGCAGGCCGGCCAGCGTCTGCAGGTTACCGGCGTAGCTCAGTTTGTCCAGGTTGACGACCGGCTCGTCGTTGCCGGCCAGCCAGTCCAGCACGAAATTGCCGCCGATGAAGCCGGCACCACCGGTTACCAGTATGGTCATGTTGCTCTTTGCTTGCGGAGGTCGATCGGGAGGATCGCAGTGCGGCGGCGCACGGCCACGGCACTGCTTGCTGCGGGATTGTACTGGTCTTGGCGGCGTAACACGAGCCGCCGGCATCACGCCGGCAGCGGCAACGCACAACGGCCAGCCGGCGACCGTTGGCCGCCGGCTGGCCGCATGAACGACAAGGACTCAGCTGCGCAGGCCGCGGGCCTTGGCATACTTGGAGCCCGGTTCGCGCACCAGTGCCTCGGCAATGAACCAGGCGGTATCGGCCAGTTTGTCCAGATCCACCCCGGTGTGATAACCCAGCCCGTGTAGCAGATAGACCACGTCTTCGGTGGCCACATTGCCGGAGGCGCCTTTGGCATACGGGCAGCCGCCCAGCCCGGCCACCGAGCTGTCAAAGGTGCGCACGCCGGCCTGCAGCGCGGTGTGGATATTGGCGATGGCCATGCCGTAGGTGTCGTGGAAATGGCCGGCCAGCCTGGCTACCGGCACCACCTCGGTCACCGCGTCCAGCATTGCGGTCACCTTGTTGGGGGTGCCCACGCCGATGGTGTCACCCAGCGAGATTTCGTAGCAGCCCATGTTGTATAGCGCCCGCGCCACCTCGGCCACCTTGTACGGGGCGATGTCGCCTTCGTACGGGCAGCCCAGCACGCAGGACACATAGCCGCGCACCTTGATGTTTGCCGCCTGCGCCCGCTTCATCACCGATTCGAAGCGCAGCAGGCTCTCGGCGATGCTGGCGTTGATATTCTTGTGGCTGAACGCCTCGCTGGCGGCACCGAACACCGCGATCTCGCGCACGCCGGCTTCCAGCGCCGCATCCAGCCCCTTGTCGTTGGGCACCAGCACCGGGTAGTCGATGTGGCTGTTCATGTCCAGCGCCTGCAGCACCTGCAGGCTGTCGGCCATCTGCGGCACCCACTTGGGCGACACGAAGGCGCCGGCCTCAATGGTGCGCAAGCCAGCTGCGGCCAACCTTTCAATCAGCTCCAGCTTGGTGGCCAGCGCGACCGTGTGCTTTTCATTCTGCAGCCCGTCGCGCGGGCCGACTTCGACGATTTTTACGTGTGTCATGGTCATTTCCTGTTTGCCGCCGCCGTCACGGAACGGCATCGCACCGGGAGCCGGCTGCCGGGTGACAGTGCGCCCCCGGCTGTGCCGTGGCTTGCGGTGGCCAAAACTGCATCAGTCCGCCTCGAAATCCACCAGCTCGTCGCCGTCGCTCACCTGCTCGCCGGCGGCAAAGCAGAACGCCAGCACCTTGCCGTCGGCCGGCGCGGTAATGGTGTGTTCCATCTTCATCGCTTCCAGGATCAGCAGCGGTTCGCCCTTGACCACGCGGGCGCCGGCTTCGGCCAGCAGTGCCACCACGCGGCCCGGCATCGGCGCCTTCATGTGGGTTTCGCCGTGCACGCCTGCTTCTTCATAGGCGTAAGGATCGAGGTAGTCGACCGCCACGCGTTCGCCGTCGGCAAACAGCACGCGCTGCGCACCGTGGCGTACCAGCGTGGCGCTGATCTGCTTGCCGCCCAGATTGGCCACCAGCTGCTTGCCCTGCAGCGTGGCGCGCAGCGGGATGTCGCTGCCGTTGACGCTGACCAGCTGCTGCTCCTGTTGCTGGCGCAGCAGCACCTCGATGCGGCTGTCGCCGTGGGCAAAGCCGAGGCGGCGCTCCAGCGTGCCGTTCAGGCGCCAGCCCTGCAGCGCGCCGAAGGCGTGGCTGTCGTTACTGGCTGCGGCCAACGTTTCGCCCACCGCCAGCAGCGCCAGCTGCTCGCTGGACGGTGCGGCGGGGGCGGGCAGCAGGCTGTCGTGGTAACGGGCGATCAGGCCGGTGTCCACGTCGCCGCTGGCAAATGCCGGGTTGGCGGCAATGCGGCGCAGGAAGCGGATATTGGTGGTGACGCCCACCACCTGGTAGGCGGCCAGCGCGGCGTCCAGCTGCTGCAGCGCCGCTTCGCGCGTTTCGCCCCACACGATCAGCTTGGCGATCATCGGGTCGTAGAACGGCGAAATGGTATCGCCCTGCAGCACGCCGGTATCGACGCGCACATGGGCGTTCTCCACCGGCGGTTGCAGGTGCACCAGCGTGCCGGTGGCCGGCAGGAAGCCCTTGTCCGGGTCCTCGGCGTAGATACGCGCCTCGATGCTGTGGCCGTGGATCGCCAGCTGCTGCTGTTGTAGCGGCAAAGCTTGGCCGCAGGCCACTTTCAGCTGCCACGCCACCAGGTCCTGGCCGGTGATCATCTCGGTAACCGGATGCTCCACCTGCAGGCGGGTATTCATTTCCATGAAGTAGAACTGCCCCGACTCCACGTCCATGATGAATTCCACGGTGCCGGCGCCGACATAGCCGACGGCGCGGGCGGCAGCCACCGCCGCTTCGCCCATTGCCTGGCGGGTTGCTGCCGGCAGGTGCGGCGCCGGCGCTTCTTCCAGCACTTTCTGATGGCGGCGCTGCACCGAGCAGTCGCGCTCGAACAGGTAGACGCAGCCGCCCAGGCTGTCGGCGAACACCTGGATTTCCACGTGGCGCGGGCGGGTCAGGTATTTCTCGACCAGCACCTTGTCGTCGCCGAAGCTGGCGCGCGCCTCGCGCTGGCAGCTGGCCAACGCGGCGATGAAGTCGTCACTGCGCTCCACGATGCGCATGCCCTTGCCGCCACCGCCGGCGCTGGCCTTGATCAGCACCGGGTAGCCCATGTTGTCGGCTTCGGCCTTCAGGAACAGTTCATCCTGATTGTCGCCGTGATAGCCCGGCACCAGCGGCACGTTGGCTTTTTCCATCAGCGCCTTGGCGGCGGACTTGCTGCCCATGGCGGCGATGGCGGAAGCCGGTGGGCCGATGAAGGCGATGCCGGCGGCCTCGCAGGCAGCGGCGAAGTCTTCGTTCTCCGACAGGAAACCGTAGCCCGGATGCACTGCCTGTGCGCCGCTTTGCCTGGCGATGTCGAGGATCAGATCGGCCTTGAGGTAGGACTCGGCGGCCGGCGCCGGCCCCAGCCGGTAGGCCTCGTCCGCCAGCTTCACGAAGCGGGCGCTGGCGTCGGCGTCGGAATACACCGCCACGGTGCGGATGCCCATGGAGCGGGCGGTCTTGATCACGCGGCAGGCGATCTCTCCGCGGTTGGCAATCAGGATCTTGGTGAACATATGGGAGCTTTCCCTTTTCTTGTCTGTTCGCTTGACGGGAGGACCATCCGGTGGAGTCCGCCAGTTCGGGTTGACTGGTGCTTTACCTTGGGCTCTTGCGGGCAACGTCAAGGGTTGGCCGCAAGAGCGGGTGGCTCAGTTATTGACCCACTGTGGGGGACGCTTGTCGAAGAAGGCGGCCAGGCCTTCGCGCGCCTCGTCGGTGACGCGGGTGGCGGCGATGGTGTGCGCGGTGTCGTCCAGCAGCGTGTCGTCCAGCGGCGAGCCCTGGCGCAGGTCGGCCAGCAGTTCCTTGGCGGCGCTCAGCGCGTGCGGGCCGCCACGGGCCAGCTCGGAAGCCAGCTCGGCGATGCGCGTATCCAGCGCCTCGGCCGGCACCACCTCGTGTACCAGGCCGATGCGCTCGGCGGTGGCGGCGTCGATGCGTTCGGCGCTCAGGAAGTAGCGTCGCGCCTGGCGCGGGCCGATGGCATCGGCGACATAGGGGCCGATGGTGGCCGGGATCAGGCCGAGGCGCACCTCGGTCAGCGCGAATTTGGCGGCGTCGGTGGCGATGGCGATGTCGCACACTGCAGTCAGGCCGGTACCGCCGGCCATCGCCGCGCCGTGGATGCGTGCGATCACCGGCTTCTTGCTGCGGTAGATGCCTTTCAGCATCGCCGCCAGCTTGCGCGCGTCGTCGAGGTTCTGTGCCTCGCCGTAACCGGCGGCGCGGCGCATCCAGTCCAGATCGGCGCCGGCGGAGAAGCTCTTGCCGCGGCCGGCCAGCACGATCACGCGCACGCCGGCCTCCTCGTTCAGGATGCGGAAGGCGGCGGTGAGATCGGCGATCAGGTGCTCGTTCATCGCATTGTGCAGCTCCGGGCGGTTCATCCACACGGTGGCGACCTGGCCGGCGCGTTCGATTTCCAAGGTGCTGTAAGTCATTGGAAAACCCTTTCTTTTTATTTGCCACAGAAGCCACGGAAGAACACCGAAGTCACGCCAGCCTGGCTGTTTCTACGCTGTGGCGGCCATCAATGCGGACGCCGTTGTCCGTGTTTTCTGTGGATTCCGTGGCTAAAGAAAATTACATGCGGAACACGCCGAAGCGTGTCTTCTCCACCGGCGCCGACAGGGTCGCTTCCAGCGCCAGGCTCAGCACCTCGCGCGTCTGCGCCGGGTCGATCACGCCATCGTCCCACAGCCGCGCGCTGGCGTAGTAGGGATGACCCTGCTGCTCGTACTGCTCGCGCACCGGCGCCTTCAGCGCTTCTTCCTGCTCTGGCGTGAAGGCGTCGCCCAGCTGTTCCTTCTTCACCTGCGCCAGCACGCCGGCGGCCTGTTCGCCCCCCATTACCGAGATGCGGCTGTTCGGCCACATCCACAGGAAGCGCGGCGAGTAGGCGCGGCCGCACATGCCGTAGTTGCCGGCGCCGAAGCTGCCGCCGATCAGTACCGTGAACTTGGGCACGCTGGCGCAGGCCACGGCGGTCACCAGCTTGGCGCCGTCCTTGGCGATGCCGCCGTTCTCGTACTTCTTGCCGACCATGAAGCCGGTGATGTTCTGCAGGAAGATCAGCGGAATGCCGCGCTGGCAGCACAGCTCGACGAAGTGCGCGCCCTTGAGCGCGGATTCGGAGAACAGGATGCCGTTGTTGGCGATGATGCCGACGCGGTAACCGTTAAGACGGGCAAAGCCCGTTACTAAAGTCGTCCCGTAGTTCTGCTTGAATTCGTCGAAATCGGAGTTGTCGACCAGGCGCGCGATGATCTCGCGCACGTCGAACGGCTTTTTCGCGTCGGCCGGGATCACGCCGTAGATTTCCTCTGCGCCGTAGCGCGGCGGGCGCGGGTCGATGCGGTCGAGCGTGCCCTGCTTCTGCCAGTTGAGGTCGGACACGATGCGGCGGGCGATAGCCAGCGCGTGGGCGTCGTTCTGGGCCAGGTGGTCGGCAACGCCACTGATGCGGGTATGCACGTCGCCACCGCCCAGCTCTTCCGCGGTCACCACCTCGCCGGTCGCCGCCTTCACCAGCGGCGGGCCGCCGAGGAAGATGGTGCCCTGATCCTTGACGATCACCGTCTCGTCGCTCATCGCCGGCACGTAGGCGCCGCCGGCGGTGCAGCTGCCCATCACCACCGCGATCTGCGGGATGCCGTCGGCGGACAGCTTGGCCTGGTTGTAGAAGATGCGGCCGAAGTGGTCTCGGTCGGGGAATACCTCGTCCTGCAGCGGCAGGAAGGCGCCGCCGGAATCGACCAGATAGACGCAGGGCAGGCGGTTTTCGCGGGCGATTTCCTGCGCGCGCAGGTGTTTCTTCACCGTCATCGGGTAGTAGGTGCCGCCCTTGACGGTGGCGTCGTTGGCGATGACCAGGCACTCGATGCCGGAAATGCGGCCAACCCCGGTGATGACGCTGGCGCCGGGGGCGTCGTCGCCATACATGCCGTAGGCGGCCAGCTGCGACAGCTCCAGGAACGGCGAGCCGGGGTCGAGCAGCAGGTTGATGCGCTCGCGCGGCAACAGCTTGCCGCGGGCGACGTGTTTCTCGCGCGCCTTGTCGCCGCCGCCCAGCGCGGCCTTGGCGACTTTTTCTTTCAGGTCGGCCACCAGCGCGCGCATCTTGTCGGCATTGGCCTGGAAGTCGGCGGCGCGGGGGGAGAGCTTGGATTCGATGATGGGCATGGTTGCGCCTCTATCGGTACGGAACAAGGTGCGGCAAGGTTGGCCGCACCACTGGTTGCTGGCGGGCCGGGCTTAGCGGGTCTCGGCCATCAGTTCGCGGCCGATCAGCCAGCGGCGGATTTCGCTGGTGCCGGCGCCGATCTCGTACAGCTTGGCGTCGCGCAGCAGGCGGCCGGTCGGGTATTCGTTGATGTAGCCGTTGCCGCCCAGACACTGGATGGCGTCCAGTGCCATCTGCGTCGCCGCTTCGGCGGCGTACAGGATGGCGCCGGCGGCGTCCTTGCGGGTCTGGCGGCCGGATTCACCGCGGTCCAGCGCCTGGCCGACGGCGTAGACGTAGGCGCGGCTGGCGGACAGCTTCACGTACATGTCGGCCAGCTTGCCCTGCATCAGCTGGAAGTCGCCGATGGCCTGGCCGAACTGCTTGCGATCGTTCAGGTACGGCACCACCACGTCCATGCACGCCTGCATGATGCCCAGCGGACCGGCGGACAGTACCGCGCGCTCGAAGTCGAGGCCGCTCATCAGCACCTTGACGCCATTGCCTTCGCCGCCCAGTACGCTCTCTTCCGGCACGAAGCAGTCGTCGAAGAAGATCGGGTAGGTGTTGGAGCCGCGCATGCCCAGCTTGTCCAGCTTGCTGCCGTGGCTGAAGCCGGCAAAGCCTTTTTCCACGATGAAGGCGGTGATGCCCTTGGCGCCGGCGCTCACGTCGGTCTTGGCGTACACCACCAGGGTGTCGGCATCGCCACCGTTGGTGATCCACATCTTGCTGCCATTGAGCTTGTAGCCGCCGTCGACCTTGTCGGCGCGCAGCTTCATGCTCACCACGTCGGAGCCGGCGTTCGGCTCCGACATCGCCAGTGCGCCGACGTGTTCGCCGGAAATCAGCTTGGGCAGATACTTGCGTTTCTGTTCTTCGTTGCCATTCTTGTAGATCTGGTTCACGCACAGATTGGAGTGCGCGCCGTAGGAGAGTGCGACCGAGGCGCTGGCGCGGGAGATTTCCTCCATCGCGATCATGTGCGCGAGGTAGCCCATATTGGCGCCGCCGTACTCTTCGCTGACGGTGATGCCGAGCAGGCCCAGGTCGCCGAACTTCTGCCACAGGTCGGCCGGGAACAGGTTGTCGCGGTCGATGTCGGCGGCGCGCGGCGCGATCTCGCTCTGGGCGAAGTCGCGCACCGTTTCGCGCAGCATGTCGTAGGTGTCACCGTGGGCAAAGCGCAAGCTGCTGTACATGTCTCTCTCCTTTGTGCGAACTGCCCGGTGCCGTTGGCATCTCGTGGCGGCTATCTCTGTGTTGTAGCGGATGGCGGCGATTGCGCCATCTGCACTGTGGCATGACTTAATCTTGAATTACGCTTACGTTAACGTCAATACAAAATGACGAAACCATCCGTCAGGATGGCGGTAAAGCCTCAGGCTGTGGCGTCCTTGCCGGTCATGGTGTCGATCACCTGGCGGCAGTGGCCTTCCAGTACCACGATCTCGGACAGCACCGCGTCGATGTCGTTGCGCTGTTCTTCCAGCTGCTTCTTGCGCTCGGACAGCAGTTGCAGCAGCTTCAGCGACTGGCTGGCCTCGTCGCGTGCCAGCTCGTACAGGTCGAGGATCTCGCGGATTTCCGACAGTGCGAGACCGATGCGCTTGCCGCGCAGGATCAGCTTCAGCCGCGCGCGGTCGCGGTGGGTGAACAGGCGCTGACGGCCTTCGCGCTGCGGTTCGATCAGGCCCTGTTCCTCGTAGAAGCGGATGGTGCGCAGGGTGATGTCGAAATCCCGTGCCAGGTCGGAAATGGTGAAAAGGCGTTCTTCGCTCATGAATGGTTCCTGTTGGTCTGGCGCGATTGTAGCGTTTTTTGCCGGCCTTGCCGCGACAAGGCTTGAGATTACGTTAACGTAATAGTAAGTTAGTGGCAAAGCGATAACAGCACAATGCAACGGAGAACACACCATGACGTCGATGTCCGCTCTACCCAGTTATGTGCACGGCACCGGTGACAAGCCGCTGATCGGCCAGACCATCGGCCAGTTTTTTGACGACGCCTGCCGTCGTTTTGCCGAGCGCGACGCACTGATCGTGCGCCACCAGGGCATACGCTGGCGCTACGCCGAGCTGCAGGAGCAGGTCGAGCGCCTCGCCTGCGGCCTGCGCCGGCTGGGGCTGCAGACTGGCGAGCGTATCGGCATCTGGTCGCAGAACAACAGCGAGTGGCTGCTGATGCAGTTCGCCACCGCCAAGGCCGGGCTGGTGCTGGTCAACATCAACCCGGCCTACCGCCGCAGCGAACTGGAGTACGCGCTGAACAAGGTCGATTGCCGCGCGCTGGTGCT
The DNA here is from genome assembly GCF_028548395.1 of Vogesella indigofera. Classification (NCBI taxonomy): domain Bacteria; kingdom Pseudomonadati; phylum Pseudomonadota; class Betaproteobacteria; order Neisseriales; family Chromobacteriaceae; genus Vogesella; species Vogesella indigofera. Next base: position 36,275 of record NZ_JAQQLA010000007.1, on the reverse strand, counting down.
GGCGCCGAGCTTCAAGAGCAGCGACTACCTGGCGATGGTTGCCGACCTGGCGCCGGAGCTGGCCGTAAGCCAACCGGGCGAACTGCAGGCGGCGAAGCTGCCGGCGCTGCGCTGGGTGATCCGCCTCGGCGAAGAGGCGACGGCGGGGATGCTCAACTTCCCGGCCCTGCTGGCCGAGCCGACGGCGGCAGAGCGCGCCACGTTGGCCGCAGTCGGCGCCACGCTGCAGTTCGACGACGCCATCAACATTCAATTTACCTCCGGCACCACCGGCAGCCCGAAAGGTGCCACGCTCACCCACCACAACATTCTCAATAACGGCTTTTTCGTCGGAGAGGCGATGCGGCTGACCGAGCACGACCGCTTGTGCATTCCGGTGCCGCTGTACCACTGCTTCGGTATGGTGCTGGGGGTGCTGGCCTGCCTCACCCACGGCGCGGCGATGGTGTTCCCGGCGGAAGCGTTCGAGCCGCTGGCGGTGCTGCAGACGGTGGCGGAAGAAAAATGCACCGCGCTGCACGGCGTGCCGACCATGTTCATCGCGGTGCTGGATCACCCGCGCTTCGCCGAGTTCGACCTGTCCGCGCTGCGCACCGGCATCATGGCCGGCAGCCCGTGCCCGATCTCGGTGATGGAGCGGGTGGTGGCGCAGATGCACATGGCCGAGGTGACCATTGCTTATGGTATGACCGAGACCAGCCCGGTCAGTTTCCAGAGCGCGACCGACACCCCGGTGGCGAAAAAGGTGGCCACCGTGGGCCGCATCCACCCGCATGTCGAGGTCAAGATCGTCGACGTCGAGGGTCGCATCGTGCCGCGCGGCGAAACCGGCGAGCTGCTGACCCGCGGCTACTCGGTGATGCTCGGCTACTGGGGCGACGAGGAGAAAACCCGCGAAGCGATCGACCCCGCCGGCTGGATGCACACCGGCGACCTGGCGGTGCTGGACGCCGACGGCTACTGCAATATCGTCGGCCGAGTGAAGGACATGGTGATCCGCGGCGGCGAGAACATCTACCCGCGCGAGATCGAAGAATTCCTGTACCGCCATCCCAAGGTGCAGGACGTGCAGGTGGTCGGTGTGCCGGACGCCAAGTACGGCGAGGAGCTGTGCGCGTGGATACGGCTGCGTGACGGCGAAAGCTGCACCGCGGCAGAGATCCGCGCCTTCTGCGACGGCCAGATCGCGCACTACAAGATCCCGCGCTACATAGAGTTCGTCGACGCCTTCCCGATGACCATCACCGGCAAGATCCAGAAATTCATGATGCGGCAGCAGATGAAGGAAAAGCTGGGGCTGGACGAAGCCAAAACCGCCTGACGCGGCAGCCCCTGCGGCGCGCCGGGGCAGCAACAGCCGTGCGCGGTGTCGCCACCGCCACGGCTTTATTTGCGGCCAACGTTGGCCGCAACCGTCGCGGCTTGCCGGCCGCGGTCTCCCGCTGCCGGGCGGTGCGTGACGCTGCAGCGAATGTTGGTCCGTGTCCGGCGTGCCTTGGCGCCAGCGGCAAACGCTGCTGCCGGTGGCAAATTTAGCCGACGGCGGTGTCTGTGCGGCCAAGTGCTCACCGGCAGGCTGCCGGCGACCGCTAGCGGCTAGGTGCCGCCCACGTGCCAGCTCAGCACTTCGCGCTGTTCTTCCGCTTCGGCACGGGCGGTGGCGATGCGGTCTTCCTTCAGTTGGGCGCGCACCGTGTCCGGCAGTGCGGAGATGGCGTCGCTGATGGCGGCGGCGAGCAGATCGCCGACCATGCACGCCGGATCGCGCTGTCGCAGGTGGGCCAGCGCTTCCAGCTCGCGCACCAGCGCTGCCGGCACCGGGCCGGACACATTGCGTACCGAGGAGCTGCGCAGGTCGCAGCTATAGGCACTGGCGGTGCCGCTACACCAGCTGGCAACCAGTTCATTGATCTTGTCACCCATGGTCTCTGCCTCCGTATTGGTTTCGGGTGCATCGACGCCGCACCCTGTAGTGCTTTATAGCCGCTGTATCGCGAATTGGGATGTCCTGCGCCGGCGAGCAGGCTGGCCCACGGCGTTGCCGTGGTGTGCGGCAGGCGTGGTGAGGGCGGTGGTCATGGTCGGCTGCGCTCGCCGGCCACCTGCAACCGGAGGCGCCCAACGCGGCGTGGCCGTTGTCGCGGTTGCGCCCCGGCCGCTTGCCGCCGGACGGCGGCTCGGCTTGTCCCGCTTCCTTGGCGGATGGTGTCCTGTACCTTGTTCGGTTTTCCTGAACGGGCAGTCGGTTTTTTCCGCTATGGTGCGCGCGGCGCGGGCGCTACGATGCCGGCATCGAGATTGGCAATCGCCAGTCAGCGCACGCCCAAGGAGCCAGAACATGATTGCTATCCGTCCCGCCCACGCCCGCGGCAAGGCCGACTTTGGCTGGCTGCAGAGCCGCCACAGCTTTTCCTTCGGCAACTACTATGATCCGGCGCACATGGGCTTTTCCGATCTGCGCGTGATCAACGACGACCGCGTCGCGCCGCGCGCCGGCTTCGACACTCACGGCCACCGCGACATGGAAATCATCAGCTACGTGCTCGACGGCGCCATCCGCCACCGCGATTCCGCCGGTAACGAGGCGGTGCTGCGCGCCGGCGAATTCCAGGTGATGAGCGCCGGTCGCGGCATCATGCACAGCGAGTTCAACGCCAGCAACGACGCGCCGCTGCACTTCCTGCAGATCTGGATCGAGCCGCGCGAGACCGGCGGCGTGCCGGCTTACCGGCAGAAGGGCTTCGGCCTGCAGCCGGGGCTGACGCTGGTGGCCTCGCCGGACGGTGCCGCCGGCAGCCTCGCCATCCGCCAGGATGCACGCCTGTACCAGCTGCTGCTGGCGCCGGGTGAGGCGCTGGATTTTGCACAGGACAGCGGCCGTCGCAGCTATGTGCACCTGATCCGCGGCAGCCTGCAACTGGCGGACACGCAACTGGAGCCGGGCGATGGCGCCAGGGTCAGCGAGTTGCCGGCCTACACCCTGCGCAACAACGGCAGCGAGCCGCTGCAGGCGCTGCTGTTCGATTTGGCCTGAGCCGTTGCGCTCGCCGCCTGCCGCTGTCTGCGCGGCCGGTAGGGCGCAAGGTCCTGCCATCGCGCCGCTTGGCGGCTCGGGGCTGGCCAAGTTTAGCCGCAAGGTCTGCTGCCGCACCGGCTGCCGCTCGCGCGGCATGGCGCGTCAGCCATTGCCGAGCGTCGCCCCGTGCCAGCGCGCCGGTATTTACTGGCTACACTCAAAGTCAGGGAGCCGGGAGGGCGAGCGATGAAGCTGGGGCTGGAGGAAATGCTGCAGCTGCTGCAGGAAGTGGAGCAGGGCGACCCGCTGGATTTTGGCGACCTGCCAATGGACGAAGACCAGCTGCGACGGCTGGTACTGAGCGACCTGCTGCAGCGTGACCAGCAACTGCAGGCCAGCGCCTCGGCGGAGGAGTGCCAGCTGATCTACCTGCTGTCAACCGCGCGGCTGGTACTGGAAAACCTGCTGCTGCACCTGCAGCTGCTGCGTCTGGAGCAGCCGGAAGGCGGCAGCGACGCGCAGTGGCAGGCCCTGCTGCGACGCTTCCGGCACGGTGACGACGGCGCGGCGTGAGGGTCGCCGCCAGCTTGCCGGTGTGGGCGGGCGCAATGCCTGTCAGCGCCACCCTGTCGTTGCCATTGAGCGGCATGCCGGGCCGCCGCTGCCCAGTCACCGTGCACTTGTCTGATCCATGTCTTCTCCCGGCCTTCCTCCGCGTGGCGGCCTGCTGTGCTGGCTGTCACTTGCCTCCCATTCGCCGCCGCGTGCCCCCGCTTGATCGTCTCGTGCGCAAAGCGCTTGCTGCTGTCATCGCCGTTATCCATGCCATGTCGCGATGCTCGTTGCCGGCCGATGGCGGGTGTGGGTTTTTCGTCGGCGGCCTTCTATAACGGTGAGATGACGTTTCCGGCCGTGCTCCGCCGGAAAGGTCGGCTTGGCGCGCGGTAACCGGCCGCGCCGTTGCAACAAAACCGGCCGCTGCTCAGGCGCGCCACCGCCGCGTGCGGCTGGCGGCGCTGGCCGTGGCGTGGCCGGTACTGGGCGTGGTGAGCGGTGGCCGTTGCGGTCTGGCTGCGATCCGGCGCGAAGGTGGATGCCATGCATCGTTCGATCCTGCTTTGCTGTCTGGCCTTGCTGTTGCCGTGTTTCGCCACTGCGGCCAACCTTGCGCCGACCGCGGCGGCACCGCTGCTGGCGCCGCCGGCAGTACTGGCGGACCGAGACGGCGACGGCCTCGGCGACAGCCTGCAGCAGCAGTTGGCCACGGCGGCGCCGGATGCGCGCTTCGACGTGGTGGTCACCTTCCGGCAGCCGGCGCAGGCGGCGGCCGCACGCCAGACGCTGGGCAACTTCGTGCCGCGTCATGAATTCAAGCTGATCCCCGGTTTTGCCGGCCGCCTCAGCGCGGCGCAGATCCGCGGGCTGATGCACGCGCCGGGCCTGCTGCGCATCGAGGAAGACGCCACGGTGCAGACCCAGCTCGACGCCGCGCGCGCCGACTTCGGCATCGAGGCCGCACGTGGGCTGGGGGCCAGCGGCCTGATCGGGCGCAATGTCGGTATCTGTATCGTCGACACCGGCGTCGATCCGCTGCACGAGCAGCTGGACAACGGCAAGGTGGCCGCCTTCATCGACTATGTCGCCGGCCGCAGCGCACCCTATGACGATAACGGCCACGGCACCCATGTCGCCGCCATCGCCGCCGGCGACGGTAGCGGCGGATCGGCCGCTGCGGCGTTCCAGGGCGTGGCCAGCGGCGCGGCGCTGTACGCCGCCAAGGTGCTCGACGCGCAGGGGAGCGGGGCGGAAAGCAATGTGGTCGCCGGCATCCAGTGGTGCGCCGCCCAGACCGGGGTACACGTCATTTCCATGAGCCTGGCCGCCTTGCCGCCTGCCGACGGCAAGGACGCGATGAGCCAGGCGGTGGACGCCGCGGTGGCGGCGGGCAAGGTGCTGGTGGTAGCCGCCGGCAATGATGGCGACGAACCCGGCACCGTCGGCTCGCCCGGCGCGGCGGCGGGGGCGATCACCGTCGGCGCCTGTGCCGAGTGGTCGGCGGCACCGGCTGCGGCCAACCATTCCGACGGCGTCTACCTGACGGCGTTTTCCAGCCGCGGCCCGATCACGGTGAACGCCACCACCAGCTACATCAAGCCCGATGTTTGCGCACCGGGGCACCGCATTGCCGCGGCCAAGTCCGGCAGCGTCGGCGACTATGTGGTCTATAGCGGCACCTCGATGGCGACGCCGTTTGTCGCTGGTGCCGTGGCGCTGGCGCTAGAGGCCAATCCGGCGCTGAAGGGCAATCCGGCGCAGGTGCGCAGCCTGCTGGAGAGCAGTGCGCAGGATCGCGGCGCCAGCGGCAAGGACAACGAATGGGGTGCCGGCCTGCTCGACGGCTACGCCTTTGTCGCTCGCGCGCAGAATGCCGCTGCCAGCGTCCGCACCTCGATGCCCACCGCCGTGCATGTGGATGCCAGTGTCGGCAACAACCAGGTGTGGAGCCATAGTTTCAATCTTGCAGAAGGCGATCTCGGCCAGCCGCTGGCGGCCACGGTGACCATCGTCGGCCAGCCGCTGTGCGTGCTGCAGTTTGGCGGTTTCTGCTTTGCCTACCAGTGGGACCCGGATCTCGACGCCAGGCTGCTGGCGCCGGACGGCACGCTGCTGTCGGCCAGCGGCTGCATGGGCGAGGGTAGCGACTGCGCCGCGCCGCGCGCGCCGCTGGTGGCGCTCGGGCGCCAGGAAACGCTGCACGCGATGCCGACTGTGGCCGGCACCTACCGCATCGAGGTGAAGGGCGCCGTCGATGACGTCAATAACGGCAAGGGCGGCAGCTTCGCGTTCGACCTGTCGCGCGGCCCGCTGGCCGCCGCGGTGGCCAGCCCGGACTTCTCGCTGAGCACGACCCCGGCCAGTCGCAGCGTGGTCAGCGGCGGCAGCACCAGCTACACCACCACCGTCACCGCCACGGGCGGCTTCGGCAGCAGTGTCGATCTCAGCGTCAGCGGCCTGCCGTCCGGCACCAGCGGCAGCTTCAGCCCCGATCCGCTCAGCGGCGGGAGCGGTACGGCCACCCTCAGCGTGAGCACCAGCAGCGCCACCGCGGCCGGCAGCTACCCGCTGCTGATCGGCGGCATAGGCGGCGGGCTGAGCCGCAGCAGCACGGCCACGCTGGTGGTGACGGCGCCCAATGCCGACTTTGCGCTGGCGGTGTCGCCGGCCAGCCGCACGGTGAAGCGCGGCGGCCGCGCCAGCTATACCGCCACCATCAGCGCGCTGAACGGCTTTAGCGGCGCCGTCACGCTCAGCGTGTCCAACCTGCCGGCCGGCGCCACCTTCGGCTTCACCCCCAATCCGGTGGCCGGCGCCGGCTCGTCCACGCTGACCGTCAAGACAGCCAAGACGACACCGGTCGGCAGCCGCAGCCTGCTGGTCACCGGCAGCAGCGGCAGCCTGAGCCATAGCCAGAGCGTGGAGCTGGTCGTGCGCTAAGAGCCTGTTCACGATCTGCTGTGCTTCGGCGGTACCGCGTTGAAAACGGCTTCGGAATGCTCATTGACCCCATGTCAACTCCGCTTCCTCATCCGTTTTCGCCTTGTCTCGCTCTAGCTCGCGAGATCCTGAGCACGCTCTCAGAGGCTACGGTCGCAAGGTTGGCCGCAATGCTGCCCACGCTCGCCGTTTCATGAGAAAATCCCCGCCATCACGGGCAGCTTGCAGCTGCCCGCCTTGTTTTGCAGCCGGAACCTTGCCATGCCCCACAATGCTTCACCCCACGTGCTGTCCGTCATCCCTCCGATGACACAGCTGAACACGCCTTACCCGTCCACCGCCTATATCACCGGCTTTCTGCGCTCGCGCCAGATCGATGCGGTGCAGGAGGATCTGGCGCTGGCGCTGGTGTTGCAGCTGTTCTCGGTGGCCGGCCTGAAGGCGGTGCGCGAGCGCATCGACGCCATCGCGCCGAAAAAGCGCAGCCATCAGGTGCGCCATTTTGTCGAGTTTTTCGAGCGCTATCTCGCCACCATCGGCCCGGTGATCCGCTTCTTGCAGGGCGGCGATTCCACCGTCAGCCACCGCATCTGCAGCCGCGGCTTTCTGCCGGAGGGGGCGCGCTTTGCCGCGCTGGACAATTACGTCGACCCGGATGATCCGGACGGTGGCGATCCGCTGGCGTGGGCGTTCGGCGCGCTGGGGGCGCAGGACCGGGCGCGGCATCTGGCCACGCTGTACCTCAATGACCTGTCTGACGTGCTGCGCGACGCGGTGGACGAGCGCTTCGAGTTCGTGCGCTACGCCGAATCGCTGGCGATGAGCCAGCCGACCTTCGAGCCGCTGGCCGCTGCGCTTTCGGCGCCGCCGACGCTGGTGGATGACACCTTGCAGGCGCTGACCCTTGCCGCCATCGAGAAGCACCAGCCGGACCTGGTGCTGCTGTCGGTGCCGTTCCCCGGCTCGGTGTACGCCGCGTTCCGCATCGCGCAGACCATCAAGCAACGTTGGCCGCAGATCCGTACTGCGCTCGGCGGCGGCTTTGCCAATACCGAGCTGCGCGAACTGCGCGAGCCGCGCGTGTTCGACTACTTCGATTTCGTGACGCTGGATGACGGCGAAAAGCCGATCCTGGCGCTGCTGGAGCACCTGCAGGGGCAGCGCGGCGTCAGCCGGCTGGTGCGCACCTATGTGCGCGAGGACGGTGCCGTGCGTTACGTCAACATGATGGAAGGCGATATCGCCTTCGAGGACGTCGGCGCGCCGACTTGGGACGGGCTGCCGATCGATCGTTATCTGTCGCTGTTGGACATGCTCAACCCGATGCACCGGCTGTGGAGCGACGGGCGCTGGAACAAGCTGACCGTGGCGCACGGCTGCTACTGGAAGAAGTGCAGCTTCTGCGACGTGACGCTGGACTACATCTCGCGCTACGAGACGGCGTCCGCCGCCACGCTGGTCGACCGCATCGAGGCCATCATCGCCGAGACCGGCCAGACCGGTTTTCACTTCGTCGACGAGGCCGCACCGCCGAAGATGCTGCGAGCGCTGGCCGAGGAGCTGCTGCGCCGCAATGTCAGCATCTCGTGGTGGGGCAATATCCGCTTCGAGAAGTCGTTCACCCCCGAGCTGTGCCAGCTGCTGGCCGAATCCGGCTGCATCGCCATCTCCGGTGGGCTGGAGGTGGCCTCCGACCGCCTGCTGAAGCTGATGAAGAAGGGCGTGTCGGTGGACCAGGTGGCGCGGGTGACGCAGGGCTTTACCGAGGCCGGGGTGCTGGTGCACGCCTACCTGATGTACGGCTTTCCGACGCAGACGGTGCAGGACACGGTGGACGCGCTGGAGTACGTGCGCCAGCTGTTCGAGAACGGCTGCATCCAGAGCGGCTTCTTCCACCGCTTCGCCTGCACCGTGCACTCGCCAGTGGGGCAGAACCCGGAGGAGTACGGCGTCAAGCTGATTCCACTGCCGGAGGTGACCTTCGCCAAGAACGACATCGGCTTCATCGACCCGACTGGCACCGACCACGACGCCATGGGCCGCGCGCTGAACAAGGCGCTGTACAACTACATGCACGGCATCGGGCTGGAGGCGGACGTGCGCGAGTGGTTCGACAGCAAGGTGCCGCGCACGCGGGTGTCGCGCCACTTCATCAGCAAGGCGCTGTTCAGCCAGCGCTGAGACGACAGGCACAAAACACTGCGGCCAACCTTGGTAACAAGGTTGGCCGCAGTGCTGTTCAGGACGGGTTTGGCGGGCGCCGCCGGCTTAGCCCTCCAGTGCCTCCATCGCTTCCTGCAGTTCCAGCCACGCCATTTCCATCTCGTCCAGCTGGGCGGAGAGTTCGCCCTGCCGCTTCAGCGCGGCGGCCAAGCGTGCCTTGTTGTGCTCCTGGTAGGCCTCTTCCAGCAGCAGGAAGGCGTCCAGCTCGGCCTTCTCGCTGCCCAGCAGCGCCATGTCCTTGTCCAGCTTGTTCTGCTTGGTCTGCAGCGGCCTGCGTTGCGCCGCCAGCTTGTTGCGGGCGTCGGCTTCCAGCCGCTTCTGTTCCTTGCGGTTGACGCCGTCGCTGGCGGCGCTGCCCGGCGCTTTGCCGTTGTCGGCCTGCTGCTGCAGCCGCCACTGGCGGTAGTCTTCCAGATCGCCGTCAAACGGCTGCACCTTGCCGCCGGCCACCAGCCAGAAGGCGTCGGTGGTGGATTCCAGCAGCGAGCGGTCGTGCGATACCACGATCAGTGCGCCGCCAAAGTCCTGCAGCGCCAGCATCAGCGCGTGGCGCATGTCGAGGTCGAGGTGGTTGGTCGGTTCGTCCAGCAGCAGCAGGTTCGGCTTTTGCCACACCAGCAGCGCCAGCGCCAGGCGCGCCTTTTCGCCGCCGGACATCGGGCCGACCAGGTTGTTGACGGTGTCGCCGCGGAAGTTGAAGCCGCCGAGGAAGCTGCGCAGCTCCAGCTCGCGTGCCTGCGGCGCCAGCTTCTGCATGTGCCACAGCGGCGATTCGTCGGAACGCAGGGTGTCGAGCTGGTGCTGGGTGAAGTAGCCGATGCGCAGCATCTTGGCGCCGATCACCTCGCCGGCCAGCGGTTGCAGCTCACCGGCCAGCAGCTTCACCAGCGTCGACTTGCCGGCGCCGTTGACGCCGAGCAGGCCGATGCGGCTGCCGGATTCCACCGACAGCGACAGCTGGCGCAGGATGGGGGTGTCGCCGTAGCCGACATCGGCGCGTTCCAGCTTCAGCAGCGGGTTGGGCAGGTTGTCCGGGGTGTCGAAGTGGAAGTCGAACGGCGAATCGACGTGCGCCGGCGCGATGCGTTCCAGCTTCTCCAGCGCCTTGATGCGGCTCTGCGCCTGGCGTGCCTTGCTGGCCTTGGCCTTGAAGCGGGTGATGAACGATTCCAGGTGTGCGACCTGGCGCTGCTGCTTCTCGTAGTTGCCCTGCTGCTGGGCCAGCTTTTCCGCGCGCATCACCTCGAACTGGCTGTAGTTGCCGGTGTAGAGGGTGAGCTTCTGCTGCGACACGTCGACGATGTGCGTGACCACGCTGTCGAGGAAGTCGCGGTCGTGCGAGATCACGATCAGCGTGCCTTCGTAGGCCTTCAGCCAGTCTTCCAGCCACAGCACCGTTTCCAGGTCCAGGTGGTTGGTCGGTTCGTCCAGCAGCAGCAGGTCGGAGCGGCACATCAGCGCCTGCGCCAGGTTCAGACGCATGCGCCAGCCGCCGGAGAAGGTGGATACCGCGCGGCTCTGGTGTTCGACGGGAAAGCCGAGGCCGGCCAGCAGCTTGCCGGCACGGGCAGCGGCGGAGTAGCCGTCGATGCGGTCCAGCTCGGCGTGCAGGCTGCCGATGGCGTTGCCGTCGGCGCTGGCTTCGGCTGCGGCCAACCTTTGCTGCAGGCGGCGCAGCTCGGCATCGCCGTCGAGTACGAAGTCGAGTGCCGATTGCGGCAGCGCCGGGGTTTCCTGCGCCACGTGCGCCATGGTCCACTGTGGCGGCAGCAGCACTTCGCCGCTTTCGGCGTGCAGTTCGCCCTTCAGCAGCGCGAACACGCTGGACTTGCCGGCGCCGTTGGCACCGGTCATGCCGACCTTGTTGCCGGGGTTGATGGTGAGGTTGGCCGCAACAAGCAGTTCTTTCAGGCCGCGGCGCAGGGACAGGTTTTTTAGCTGGATCATAGCGATTCGGTAGGGCGGCCGCCTGGTGGCGGCCGGCGGGTGAGGGTCAGGCCTTGGGCAGGGTGGATAGGTCCCAGCGCGGCTTCACGGTAAAGCTGCCGGCGGTGCGCGCGTACTGCAGGCGCATGGCGCCGGCGAAGGCGATCATCGCGCCGTTGTCGGTGCACAGCTTCAGCGGCGGGTAGAACACGCCGAAGCGGCGTTTGGCGGCGGCGGCATCCAGCGCCGCGCGCAGCTGCTTGTTGGCGCCAACGCCGCCGGCGACCACGATGCGCTCCAGGCCGTACCGTTTCAGCGCCTTCATGCACTTGCTGACCAGCACGTCGACGATGGCTTCCTGGAAGGCGCGGCAGATGTCCTTGCGGGTTTGTTCATCGATACTGCCGTATTCGGCCTCGACCTGCTTCTTCAGCATCAGCACCGCGGTTTTCAGGCCGGAGAAGCTCATGTCCAGGTTGTCGCTGTGCAGCATCGGGCGCGGCAGGGTGAAGCGTTCCGGGTCGCCTTCTTCCGCCAGTTTCGACAGCAGCGGGCCGCCGGGATAGGGCAGGCCGAGCAGCTTGGCGGTCTTGTCGAAGGCTTCGCCGGCGGCGTCGTCCACGGTCTCGCCGAGGATCTCGTAATCGCCGACGCCGCGCACCGCCATGATCTGGGTGTGGCCGCCGGAGACCAGCAGCGCGAGGAACGGGAATTCCGGCCGCGGCTCGGCCAGCAGCGGCGACAGCAGGTGGCCTTCGAGGTGGTGCACGCTGATCACCGGGATGTTCAGCCCCACCGCCAGCGCATTGGCGAAGCTGGCGCCGACCAGCAGCGCACCGCCGAGGCCCGGGCCTTCGGTGTAGGCGATGGCGTCGATGTCCTGTAGCGTCTTGCCGGCTTCGGCGAGGCAGGCGCGGGTCAGCGGCGTGACGCGGCGGATGTGGTCGCGGCTGGCCAGCTCCGGCACCACGCCGCCGTATTCGGCGTGCATCGCCATCTGCGAGTGCAGCTGGTCGGCGATCAGGCCGCGTTCGGTGTCGTACAGCGCGACGCCGGTTTCGTCGCAAGACGATTCAATTCCCAATACGAGCATGTGAGTGGCTTCAAAACTAAACAATCTTTCCATTTTACCGGTGATTCTTTGTTCGCCCAAATCGGCAGTGATACGCTTGCGGTCTGAATCCAAGGGGAAGGCAAGATGAAAGCAAGACTGAAGTGGGTGGACGGCGTGTGTTTCATGGGCGAAACCGGCAGCGGCCATGCGGTGGTGATGGACGGCGCGCCGGAAGGCGGCGGCCGCAACCTCGGCCCGCGGCCGATGGAACTGCTGCTGCTGGGCACCGCCGGCTGCACCAGCTATGACGTGCTGAACATCCTGAAGAAGTCGCGCCAGGACGTGCGCGACTGCTGGGTGGAGATGGACGCCGAGCGCGCCGACACCGATCCGAAGGTGTTTACCAAGATCCACTTCCACTTCGTGGTGGTGGGGCGCGAGCTGAAGGCGGACGTGGTGGAGCGCGCCATCAAGCTGTCGGCGGAGAAGTACTGCTCGGCCTCGATCATGCTCGGCAAGACCGCCGACATCACTCACGATTTCGAGATCCGCAGCGACGACTAAGCGCGCTACCTTGCGGCCAACGTTGGCCGCCATTGCCGTTCCCAACGCCACCCTTGCCGGTGGCGTTGCCGTTTCCGGCGCGCGGCGGCAAATCTTGCCGCCTTGCCGGCGGCGGATACGGCGCCGGGCAGGGGTTTTCGGCCGTCTCCGGCAAAACTTGAGCGCTGGCCGGCCGTTTTTTGATTGGCACAGTTCATGCTTTGAGGATGCCAACTTAACGGATGACCGATCATGCTCGACAAGATTTCCGACCACCTCAATTTCTTCCAGCAATCGCTTGGCCTGCGCGCCAAGAAGGTGGAAGTGATTGCCAGCAATATCGCCAATGCGGACACGCCAGGCTATAAGGCGGTGGATTTCGATTTTGGCAAGGCGTTGCAAGGCCAGCTGCGCGCATCGCAAAGCGGGCTGGCGCTGGCGACCAGCAACGAGCGCCATCTGGCGGCCCAGGGCCACGCCAGCGTCGATGAAGGCGGTCTGCAGTATCGCAGCGCGGTACAGCCCAGCCTCGACGGCAACACCGTCGACATGGACGTCGAGCGCGCCGCGTTTACCGATAACGCGATGAAATACCAGTCCACGCTGACCTTCCTTAACCGGAGAATCAGCGGGCTGATGGACGCAATCAAGGGTGGGCAATAAGCATGTCGCTGTCTAATGTCTTCAATATTGCCGGCTCGGCGCTGACGGCGCAGTCGATGCGTCTGAACCTGGTGGCCAGCAATATCGCCAACGCGGAGAGCGCCACCAGCTCCACCGGCGAGCCGTTCCGCGGCCGCCACGCGGTGTTCACCGCCACGCCGGTGACCGCCGACATGCCGCAGGTGGCCGGGGTGCGGGTGACCTCGATCGTCGAGGACACCTCGCCGTTCCGCCTCAAGTACGAACCGGGCCATCCGCTGGCCGACGAGCGTGGCTACATCAAGATGCCCAACGTCAACCCGGTGGAAGAAATGGCCGACATGATTTCCGCTTCGCGCTCCTACCAGACCAGCGTCGAAGTAATGAATACCGCAAAGACCTTGCTGCAAAAAACCTTGCAGCTTGGCCAGTAACCGTTAGAGGTCTCGCATGGCAACCGTAAACAGCGCCACCGCCACCGGCATCGACTATGAGTCGTTCAACGTCGCCAGCAACAAGGCGGCCAGTAACGCCGAAGACATCCAGAACCGCTTCCTGAAGCTGCTGACCACGCAGCTGAAGACCCAGGATCCGTCGAACCCGATGGACAACGCGCAGATGACCAGCCAGATGGCGCAGATCAGTACCGTCAGCGGCCTGGAAAGCGTCAACGCCTCGATCAAGGCGCTGTCGGACAACCAGTCCGCCAGCCAGTCGCTGCTGGCGACGCTGATGATCGGCCGCTACGCGCTGATCCCCGGTAACGAAGTCAGCCTCAACGGCGGCGCGGCCAAGGCAGTGGTGGACTTTCCGCAGTCGGCCAGCGACGCGGTGGTCACCATCAAGAACTCTGCCGGCGTGGTGGTCAGCGAGATCAAGCTTGGCGCACAGACTGCCGGCCAGCTGACGGTCGGCTGGGACGGCAAGAACGCGGCCGGCGTGCAACAGCCGGACGGCCAGTATTCGATCTCGATCAAGGCGGTGAACGGCTCGGTGGCGGTGGATGCCAAGATCCTGAATCCGATCAAGATCAGCAGTGTGGCGATCGACAAGGGTGTTTCATCATTGGTGCTGGAAAACGGCAAGCGGATGTCGATGAGCGACGTGACGCAACTTATCTAAGACATTCCGGTTAAGCATTCGGGGGATAGAACATGGGTTTCCAGCAAGGTTTGAGTGGTCTGAGCGCGGCGTCCAAGCAGTTGGACGTGATTGGCAACAATATTGCCAACGGCAGCACCATCGGTTTCAAGGGCTCGCGCGTCGAGTTTGGCGATCTGTACGCCCGTTCGCTGGCCTCGGCCTCGACCCAGGCGGGTACCAATACCCAGGCCGGCGTCGGGGTGCAGGTGCTGGCGGTGTCGCAGCAGTTCCAGCAGGGCAACATCACCACCACCAACAACCCGCTGGACATGGCGATTTCCGGTAACGGCTTTTACCGGCTGACCAGCGAGAACACCGGCAACGGTGGCATCGAGGCGTTTTCCCGCAACGGCGAATTCAAGCTGGACAAGGAAGGCTACATCGTCAACAACGGCTACTACCTGAACGGCTACCAGATGGTCAACGGCGTGAAGACCGGTGCCGAACAGCCGCTGCAGGTGTCCACCATCAACAGCGGCATCGCCAAGGCGACCGGTGCTCCCGGCGAGCGCGGTATCGACTGGAGCTTCAACCTGAACGGTGGTGGCGCGGTGATCGACCCGGCGGTCAAGCCGTTTGACCCGCTGGACGCGTCCACCTATTCCTATACCAGCGGTGCCAAGTTCTACGACAACTACGGCAACGTGCATACCGTGTCGGTGTACTTTGCCCGCCGCGCCTCGACCGTCGATCCGGTGGTGCCGGCTACCGTGCCGCCATCGACGCTGGACGTGAACAACTGGGACGTGTACCACTCGGTAGACGGCACCCTGGTGGCGGGCGCGCCGACCCAGGTCAAGTTTGACCAGTCGGGTCAGCTGACCGCGTGGTCGGACAACATCATCACCATCGCTGCCGATACCAGTGCCGCCAGTGCCCACCCGGCATTCGATATCGACTTCACCAACAGCACCCAGTACAGCGGCGATTACAGCGTCTCCCGCCAGGTGGCCGGCGGCTATCCGGCCGGCAAGTTCACCGGTATCGGTGCCGACTCCGCCGGCGTGATCTACGCCAACTACACCAACGGCGTGACCGAGCCGATCGGCCAGATCACGCTGTACAACTTCTCCAACATCCAGGGTCTGGTGCCTAACGGCAACAACCGCTGGCTGTACAGCAGCGACGCCGGTGCCCGCAGCATGGCCGACCCCAACTCCGGCGGCATGGGCTACATCAAGCCGTCGGCGCTGGAGGAATCCAACGTCG
This sequence comes from Vogesella indigofera, assembly GCF_028548395.1. Taxonomy (NCBI): domain Bacteria; kingdom Pseudomonadati; phylum Pseudomonadota; class Betaproteobacteria; order Neisseriales; family Chromobacteriaceae; genus Vogesella; species Vogesella indigofera. Next base: position 21,024 of record NZ_JAQQLA010000007.1, on the reverse strand, counting down.
ATACCACCGCCGAGCTGGTGAATATGATCATTGCGCAGCGCTACTATCAGGCCAACGCGCAGACCATCAAGACCCAAGACACTATCATGCAGACCCTGCTCAACCTGCGTTAATGCGGGTTGACACGCTAAGCGCGGAGAGACGGATTCATGGATAAGGTGCTGTATCTGGCAATGAATGGTGCGAAGCACGTCGCATGGCAACAGGCGACCACTTCCAACAATCTTGCCAACGTCCATACCAACGGCTTCAAGGCCGATCTGGCGTCTTTCCGGGCGCTGCGCGTGGTCGGCGACGGCGCGCCGACGCGCACCTACCAGGTCGACAATACCGTCGGTCACGACATGAGCCAGGGCTCGCTGCAGCTGACAGGCAACGAAAGCGATTTCGCGCTGGCAACGCCGGGCTTTTTTGCGGTGCAGGCACCGGGTGGTGGCGAGGCCTACACCCGCGACGGCGGCTACATCGTCGACACCGAAGGTGTGATGCGCACCCGTTCCGGGCTGGCAATCCAGGGTGAGGGCGGCCAGATCGTGGTACCGCCGGGCTCGCGCATCACCCTCGGCATCGACGGCACGGTATCGGCCTCGGCCAGTGTCGGCGCCGACCGTACCGTGCAGGTGCTGGGCCGCATCAAGCTGGTCAATCCGGCGGAGCGGGCGGTGTACAAGGGCGATGACGGCCTGTTCCGTCAGCACGATGGCCAGGACGCGCCGGCTGCGGCCAACGTGCAACTGAAGAGCGGCTTCCTGGAAGCCAGCAACGTCAATGCGGTCGAGAGCCTGGTGCAGATGATCAGCCACTCCCGCCATTACGATCTCAATATCAAGCTGATGCAAACGGCGGAGCAGAATGCCCGCCAGGCGACAGAATTGCTGTCGATTACCGGCTAAACGAAGCAATAACAGGATAACAACATGATTCGTGCCTTGTATGTGGCCAAGACCGGTATGGATGCCAGCCAGTTCAAGCTGGACGTGGTGTCCAACAACCTCGCCAACGTGAATACCAAGGGCTTCAAGCGCTCCAACGCCATTTTTGAAGACCTGTACTACCAGACCTTGCGCCAGCCCGGCGCCCAGCTGTCGAACGGCAACGTGCTGCCGACCGGCCTGCACGCCGGCACCGGTGCCGCACCGGTGGCCACCGCGCGGGTGCACACCCAGGGCGAGATGATCCGCACCGAGCAGTCGCTGGACATGGCGATCGCCGGCGACGGTTTCTTCCGCATCCAGCAGACCGACGGCACCATCGCCTACACCCGCAACGGCGAGTTCAAGCGCAACAATGAGGGCCTGGTGGTCAATGCCGCCGGCCTCGCACTGGATCCGGCGATCACCATTCCGGCGACCGCCACCAAGATCACACTGTCGCCGGAAGGCCTGCTGGAGTATTTCGATGCCGGGGCGACGACCGCCACCGGCTCGTTCCAGATCAACACCGCCACCTTCATCAACCCGCAAGGGCTGGAAAGCATCGGCGGCAACCTGTATCTGGCGACCGGCGCGTCCGGCGACCCGATCGAAGGCCAGCCCGGCCTCGATGGCCGCGGCACCATTTCGCAGGGCTATGTCGAGGGTTCCAACGTCAACGTGACCGAAGAACTGATCAACATGATCACCGCGCAGCGCGCCTACGAGATCAACTCGCGCGCGATCAAGACCGCCGACGAAATGCTGCAGAAGCTGACCCAGCTCTAAAGTCTAAGGAGTAGCCCATGAAGCGCCTGCTGAATCTCGTGTTGCCGCTGTGCTCGGCGCTGCTGCTGGCCGCCTGCGCGGTACAGACGGCACCGATCACGCATCAGCCGATGGCGGTGCGGCCGCAGCCGCAGCCGGCGCAGCTGCCGGCCGACGGCTCCATCTTCCAGGCCGCCAGCTACCAGCCGCTGTTCGAGGACAAGGTGCCGGTGCGTGTCGGCGACATCCTCACCGTCACCATCCGCGAGAACAACCGCTCCAGCAGCAAGGAAGAGACCGAGGGCGAACGCGACTCATCGATCAACGGCGGCATCAATGCCGGCGTGTCGCTGCCGTTCTTCCCCGGCGCCATTGAGAAGAAACTGGGCGGTGCCAGCCTGAACGGCAGTGGCAGCGCCAGCGAGAGCGGTTCCAGCAGCAATACCAACAGCAGCTCCTTCAATGCCTCCATCACCGTGACCGTGATCGACGTCTACCCGAACGGCAATCTGCTGGTCAGCGGCGAGAAGCAGATGAAGATCAACGGCGAGCACGAGTTTATCCGCCTGTCCGGGGTGATCAATCCACGCGACATCAAGCAGGGCAACAACGTCGAATCGACGCGGATGGCGGATGCCCGCATCGAGCAGATCAACCAGGGTCGTAGCCGCGCTTATAATGACACCGGCTGGCTGCAGAAAATCTTCCTGTCACTGCTGCCGTTTTAAGGGATAAGCGATGTCGCGTTTTGTTGTGGTGGTCTGTCTGGCGCTGGTGGCCAGCCCGCTGTTTGCCGCCCAGAAGATCAAGGAACTGGCCAGCGTGGCCGGGGTGCGCTCCAACCCGCTGATCGGTTACGGCCTGGTGGTCGGCCTCGACGGCAGTGGCGACAAGGCCAGTGCCTCGCCGTTCACCGGCCAGTCGCTGGGTAATATGCTGAACCAGCTCGGGGTGCAGATCCCGCAGGGGATGAAGATCGACCCGAAGAATGTGGCCGCGGTGAGTCTGACCGCGACCCTGCCGCCGTTCGCGCGGCGCGGTCAGGCGCTGGACATCACGGTGTCGTCGATCGGCGACGCCAAGAGCCTGCGCGGCGGCACCTTGCTGCTGTCGCCGCTGAAAGGCATCGATGGCCAGATCTACGCGCTGGCACAGGGTAATGTGGTAGTCGGCGGTGCCGGCGCCGCTGCCGGGGGCAGCAAGACGCAGATCAACCACCTCAGCGTTGGTCGCATTCCGGCGGGGGCGACGGTCGAGCGCGAGTTGCCGGCCTCGCTGGGCATGGGCGATATGGTGGCGCTGCAGCTGCTGGAGTCGGATTTCACCACCGCCAACCGCGTGGTGCAGGCGATCAATCGCGAGCTGGGTGGGCAGACGGCGCGTGCGCTGGATGGCCGCCAGATCGAGGTGCGGGCGCCGCAGGACAGCAATGCACGGATCCAGTTTCTGTCGCGGCTGGAAAATATTGCCGTCGAGGCGGCAGAAGTTTCCCCCGTGGTGATCATCAATGCCCGCACCGGCTCCATCGTGATGAACAAGGCGGTGCGCATCGACCCTTGCGCGATTGCCCACGGCAACCTGTCGGTGACGGTCAACAGCACCTCGACAGTGAGCCAGCCGCCACCGCTGAGCGGCGGCCAGACCGCCGTCACCCGCAAGGCCGACGTCAGTGTCAGCGCCGACGGCAGCAAGGTGGTCAACATTCCCGGCGGTGCCTCGCTGTCGGAGGTGGTGGGCGCCCTGAATTCGGTCGGCGCCACACCGCAGGACCTGATCTCCATCCTGCAGGCGATGAAGGCCTCCGGCTCGCTGAAGGCGGAATTGCAGATCATCTGAGCGGCAAGGTTGGCCGCAAGCCACTGGCAAGGCGATGTCCCGACGGGCATCGCCTTTTTTGCTGGCCTGATTCTTGCTGTAAATCCGGCGTCTGTGTCTGTTTAGCGTTCCCGCCATGCAAGTTTCCCGCGATGCCAGCAATCAGTTAGCGATCGATCCCAATGCGACCGAACGTTTGTCTTCCCTTGCGCGCAGCAATCCGAAGGAAGCGATCCGGCAGGTCGCCAGCCAGTTCGAGGCCATCCTGCTGAACCAGATGATGGCGTCGATGCGCAGCAACGGTTTTGACGGCGAAGAGGATTCCTCGGAGCTGGGCACCTACCGCGGCATGCTCGACCAGCAGATGGTCAACGCGATGGTGCAGGGCGGCGGTACCGGGCTGGCTGAGATGCTGGCCCGCCAGATCGAGGGTGTAGCGCGGATAGACAAGACCGCGACGCCGGCCGCCAGCAGCGGCATGCTGCCCTTGCCGGCGCTGCCCGCCGCGACGGCGAAAGCCATCCGCCAGTACACGGAAGCTGCCGGCACCGCCACGGCGGCACCGGCACCGGCACCGGTGGCGATTCCGAGCGAGCGGCAGGCATTTGTCAGCACTCTGTTGCCGCATGCCGGCCAGGCGGCCGAGCGCCTCGGCGTGGCGCCGGAGTTGCTGGTCGGTCACGCCGCGCTGGAAAGCGGCTGGGGCAGCCGCAGCATCCGTCATCCGGATGGCCGCGAGAGCTACAACCTGTTCGGCATCAAGGCCGGCGGCGCGTGGCGCGGTGAATCGGTGGCGACGCTGACCACCGAATACGTCGACGGCAAGGCACGCAAGCAGGTGGAATCGTTCCGTTCCTATCCGAGCCTGCAAGCGGCCTTCGACGATTACGCCAAGTTGCTGGAAGGCAGCAGCCGCTACCAGCGCGCGCTGAACCAGGGCGATAACGCGCAGGGCTTTGCCGTGGCGCTGCAGCAGGGCGGCTACGCCACCGATCCGGCGTATGCGCGCAAACTGGCCGGCGTCGCCCAGTCCCTGCTGGCACGCTAAAGTTCAGCCGCCTAGCTGCCGATAAAGAACAACGGGAGAGTGAATCATGAGTGGTATTTTCAGTATCGGTATCAGTGGTCTCAATGCGGCACGCGCGGCATTGGACGTGACCAGCCACAACATCAGCAACGTCAATACCGATGGCTACAACCGCCAGCGTCTTTCCCAGAGTGCGGCGACGCCGCAGTTTGTCGGTTACGGCTACACCGGCCGTGGTGTCGACCTGTACGCGGTATCGCGGCTGTACGACGGCTTCATGGACGAGCAGCTGCAGAATGTCACCGCGTCCAGTAGCGGCTTCCAGACCCAGGCCACCGCCCTGTCCGATATCGACAACCTGATTACCGATGGCAATGCCGGCCTTTCCAACCTGATGCAGGGTTTCTACGCCAGCCTGCAAACCCTCAGCCAGCAGCCGACCTCCATCGCCGCGCGGCAGTCGGTGATCAGCCAGGCCGAGTCGCTGTCCGGCCGTTTCCAGTCGATGAACACCCGTATGGAAGAGGTGCGTAACGGCCTGATCAACCAGATCAATACCTCGGTGGAGGGGGTCAACTCCTACGCCAGGCAGATTGCCGCCCTCAACGAACAGATCATTTCCCTGAACCAGGGCGAGGGCCGTGCGCCCAACGACCTGCTGGACCAGCGCGATACGCTGGTGCGCGACCTGAACAAGCTGATCAAGACCGACGTGGTCGAGCAATCCGATGGCATGTACAGCGTCTACATCGGCCAGGGTCATCCGCTGGTGATAGGCGAGACCAGTTACGAAATGACCATGATGCGTGGCGCACCGGCGCAGCCGGAGGATCCGGAAGCGCCGTCACTGGGCATCAAGCTGCCGGGCACCAACAACACGGTGGTGCTCAATTCGCAGCTGATCGCCGGCGGCAGCATCGCCGGCGCCATGACCACGCTGAATTACGATGTTGCCCGCGTGCAGGCCGACCTCGGCCGCATGGCTGTCGAGTTTTCCGATGCGATGAACCGGCAGCAGGCGCTGGGTGTCGACCTCAACGGCCTGCCGGCCAGTACGCCGATGTTTGCCGACTTGACCGCCTTCCGCACCACGGCGGAGAACGCGACCACGCCGGCCGGTGAAGCCAAGGCGATGCGCGATGCCTTGCGCCGCTTTGCCGTGGCGGTGCAGGAGCCATCGCAGCTGGCGGTCGCCTCCGGCATCCAGGCCGGTGCCACCACGCCGGTCGACCCGACCGAGGTGCCGGGCGGCAAGCCGTCCATTTCGGCGATCTGGCAGGTATCCAATCTGTCGCCGGCGGCCAACCCGACCCTGCCGGCAGCACCGGCGCTGGCATTGAACTATATTCCGGGCAACACCCCGCCGTTCGAGGCGGACTTTGGCGGCACCATCGTGCCGGTGACGCAGTCGGCAAGCCAGGCCGGGGTCTACGAATTTACCCTCGCCAGTGGCCAGCATATCGCCTTCAAGTTCGAGGGCCAGGCGGCAACCAACCAGACCATCCCGGTGACTCCGCGCACCGGCGCCCCAGGCGAGTCGGCGCAGCTGGATAACGCCAACCTGCTGGAAATGGCTCGCTTGCAGACGCGGCCACTGATGGCGGCGACGCCCAATTCCACCTCGACCTTCCTGCCCGCCGTCGGCGCCGCGCGTACCGGCAGCCTGCAGTCGTTTTATGGCCAGACCGTCAGCTATGTCGGTAGCCGTACCAACGTGGTGCAGGTCAGCCTGACGGCGCAGGAAGCGGCGTTGCAGGAAGTAAAATTGAAGAGGGAATCGTTCTCCGGCGTCAATCTCGACGAGGAAGCGGCGAATCTTATACGCTATCAGCAGGCCTACCAGGCATCGAGCAAGGTCATCCAGGTGGCGCAGGAAATTTTCCAGTCGCTGCTGGACCTGCGTTGATAGTTTTCAGAGGATAAGGCAATGAGAGTCAGCAGCAATACCCAGTACATCATGGGCACCTATAACCTGCAAAGCAAGGGTTCCCAGCTCAACCGCCTCAACGAGCAGCTGTCGACCCTGAAACGCATCAACCGGGCATCGGATGACCCGGTGGCGGCGGCCACGCTGGTCGACATCAACCAGTCCAAGTCGATGAACACGCAGCAATCCAGCAATGCCAAGGCGGCGGCCTCGCAGCTGGCGATTACCGATACCATTCTCGGCAACGTCTCCAATACCATCATCTCGATCAAGACCCTGGCGGTGCAGGCGGGCAACACCGTGCTGACCAATGAGGACCGGCAGTCGATCCAGAACGAGATGCGCGAGAAAGTGAAAGAGCTGGTTTCGCTCGCCAACACCACCGATGGTGCCTCCAACTATATCTTCGGCGGCACCGACAAGAGCAAGCCGCCGTTTACCATGGCGGTGCAGGCGACCCCGCCGCAGCTGAATATCAACTACCAGGGCAATGACCAGCGCCAGTACATGGCGATCTCGTCCAGCCGCGAGATCGCGGTCACCGAGCCCGGTTCGGTAGTGTTCGGTCGTACCTCAACTCCGGCCGGACCCGCTCCGGCAGGGCCGACCGCGGCTGGTAACGAGCTGTGGCAGTCGCTGTCGGTGTTCGACGAGGCACTGACAGCCGGCTCGGTTGATCCCAACTACGCCACCAATATTGCGACGGTCATCCAGGGACTGGATGACGGCCTGTCGCAGGTGCTGGCCAGTCGGGCTTCGCTCGGTTCGCGCATGCAGGAGACCGATTCGCTGATCGAGATGGGTGACGCCCTGAGCGTGCAATACGCGTCGCAGATCAGCAATCTGGAAGACCTGGATCTGGCCAAGGCGGTGTCCGACTTCGAGATGGCCAGGACGGCGCTGGAAGTGACGCAGAAAACCTTTTCCCAGGTGAAGAGCCTGTCCCTGTTCAACTACCTCTGATCGCGCCATGCAAGCCATCCTCGCCCAGCTGATTTCCTTTGACAGCACCAGTCGTGAGTCCAATCTGGCCCTGATCCGGTGGGTGCAGGGCTACCTGGCGCAGTTTGGCGTTGGCTGCACGCTGACCTTTTCCGATGCCGGCGACAAGGCCAACCTGTTCGCGGTAATCGGGGATCCGGCGCTGCCGATCGTGGTGTTGTCCGGGCACACCGACGTGGTGCCGGTCGACGGCCAGAGCTGGCAGAGCGACCCCTTTGCCATGAGCGAGCGTGATGGCCGCCTCTATGGCCGCGGCAGCTGTGACATGAAGGGCTTCATTGCCTGTGTGCTGTCCCTGGTCGAGGAGTGGACAAGGTTGGCCGCAGCCGGCCAGCTGCAGCGCGCCATCGGTATCGCATTGTCTTACGATGAGGAAGTCGGCTGCCTGGGGGTCGGGCGCCTGATTGCCGACCTGCAGCAGCGACAGCTACCGATCGAGGGCTGCATCATCGGCGAGCCGACCATGATGCGGCCGGTGATCGCCCACAAGGGCATAGCCCATTACCGTTGCCGCGTGCTCGGCCGCGCCGCGCATTCCTCGCTGACGCCCAAGGGTGTCAACGCCATCGAGTATGCCGCCAAGCTGATCGTGCACATCCGCAAGCTGGCCGATGCCGAGCAGAGTTTCGGCATGCGGCAGGCGTTGTATGACGTGCCGTTCACCACCTTGCAGACCGGCGTCATCAACGGCGGCACCGCGGCCAACATCGTGCCCAAGGATTGCGAGTTCGTGTTCGAGTGCCGCTGGCTGCCGGGTGACAATCACCAGCGCTTCGTCGATTCGGTGCGCGAATACGCGGCGCTGCTGAGCGCGGAGATGCAGCAGGTGGCGCCGGAGGCGGCGATCAGCTTTGAGCCGTTGGTCAACTGTCCGCCGTTCGAATCGGATGCCGACAGCAGCGTGCGCCAGCATGTCGACGCGCTGTGCCACGGTTGCCGTGGCGAGGCGGTGGCCTATACCACCGAGGCCGGCCGCTTTGCCGAGGCCGGCATTGCCGCGGTGGTGTGCGGCCCCGGTTCGATCGAGCAGGCACACCGTCCCGACGAGTTTGTCGAACTCAGCCAGCTGGCGCTGTGCCGCGACTGGCTGTTGCGGCTGACTGGGCGCCTTGTGCGCCCGGCTGGGCTGTAAGAGCCTGTTCACGATCTGCTGCGACTTGATCCCGGCGGGGTGATAGGCCGTTGAAAGCGGCTTCGGCATGCTTGTTCATCTCTGGAGAAACGCCGTTTCCTCAGCCGTTTTCGCCTTGTCTCGCGTGAGCGTGCGGATCATGAACACGCTCTAAGAATCTTCTTTACTGTCTTTCGTTCCCCCTTCAAAATCCCGACCCTCCATTGCGGTGGAGAGTGATGCCCGCGCTGTTATCCACGGCGGCGGGCTTGTTGTCATTTCAAGGTGGGACAAACCATGAAACAAACTACGCAACCCGCGACACCCGCGGGTCAGGCGCGGGATGCCTTTACCAGCAGCTTCGGCGTGCTGGCGGCCACGCTCGGTTCCGCGGTCGGGCTGGGCAATATCTGGAAGTTTCCTTATGTCACCGGTGCCAATGGCGGCGCCGGTTTCCTGCTGGTGTACCTGCTGGCCACGCTGCTGGTCGGCCTGCCGGTGATGATTGCCGAGATCATGCTCGGCCGCAAAGCCAAGGCCGACGCGGTCACCACCTTGCGGGTGCTGGCGCCGGCCGGGCAATACTGGTGGCTGATCGGCGCCTCCGGCGTGCTGGCGGCGTTCCTGATCCTGTCGTTCTATTCCGAAGTGGCGGGCTGGGTGTTCGCCTATGTGTTCAAGGCCATCGGCGGCGACATCCTGAGCAAGGACCCGGCGCAGACCTCGGCCGCGTTCGGCGCGCTGGTGTCCGATCCGCTGCAGTCTTTGCTGTGGCAGTGGGGCGTGCTGCTGTTCATCGGCGGCATCCTGTTGCTGGGCGTGGCCAAGGGCATCGAGGCGGTCACCAAGCGGTTGATGCCGGTGCTGTTCATCCTGTTGCTGGTGCTGGGCGTGCGCAGCCTGATGCTGCCGGGTGCGGCGCAGGGGCTGGCCTTCCTGTTCGCTCCCGATTTCTCCAAGATCACCGCCGAAGTGGCGCTGATCGCGATGGGGCTGGCGTTCTTCAAGCTGTCGATCGGCATGGGCACCATGATGACCTATGGCAGCTATTTCCGTGACGACCAGAACATTCCGGCCACCACGGTGCGGGTGATGAGTGCCGACCTGTTCGTGTCGATGCTGGCCGGTATCGTGGTGTTCCCGGCGGTGTTCACCTTCGGCTTCAAGCCGGAAGCCGGGCCGTCGCTGCTGTTCATCACCATTCCGGCGGTGTTCGCCAGCATGCCGATGGGGCACCTGTTCATGGTGCTGTTCTTCGTGTTGTCGGCGGTGGCGGCTACCGGTGCCATGCTGTCGCTGCTGGAAGTGCCGGTGTCGGTGATGGTCGGCCGTTTCAATATCAGCCGCGCCAGGGCGACGCTGATCAACCTGCTGCTGCTGGGCGTGATCGGTGCCAGCTGCGCGCTGTCCAACAGCGTGCTGGCCGACGTCAAGCTGTTTGGCATGACCTTCTTCGACTTGTTCGACTTCGTGTCGTCGTCCATCCTGTTGCCGATAGGCGGCATCTTCATCTGCCTGTTCGTGTCCTGGGTGTGGGGCAAGGACAAGATGGGGCCGGCGCTGTCGAACGAAGGCGTGCTGCACAACCGTGTCGTGGTGCAGTTGCTGTACGGTTTGCTGAAATACGTGACTCCGCTGCTGATCCTGCTGGTGATGCTCAAGGGGCTGGGGCTACTGTAATAGAGTGGGCAGGGCGGCTGGGCCGGCCGGCCCGGCTACGGAACAAGCGGTAACAGGACAAGCAGAAACGGGAGACGAAGATGGCAGGCCGATTGCTGGTCAGCACCGTTGCCGCCGCCTGCGGTGGCGTACTGGTGCTGTGGTTGCTGCTGTCGCAGGAGCGCCTGCCGGTGGCGGAGTCCGTGTTCCCGCCGGATCGCAATGGCGACCTGCTGCGTGACGACGTCGGCGAGCTGATCGCGGCGCGCTTTGCCGGCAATGCGGCGGCGTTTGCCGCCAGCAGCCAGCTGGCGCGGGCGTGGCAGCGCGCAGTGCGGCAGACTGATCCGGCCAGGCTGGGGCCAGAAGTGACGCAGGTGCGCTACGCGATGTCCTGTGTGCTGAGCGAGCACACGCTGGGCAAGGCCAAGGTCGATGCGCAGACCATGCTGCACTTCCTCGACCTGCTGCATGCGCGGATGTTCGATACCCAGGCGCGGCGGCAGCTGTGGCAGCAGTACGAACGCAGCGCCAGCCGTATTCCGCACGGTGAAACGCCGCTCAACCCCTGCCGTTTCGACATCTCGGCGATGGTGGGCTGAGCCGGTCACGCCATCAAGCAAACGTTGGCCGCAAGCTGTTGCGGCCAACGTTTTTTTATTCGCCTTTCGGGCGCAGGGCGGCGAGGGCCGCCTTTTGCATTTCCAGGGTGCGGATCTGCATCGACAGTGCGCCCAGGTTCATGGTGAGCCAGGTTTCCACCACGCGCAGCTCGGCCATGCGGCGGTCGATTTCCTCTTCGCTCATCGGTGGCAGGAACGGCTGGGCGCCCGGCGGGGTCGCGCTTTGCATCATCTGGCGGAACAGGGCGAACGGATCGGCTGGGTTGAAATCGGCGCTCATCGGAATCTCCACAAGGTTGGCCGCAACATAAAAAAAACGGGTGAACATGACGTTCACCCGTTCAGTATAACCACTATCGGCGGTTAGCCATTTGCTTGTACATCCACCGCGGCCAGCGCCACCATGTTGACAATGCGGCGTACCGAGGAGATCGGGGTCAGGATGTGCACCGGCTTGGCCATGCCCATCAGGATCGGGCCGATGGTCACACCGTCGGATGCCGATACGCGCAGCAGGTTGTAGCTGATGTTGGCCGCTTCCACGTTCGGCATCACCAGCAGGTTGGCGGCGCCCTTCAGCGTGCTGTCCGGCATCGCCTGCTGGCGGATGCTTTCGATCAGCGCGGCATCGCCCTGCATTTCGCCGTCGATTTCCAGTTCCGGATGCGCTTCCTGCACCAGAGCCAGCGCGTCGCGCATTTTGCAGGCGCCTTCCGAGTTCCAGGTGCCGAAGCTGGAGTTGGACAGCAGTGCCACTTTCGGGTTGATGCCGAAGCGGCGTACCGACTGTGCCGCCATCTCGGTGATCGCTGCCAGCTGCTCGGCGTCCGGATTCGGGTTCACGTAGGTGTCGGCGATGAAGATGTTGCCGGTCGGCAGGATCAGCGCGTTCATGGCACCGGCGACCTTGTCCTGGCGGGCGTAGCCGATCACGTTCTCGATGATGTCGAAGTGCTGGCGATACGGGCCGTAGGTGCCGCAGATCATCGCATCCGCTTCACCGCGACGTACCATCAGCGCACCGATCAGGGTGGTGTTGCCGATCACGCGGCGACGCGCCTGTTCCTGCGACACGCCCTTGCGCTTGCTCAGCTCGTAGTACTCTTTCCAGTACTCGGCAAAGCGCGGATCGGACTCGTTGTTGACCAGGTCGAAATCGACACCTGCGGTCATCTTCAGACCCAGTTTCTCGATACGCTTCTCGATCACCGACGGACGGCCGATCAGGATCGGGTAGGCCAGGCCTTGCGAGATGATTTCCTGGGTGGCGTGCAGCACGCGCTCGTCTTCACCTTCGGCCATCACCACGCGGGCCTTGGCTTTCTTGGCCTGGGTGAATACCGGCTTCATGAACAGGTTGGTCTTGTACACGAACTGTGCCAGCTGCTCGACATAGGCGTCCATGTCGGCGATCGGGCGGGTGGCCACGCCGGAATCCATCGCCGCCTGGGCGACGGCCGGGGCGATCTTCACGATCAGGCGAGGGTCGAACGGCTTCGGAATCACGTATTCCGGGCCGAAGGACAGTTCCTGGTCACCGTAGGCGGTGGCCACCACGTCGTTCTGCTCGGCCATGGCCAGATCGGCGATGGCGCGCACGGTGGCCAGCTTCATCTCTTCGTTGATGGTGGTGGCGCCCACGTCCAGCGCACCACGGAAGATGAACGGGAAGCACAGCACGTTGTTCACCTGATTCGGGAAGTCGGAACGGCCGGTACCGATGATGGCATCCGGACGGACTTCTTTTACCAGTGGCGGCAGGATTTCCGGTTCCGGGTTGGCCATGGCCAGAATCACCGGGTTGGCGGCCATGGATTTCACCATGTCCTGGGTCACCAGTTTCGGGCCGGACAGACCCATGAAGATGTCGGCGTCGACCATGGCGTCCGCCAGCTTGCGCTGACCGTTGTCCGGGATGGCGAAGCGCTTCTTCGATTCGTCCATCTTGTCGTCGCGGTCCTGGTAGATCACACCCTTGGAGTCGCAGACGGTGATGTTCTCGCGCTTCACGCCCAGCGCGACCAGTAGCTCCAGGCAGGCGATGGCGGCGGCGCCGGCGCCGGAGGCCACCACGCGCACGTTGCCGATGTCCTTGTTCACCAGGCGCAGCGAGTTCAGTACCGCGGCGGCGGCGACGATGGCGGTGCCGTGCTGGTCATCGTGGAACACCGGAATGTTCATGCGCTCGCGGCACTTCTTCTCGATGTAGAAGCACTCCGGCGCCTTGATGTCTTCCAGGTTGATGCCGCCGAAAGTCGGCTCCATCGCACAGATGATGTCGACCAGTTTGTCGGGGTCGTTCTCGTTCAGCTCGATGTCGAACACGTCGACGCCGGCGAACTTCTTGAACAGCACGCCTTTACCTTCCATCACCGGCTTGCCGGCCAGCGGGCCGATATTGCCCAGACCCAGCACGGCGGTGCCGTTGGTGACCACGGCGACCAGGTTGCCACGAGCGGTGTACTTGTAGGCGTTCAGCGGGTCTTCCACGATTGCGTCGCAAGGTGCTGCCACACCTGGCGAGTAGGCAAGGGCCAGGTCGCGCTGGGTGGCCAGCGGCTTGGTAGGGGCGACCTGGATCTTGCCCGGCTGTGGGAACTGGTGGAAATCGAGTGCGGCTTGACGCAGTTGCTCGTCCATTCTGTTGGCTCCTGATTATTATTTCATGAGGGTGTGGAGAGGGTTGACATTATAGGGCCAACCCTTAGTTGCGGGCTATGCCGTGTCCGACAAAAAACGCGATGGGGAGGTTCCATCGCGTTTTTGCGGCCAACGTGCTTGTTACATCATGCCCAGGGTCTTGGGTAGCCACAGCGAGATCATCGGCACATAGGTGACCAGGCCAAGGAAAGCCAGCATGGTCAGCAGCCACGGCCAGACCGCCACCGTCAGCTCGGTGATGCCCATCTTGGTGATGCCGGAGGCAACGTACAGGTTCAGCCCCACCGGCGGGTGGCACATGCCGACTTCCATGTTCACCACGATCAGGATGCCGAAGTGCACCGGGTCGATGCCCAGCTGCATCGCCACCGGGAACAGGATGGGCGCGAAGATCAAGACGATGGACGACGGCTCCATCACGTTACCGGCCAGCAGCAGCAGGATGTTGACCACCAGCAGGAAGGCGATCGGGCCGAGACCGGCGTCGATCAGCCAGCCGGCCATCGCCTGCGGGATGCCTTCGCTGGTCATCAGGAACGAGAACAGTACCGCGTTGGTGATGATGTACAGCAGCATCGCCGACATGCTGGCCGAATCGAGCAGCACCTTGGGCACCTGCTTCAGCGTCAGGTCCTTGTAGATGAACACGGCGACGATGAAGGCGTATACCGCCGACATCGCGGCTGCCTCGGTCGGGGTGAAGATGCCGGTGTAGATGCCGCCGATTACCACCACGATCAAGAACAGGCCCCACATCGATTCGCGCAGCGCCTTGACGCGTTGCTTGAAGGTGGCCTTAGGCAGGCGCGGGTAGTTGAACTTGCGCGCCCGGTACCAGGTGGTGAGGCCGAGGAAGGTGGCCAGCATCAGCCCCGGAATCACGCCGGCCATGAACAGCTGGCCAACCGAGGTGTTGGTGGCGACCGAGTACATCACCATCACGATCGACGGCGGGATCAGGATGCCCAGTGCACCGGAAGTGGTAATGACACCGGCGCCGAAGCTGTTGGGAAAGCCCTGTTTCACCATTGCCGGCAGCAGGATGGAGCCGATGGCGACCACGGTGGCCGGGCTGGAACCCGATACCGCGGCAAACAGCGCGCAGGCCATCACGCCGGCGAGGCCGAGGCCGCCATGCCAGTGGCCGACCATGGACGAGGCGAACTTGATCATCCGCCGCGCCACCCCGCCGTGGGTGAGGAAGTTGCCGGCGAGGATGAAGAACGGAATGGCCATGATCTCGAACTTCTCGATGCCGGTGAACAGCTTCAGCGCCACCGCCTCGATCGGCACGTCGGTCATGGTGAACAGGAAGGTCAGCACGGTGAGGCCGAGCGAGATGGAGATTGGCATGCCGGTCAGCATCAGCACCAGCAGCAGGCCGAAAATGATGAGGGCGCTCATTGCTTGCCTCCTTTGTTGGCTACGTCATGCGGGTGCAGGTTGTCGTCCAGCGCGAACCAGTTGCTGTCTTCGGCGACGTCGTCCATGCCTTCGACATGGCTGTGGTCGTGTTTCGGCAGCTCACCGGTCTTGAGGAAGTTGACCATGACCTGCAGGAAGCGGAAGCACATTAGGTACGAGCCGCACGGTACCGCGAGGTAGACCAGCCACATCGGCACTTCCAGGTCGGCCGAGGTCTGCTCGGTATGGCCGATTTCCCAGACAAAGGTGGCGCCGAGGGTGCCGACGATGCCGGTGAACAGTGCGCCGGCCAGCAGGCCGATGATGATGAACTTGGCGCGGTTGCGGTCGGACAGCTTGTTGATCAACACGTCGACGCCGACGTGGATGCCGGTACGTACGCCGTAGGCGGCACCGAACTTGGCCATCCACACGAACAGGTAGATGGTCAGTTCCTGTGCCCAGCTGGTGTGGATATCGGCAAGCAGGGGTTGAAGCAGCTCGATGCCGCTCCCGTAACGGTGCACGACGGCGAAGAAGGTGATCAGCGTCGCGGCGGCCATCAGGGTGGCGATCAGCCACTCCTCGAGGTGGTCGAGGAATTTCATGATAGTGACTCCGGTTAAGACAAAGGTTGGCCGCATGCCATGCTGCGGGATGCGGCCAACCTTTTGTCAGTCAGGTACGGTTCAGTTCGGGGTGTAGCCGGTCTGCTTGTAGATCAGCTGTACCAGGCCTTCGCCGATGCGGTCGTCCATCTTGGAGTGAACCGGAGTCAGGGCTTTCTTGAAGGCGGCGCGTTCTGCTGCCGTCGGGATGTAGATCTGGGTTTTGCCGGAGGCCTTGATCTTGGCCAGATCGCTTTCGTTTTCCTGTTGCGCAATCTTGTTTGCGTAGACGGTGGCTTCCTTCATCGCGCCATCAAGCGTGGTGCGGATGTCGGCCGGCAGGCCGTCCCAGAACTTCTTGTTGACGATCACGGCGTAGCCGAGATAGCCGTGGTTGCTCACTGTGGCGTGCTTCTGCACTTCGTGCATCTTCTGCGTCAGCATGTTGGACGGCGGGTTCTCGGTGCCGTCCACTACGCCGGTCTGCAGCGCCTGGTAGGTCTCGGAGAAGGCCATCACCTGCGGCATGGCGCCCAGTGCGCGCATTTCTTCTTCCAGTACCTTGGACGACTGGATGCGCATCTTCAGGCCCTTGAAGTCTGCCGGCGATTTCAGCGGCTTGTTGGCGGAGAAGATCTTGAAGCCGTTATCCCAGTAGGCGAGGCCCTTGATGCCCTTGTTTTCGAGCTTGGCCAGCAGCTGCATGCCGATCGGGCCCTGGGTCACCTTGTGCAGCTCGTCGTAGCTGTCGAAGATGTACGGCAGGTCGAAGACCTCGAATTCCTTGGCGCCCAGCGGGCCGAACTTGGCCAGGCTTGGTGCCAGCATCTGTACCGCGCCCAGCTGCAGCGCTTCCAGTTCTTCCTTGTCCTTGTACAGCTGGCTGTTGGGGAATACCTGTACCTGTACACGGCCCTTGGTACGGGTTTCGGCCAGCTTCTTGAAGTATTCGGCGGCCTTGCCTTTCGGGGTGTCCTGCGCCACGACGTGGCTGAATTTGATGACGAAATCAGCGGCGTGGGCTGCGCCAGCGAAGCCGAAAGTGGCCCCGATTACAAGGGCTGCATATTTCAGTTTCATCTCGGTACTCTCCTGTTATTTGTTGTGTTGTGCGTGTTATCGTCCGTGTCAGACAAACGGACTGTCCGCCACATCAACAGTAGTTCCCGCAATGGGGGCTGACCATTGGGGACTTCCGCATTGGGGTTTTCCCTAATGATTGATGCTGTTTGCCAAGGTTGCCCGTATGCAATTGATAGCTACTCCCCCGTTGAAATCGTCGCCCCGCCTGCTGTGGTTGGGGGTGACCCTGACCTTGGCCGCACTGCTGGCGGCACTGGCTGGTCTCTACTCCGTGGTCTATCGCGACTGGGTCGACGAACAGCGCGACAGCCTGGTGCAGGAGCTGCTGTGGCTGGAACAGAGCCTGCGCCTGCATCTGGAAGGGCACCAGCAGACGGTGGAGAGCATGACGCCGGACCTGCAGGGCGGCGAAGCCGGGCAGCAGCGTTTTGTCGCCGCCGCCAGCCTGCTGCGGCGCGAGAGCCGCGAGATCGCCGAGGTGCAGTGGGTGGACGGCCGCGGCCGCGTGCTGCTCGACGGCAGTGGCATGGCCAATGGCGGCCAGCAACTCGAAGGCGGCAGCTACGACGCCCTGTGGCGCGCCGAGCGCCTGAAGCGGCCGGTGTTCGGCACGCCGTACCGTGCCGCGGACGGCAAGTACCGTTTCGATCTGGCGGTACCGGTGCTGGTGCACGGCCGCTATCAGGGCGGGGTGCGCATCGTCTATGACATGGCAGCGCTACTGCACCACCAGGTGCCGTGGTGGATCGCCTCGCAATACCACATCAGTGTGGTGGACCTGGACGGCAAGGCGCTGGCCAGCAAGTTCGAGCAGACGCCGCCGCAGAACACGCTGTTCCACCAGATCAGTTTCGATCCGCCCGGCTATGGCCTCAGCCTGCGCGCGGTCAGCTACCGCGCCGGTGTCGGGCTGGCGCTGCCGGTGCTGTCCAGCTTCATCGGCCTGCTGACCCTGGCGCTGCTGTACTCGCTGTGGCGCATCCGTGGCCACGTGCGCGAGCGGGCGCAGGCGGAAAAGGCGTTGCAGCACGAGATGATCCTGCGCCAGGCGATCGAGAACAGCATGAAAAGCGGGCTGCTGGCGCTGGATCTGCGCGGCCAGATCGTGCACGTCAACCGTGCCTTTTGCGAGCTGACTGGGCTGGAGGCGGCCGAGCTGGTCGGCCAGTCGCCGCCGTACTCCTTCTGGCCGCAGGAGGAGGGGGCGCTGTTGCAGGCGGCAATGCAGGCGGTGCTGGGCGGCGAATTGCCGGAGCACGGCTTCGAGCTGCCGTTCTGCCATCGCGACGGTGAGCGTTTCGAGGTGCGCTTCTATGCCACGCCGCTGCGCGGCAACGACGGACGTCACACCGGCTGGGTGGCGTCGCTGTACGACATCACCGAACTGAAGAAAAAGCGGCTGGCGCTCAACTATTCGCACCAGCGCTTCCTGTCGGTGCTCAACGGTCTCGATGTTGGCCTGTGCGTGACCGATGGCGCCAGCTCGCAGCTGTTGTACGCCAACCCGGCCTTTGCCGAGATGTGGGCGCAGTTCGAACCGGCGGGGCTGTATTGCCCGATGCTGCCGGGGCTGGCCGGCGCCGCACCGGCAGACCGCGTGTCGCTGGAGTTTTCGCCGGACCACGACGAGCACTGGTTCCAGCTGCAGTACCGCAAGATCAGCTGGGTCAACGAGGAAGAGGCGTGGCTGGCGATGCTGGTCGATGTCACCGAGCAGCGCCAGCGCGACGAACGGGCGCGCACGCAGGACGAGCGCTTCCAGACCACCTCGCGGCTGATCGCGATGGGTGAGATGGCGTCCAGCCTGGCGCACGAGCTGAACCAGCCGCTGACCGCCATTTCCACCTACGCCGCCGGGGTGTCGCGGCGGCTGCCGGAGGCGGTGCAGCAACAGCACGGCGTGCAGGAGGCGATCCAGGCCATCGTGCAGCAGGCGCGCCGGGCCGGGCAGATCGTCAACAGCATCCGCGCCTTCGTCAAGAAGCACGCGCCGCAGCTGGAGAATGCCGATCCTGATCTGTCGGTGTCGCGCGCCCATGCGCTGGCTCTGCCGCTGGCGGAGAAGTACGGCGCCCAGCTGCTGTGGGAGCCGGGGAGCAAGCCGGTGACGGTACAGATGGACCCGGTGCTGATCGAGCAGGTGCTGCTCAACCTGATCAAGAATGCAGTGGAGGCGATGCGCGAGGCCGACGTGCGGCGGCCGCTGGTGGCGATCCGCACCGAGGCCGGCGAACGCTTCTGGCGGGTGGAGGTCAGCGACAGCGGGCCGGGGCTGGCGCAGGAGGTGAAGGACAACCTGTTTACGCCGTTCTATTCCACCAAGCCGGACGGGATGGGGATCGGCCTCAATATCTGCCGCTCCATCGTCGAATTCCACCATGGCGAATTCGGCGTCAGCGATACGCTGGCCGGCGGCTGCGTGTTCTGGTTCACCCTGCCGCTGTCCGGCCATAACGGCGCGCAGTAGCCGGACGCCGGCAAAGGTTGGCCGCAACGGCTGCGGCCAACCTTGTGCCTCAGCCTGCCGGCGTCAGCACGGTATCGTGGCAGCTGGCGTCGGTCTGCGGATAGTCGCGGCTGAAGTGCAAGCCGCGGCTCTCCTTGCGCAGCAGGGCAGAGCGCACGATCAGCTCGGCGGTCTGCACCAGGTTGCGCAGCTCGATCAGGTCGTTGGTGACGTGGAAGTGGCTGTAGTACTCGTTGATCTCTTCCGACAGCAGGTTGATGCGGTGCAGCGCCCGCTCCAGCCGCTTGTTGGTACGCACGATGCCGACGTAGTCCCACATCGCGCGGCGCAGCTCGTCCCAGTTGTGCGAGATCACCACCTCTTCATCCGGATCGGTGACGCGGCTGTCGTCCCAGTCCGGGATCGCCGGCAGCGGCACCGTCTTCGACGCCACGATGTTGGCCGCGGCCGCCTTGCCGATCACCATGCATTCCAGCAGCGAGTTGCTGGCCAGGCGGTTGGCGCCATGCAGGCCGGTGCAGGCGACTTCGCCGACCGCGTACAGGCCGTCGACATCGGTGCGACCTTCCAGATCGGTGACCAGGCCGCCGCAGGTATAGTGCGCCGCCGGTACCACCGGAATCGGCTGCTGGGTGATGTCGATGCCCAGCTCCAGGCAGTGCGCGTAGATATTGGGGAAGTGCTCCTGGATGAAGCTGGCCGGCTTGTAGGAAATGTCCAGATAGACGCAGTCGAGGCCGTGCTTCTTCATTTCGAAGTCGATGGCACGCGCCACCACGTCGCGCGGTGCCAGTTCGGCGCGCTCGTCGTGCTGCGGCATGAAGCGGGTGCCGTCCGGCAGGCGCAGGATGCCGCCTTCGCCGCGCACCGCCTCCGAGACCAGGAACGACTTGGTGTGCGGGTGATACAGGCAGGTCGGGTGGAACTGGATGAATTCCATATTGCCGACCCGGCAACCGGCGCGCCAGCCCATGGCAATGCCGTCGCCGGTGGCGGTATCCGGATTGGTGGTATAGAGGTAGACCTTGCCGGCGCCGCCGGAGGCGAGGATGGTATGGTTGGCCGCAATGGTCACCACCTCGTCCAGATCCTTGTCTAGCGCATAGGCGCCATAGCAGCGGTTCTCGGTGCGCCCCAGCTTCTTGCCGGTAATCAGGTCGACCGCAATATGGTTTTCCAGCACGCGGATGCGCGGATGAGCCTTGATCTTCTGGCCCAGTGTGGACGTTACCGCCGCGCCGGTGGCATCGGCGGCGTGGATGATGCGGCGATGGCTATGGCCGCCCTCGCGGGTCAGGTGAAAACCGGTCTGGTGACTGGCATCCCGGGTGAACGGCACACCGAGATCCACCAGCCAGTCGATGGCATCCTTCGAGTTCTCGACGATGAAGCGGGTGGTTTCTTCATTACATAGCCCGGCACCGGCGATCAGCGTGTCATCTATATGCTTGGCGACCGAGTCGCCGGTGTCCAGCACTGCGGCAATGCCGCCCTGTGCATAAGAAGAACTGCCCTCCAGCAAATCCCGCTTGGTGATCAGGCCGACCTCGTAATGCTCGGCCAGATGCAGCGCCAGGGTCATGCCGGCCAGGCCGCTACCAATAATCAGGACATCAAACTTCAGTGTTGTCATTGTCGAATCGCTCTGAAACCGTGGTGAAAGCACGCGCTGAAACAAAAAAGCAAGATTAGCAGAATCGCCTGCCGCGTGCTGCGTCACGCCGAAGAATCGTTGCGGCCAACCTTTTTCATTTTTCTTGGTGGTCGGCTGGCTTTGTAATCAATGGCTTGCCGATTTCTTGGTGGAAAGTGTGTTTGCGGGTGTTGACGCGGGTGTCGGGCTTCGCTATAGTTCGCCTCCTCAGCTGACGCCGCAAACGAAACGCGGTTCAGCACTGCTCTTTAACAAAACGAATAACCGATAGGTGTAAGTGTCTGGCCAAGCCAAATACTTGCAC